>NZ_VFRR01000019.1 GCF_006385675.1 Maribrevibacterium harenarium | reverse complement strand
GGGTAAGTGCCCGAGCGTAAGCTTGGAGCACTCACAGCCGGGAACACTGTTCGCCCGGCGATATGGAATATTTTTCCATACAACTAGGAACGGTTGAGCATCGTCATCAGACAGATATGCTACTAAGTTACCAATGCCAAGAGGTGCAAGGCTTTTTGTATGCTTAGCCAATGGCCCAGGATGACTTCTTGGCATATCTAGAGCGTCAAGGGGTTTTCCCCCAAGCAAGCGATCAAGCGGTATCATTACACTGATCTTTCACAACACTCGGCCCAAACTCGGGCTGGTTTGCATTGAATCGCAGGCTCGCGAGCAATACACTAGCCGCCTAGCTCGAAGTAACGGAAAGAACTGTGCCTTCCTTTGAAATGTTATTGTGTCCACTGGACGCTGCTCCATTAAGCCGTACCGCATCAGGTCTAAGCTGTCCGAACGGACATAGTTTTGATTTTGCCAAAACTGGCTACGTCAATTTGTTGCCAGTGCAGAACAAACACTCCAAAGATCCAGGCGACAGTAAAGCCATGGTCAGCGCCCGACGTGAGTTTCTTGAAAGTGGTCTGTATAGCCCAATAGTAGAAGAAATTTTGCGTTCGAGATCAGCAGATTTATTATCGAGAGCCATTACCGTTTTAGATGCTGGCTGCGGGGAGGGGTACTATACCACTCGAATTCATGCCGCTAATGGTGGTGGAAGTCGGGTATTTGGTATCGACATCTCTAAATGGGCCATTCAATCCGCTAGTAAACGCTCCAAGGAAATTGCTTGGGTCGTCGGCTCGAATGCCCGCATTCCATTACCGGATGCCAGTCTGGATTGGCTTGTTTGTACTTTTGGGTTTCCCATATTCGAAGAGTTTTTGCGAGTATTGAAACCTGGCGGCTGGTTGCTAATGGTTGATCCTGGTGCTGATCATTTGTTGGAAATGCGTCGGATTTTGTACCCCACGCTTAAGTCATTTACTTTACCCTATGGGGAGCAGCTTGCGGGCTTTAAGCCAGCTGAAGTCACCACTGCGCGCTATCTTGCTCAGCTGTCTAGTCAGGCGCAAATTTCACAATTATTAAGTATGACCCCGCATCAACACAAATCCCCTAAAGCAGGACGAGATGCCTTGTCGAAACTAGAGCGGTTAGACGTGACCGTGGATGTGTGCTTGCGCTGGTATCAAAAACTTTAAGGATCAAACCTATGTCAAAAATACTGCCAAACCTTTTTGCGAAAAACCGGGCATGGGCGGCAAAAGTTAACGCCGAAGATCCAGTATTCTTCGAGAAACTTTCCCAACAACAAAAGCCCGAGTATCTCTGGATCGGGTGTGCAGACAGTCGTGTCCCTGCTAACCAAATCGTCGACTTACTCCCCGGTGAAGTATTTGTACACCGTAATATTGCCAATGTGGTGGTGCATACCGATCTAAACTGCCTTTCTGTGATCCAATATGCGGTCGATGTGCTTAAGGTGAAGCATATTATGGTGGTTGGGCATTACGGCTGTGGCGGTATTAAAGCGGCCATGGAGAATGGCGAACACGGCCTAATTGATAACTGGCTGCGCCACATAAAAGATGTTTACCGCTTGCATAAGGCCGAACTGGATGGCATCAGTGATGATTGTCTGCGTTTTAATCGCATGTGTGAACTGAACGTCATCGAGCAAGTAGCTAACGTCTCAGCCACCAGTATTGTACAAAATGCTTGGAAATCAGGTCAGGAGCTACATGTGCATGGCTGGTGTTACAGTATTCAGAACGGTCATATAACCGATCTGGATGTGACCGCTTCTAGCGTAGAGGAAGCCCAGCGCCAACTGGATGGGGATATGCCCACCCTTGCTAAGGGTATCGACTACCACTGTCAGTAGTTATTGGTGGCTATATGAGCAAAACGGGAGCGCATGGCTCCCGTTTTGATTTCTAGGCAAGCATCATCAGGCTAAATCAACCCAAATCCGCATTCTCAGCGATAGCGCGAGCGCAGCCTGAGATAGTCGAGCGCAACCAAATATGCCCCGGATCATGTTGGAGTAAAGGGCTCCACAGCATTTTCAGTTCGACCGGAGGAATAGTAAAGGGAGGTTCGACGACTCTTACCTTGTCATTGCCTTCCATCAAGCGAGTCGCTAGGGAAGGGAGTGTGGCAATAAGGCCAAGTTGCTCTGTCGCACGCATGGCTACATTGTAGTTCCGAGTAAATAAACGGATATTACGTTTGTGTCCTAGCTCTGCTAAAGAACCATCCACCCAGCCCAGCTTTTGTACTTCTTCGGGTTGAATGCCAACGCCGACACCGAAACCGGTTTTGCTAACCCAAACATGTTGGGCGGCCAGATATTCTTCCAGCGTCAAGCTATCGGAAAAAGTGTCGTTGGCAGGCACCAAGCAAGAGAAGCGATCCACCCAAACCGATTTTTGGTGAAACGACTGGGGTAACTGCTCGAAGCGGTTGATCACCAAGTCTACTTTGCCTTTCTCCACATCGTGGAAACTCACATCACTGGGATTCATGACATCCAGAATGACCCCCGGCGCTTCCGCTTGCAACTTCTGCATCAA
Organism: Maribrevibacterium harenarium; assembly: GCF_006385675.1. Classification (GTDB taxonomy): domain Bacteria; phylum Pseudomonadota; class Gammaproteobacteria; order Pseudomonadales; family Marinomonadaceae; genus Marinomonas; species Marinomonas harenarium. Next base: position 52,606 of record NZ_VFRR01000019.1, on the reverse strand, counting down.
GGGGGGAATCAGAGTCGCTTCGGCATAGTCACTCGCCATTATACGAAATACTCGGGAGCTAGAATCCGCATCGAACTCTTGCCCTAAGTGGAGTACTTCATCGACCGATTGTAGAATACTCTGCACTCTAGGCTGCAGTTGAATTGCCAAGGCAGTTGGCATCATGCCATCGCTGGTTCGTACCAGTAGCGGATCATGAAATAAATCACGCAGCCGACGTAGACCGTTGCTCATGGCAGGTTGGGTTATGCCTAGCTGATTGGCTGCGTGAGTCACATTTTGCTCACGTAACAACGAGTCTAGGTAACGAAGTAGGTTCAGATCTATTTTATCTAACTGCATAAGGAAGCCGTATCCAATATGGTTGGCGGATAATACTGTATTTAACCCCATAAATGAAATTGAATAGACCCAAGTCACGACCTATGTCGGAGTTTCTTGGATTAGTGGGGAATATTGGCAGGTAAAAATCTGGCATTCGGTGCCCAATAGCGATAACTTAAATTTATTTGGTTGGGATCAGGTATGCGCAACGCAACCAGCACCTCTGAACAAAGTCGTTTGTTTAATGAACGCATTATTTTAAACGTGATTCGTAATGAACCCGGTATTGCCCGTGCTGATATTGCCCTCCTTACCGGGTTGAGCGCCCAGTCCATCTCGGTGATTTGCCATTCCCTGTTAGAGCGGGAATTGATTCAGGTACGGGGTAAAACCAAAGGCCGCCGCGGACAGCCTCGCATCGAGCTAGAGCTTAATGGGCAAGGTGCTTTCGCCATTGGCATTAACGTTGACCGTAACAGTATTAGCATAGCTTTGGTTAATTTCTTGGGTGAGGTCATCTACACACAAAGTTCAGCTTGTCTGTTTCCTGGGGAAGTAGAGGCAAAAGCAGTTGTTACCGAGCTGTTGGAGCAAGCACGGCAAGAGTTGGGCGATTATTGGGTGAAAGTGGCTGGCATCGGCTTTTCTTGTCCTGACTATATGGATTGTTGGTTAGAAACCATGTTGCCAGCCCATACTTCCACCAGTGATATTCGCCGCATCGCAGACCGGGTCAGCTACTGGCAATACGAGAGTTTTGAAACGTGGCTGGGTGAACAGACGCAACTACGAGCCTTGCGAGAAAACGATGCTGTGGTATCGGCATTGGCGGAGAAGTTTCTCGCCACGAGTTGTCCATACTTTTTGTACTTCTTCATTAGTATTGCCACCGGTGCCGCCATTGTCAGTGACGGGGAAATAGTTCGTGGCGCCGATGGGCGTGCGGGTCACTTTGGTTTAATTCCCTTGATGGACAATCCCTTTGGCAGCTGCATTGTGGAAGTGTTGTCGCTCAGTGGTCTGCGTCGCTATTTAGAGCAAGCAGGGATAAACTTGTCAGACGATTGGTTAGTCACCCCATCGCAACAGGTGATGGCTGCGACTGAGCAATGGGGGCAGGTGATTGCTCCCATCGTGGCTCCGGTGTTTGCGTCTGTGATCGCCATGGAAAATCCGCAGCTAATGCTGTTTGGGGGGCATTTGCCCCAATGGTTGGCGCAATCTTTATTGCCGCTAATAGAGCAAGCTACCGCAGATATTAGCTTGCTTCCGGTGCCGCCTTTTACCTTGGCAAAAACCGCGCATTTTAGTGGTGCGATCGGTGCGGCATTATTGCCGCTATACGATACCTTTGCTCCCCATAAATCCGTACTCATTCGTCAGGGCTAGGGATGCGACTAGAGATTCATTGTCAAAATCGTCTCGGGATGGTGCATGAGATTTTAGATTTATTTCTATTACACCAGATCGACTTGCAGTTGATTGAAGTGGGAACCCACAGTGATCAGCTTTATGTGGGTATGCCGGATGTAGCGTTCGCACAGTTGCAGCTACTACTCGGAGCGATTCGACGTATCAATGGCGTTCACGATGTGAAGGTAGTGCACTTTACGCCAACTGAGCGAGCCCACTATGCGACGTGGCATTTGCTAGAAGCAATGCCTGATGGTGTGGTTAGTGTTGATTTGGGCGGCCGTATTACCTTGGCAACCCATCAGGCTGCACGAGATTTAGGGCGGAATGTGGCAGAGCTGATCGGTAGCAAGATTGCGGATGTTGCCCCTGGCTTGGCTCGTGTTGATTGGCGTCGGGCAGGGTCGTTGGGCAGTAAACGCATACGCATCAATAGCCAACTGATTTTGACAGAGTTTAAACCCGTCACGATTCCCAATGACGAAGGGGAGCCAATTTTGGCTGGCGGTGTAATCTTTTTGCGCAGTGCCAAGCGCATCAATCGACAGCAAGAGCGTTTGCTAGCCACAACAGAGCAATTCGACGGGGAAGTGTCCAATACTATGTTGGCGCATGCTCGTAGTAATGGCGAAAACGAAATGAGCTCGGTAAGAGTCGAACTCGTTGAGGATTCGTTGGAAAAAACCATAAAGAACTTCGAGAAAAAGCTACTGGAAGGACTCTTTCCAAGTTACCCAAGTAGCCGGAAATTAGCCAAGAAGCTCGGAATGAGTCACGGCGCTATTGCACTAAAACTAAGAGAGTACGGTATTAGCAAAAAGACTTAACAATATAGCCCAGGGTAAACTGGGCTATCATGATGGATATCAGTAAGAGCGGCGCTGGCGAGTTCTTCGCTGTTGTTCGTTTTCAACTTTGATAGGTTGCGGCTTAAGTTTTGGCTGGCTGAGCTGTTTGGCGGTATGTACTAAGGCCAATGCTGCCGCACTCATCACTAACGCAAACACTAAAAATTCAGCCATGATCTTTCTCCAACTTCAGTTTCTATCATTACTATGGGACATTACTGAGACTAGGTAAAGCAGAAAATGTTTCAATTTGTATTAAAAAATAAGGATATATGTAGCTCTACAAACTAAATCTTTGCACCAAGAATTTCGCGACGCCATCTTCATCATGGTGTCCAATGATATCGTGGGACGCCTGTTTTACATGGTCATCTGCGTTTGCCATGGCGTAGGCTTCATGGGCAATTTTGAACATAGGCAAATCATTGTCTCCGTCGCCAAACACAATAATATTGCTCGCCCCTAGTTCTTGTTGTAACTGCTGAATTGACGACCCTTTGCAGGCTTGCCGGTGATGGATATCAAGCCAGTAGATATCTGGATGGTAAATACCGCCACCGCTGTAGGCACTGAGGTGTGGTAGGCTGTGACAATGGCTAACGATATGATCTAAGGCAGGTTTGGGGCCCAGTGCACTGAGATTGATTATCTGTGCCTGCTCCGGTAATGCGCTTAGAGGCGCTAGCTTCAGCTCTGGGTGGGCCTTGAGCTCTGCGTAAATATGCTCTGCCTGAGAATTGACTAGGCGAGAGTAATACGCAGTCTGTTGACCGTGCTGATCGAGACAGAAGACAAATGGTGTCACATCGGCTTCGGTAAATGCTGCTAAGGTCGAGTCGATTTCGGCCGGCGTTAAAATGCCCTGATGGCGATAATACTTCTCTTGAGGGTGCCACCACTCGACACCGTTTTTGCAAATCAGCCAGTTCGGAAAATCATGATCAGCAATACACGATTGCGCTGCCAAATGAGTGCGGCCAGTCGCAACCGTATAGTGGATGCCGCGCTCGTCGAGGGCTTTTAATACTTCGATCGTGAATGGAGAAAGCCGCTGCTGTTTATTTAACAAGGTGCCATCTAAGTCAAAAACTACCAGCTCCATACTTCCTCCGAGGGTTAACTTATTTGCTAGTGAGTGCGGCTGCAGTGAAATCTACGCCACCCCAACCGTGTGCCATAAACTGGCGAATATTTTGGTGATCGCTGTTATCGGGATGTTGCAGTACATCCATACGATAGAAATCACCAAATAGATTCAATGTTTCGTCGACAGTCAGTTCATTCAGCTTAGCAAATGACAAAATTTTACAGGAGCCATTATTCTCGCCGACACCATTATGCTGATCACCATTACGAAAAGCCGTCGGGGTAAAATTATAGTGTTCATCAATGGTGGCGATAACGTCCCGAAAATTTACTTTTTCCGGGCTGGTACGTACTAATTTAATCAGTTCAGATACAGATAACATAAAACAAACCTTGATCAATTATTGGGTAACTTCGAGTGAGGCAAAGTCACCGCTTCGTTCAGTTCGAATGGTCCAAAACCAAGCTAGAATGGCTAGGGTAGCACAGCTTGCCATGACTACTAACATCGGAGTTTGCGACCCGTCATGAAGGGCGCTAACAATCGCTCCAGATAAGGCCCCAGCGGTAAAGCGAAAAGTACCAGCCAAAGCGGTGACGCTGCCATTGTGCTTGCCCGAGTAGCGCATGGCGCCAGCCATCAAGCCGCCCCCCAACACGCCCATAGTGCCCGTGTATAGCATGCAGCCGAGCATAATCGCGATAAGGGGCGGCATATCTAGTACTGCTAAAGCAAACAGTAGTATTGCACTAATCGCTAGAACATGGATGCCATAGCGGGTCAGTTTTGGTAGGCCGAGTCGATCTACATAGCGTCGGTTTAGTGTGGTCGCTATCATCATTGAAACAACATTCAGTCCCATATAAAAACCGAAATACTGCTCAGGCACATGATAGAGCTCGATATAAATAAAGGCCGCGCCAGTGATAAAGCACATCAGACCGGCAAAATGAAATGAACCGGCAACGATGTATCCCATGATTACCGGATGCCTAGCTAAGCGTCGGTAGTTCGAGAGAATGTTTCGAAGGGAAAGCGGAACCCGGTGTTCCCGTGGAAGAGTTTCAGGAATATTGCGCAGAAATAGCGCCATACCAATAAGCGTCAACACCGCAAGAAAAACAAAAATGTAATGCCAGGACAGAGTGACTAGAATGACTCCACCGATAATGGGAGCAGCCAATGGCGCTAATGCCATCACTAACATGACCATGGACATGGCCTTGGAAAACTCTTCGGTACTGAGCCCATCTTTTACCAATGCGGGGATACTCACCGCCACCGCGGCACCACCTATGGCTTGAATGACGCGGCCAATAATCAGCATGTCATAGGCCTGGCTTAAAGCACACCAGAGACTTCCCGTGGCAAACACGATCAAACCGAAATTGATAATCTTACGGCGGCCCAAGGCATCAGAAAGGGGGCCAAACACCACCTGAAGTAGGGCAAATGCCAACAAATAGACACTCAATGTTAACTGAATGTAGCTTATTTCCATGCCCAGATCGCTGGCGATGGTGGGAATGCTAGGTAGGTATGCATCTATCGCCAGAGGCGTTAAGCCTACTAATAAACCGAGGATGAGATAGATGGGAAGTGAGAGAGTCATGTTATTCCTAGAAACAGATTTGTGCTGGGGATTATACCAGCGTGTCGGGTAGTCAATGTGAAAACACGGGGTAATCGCAGTTTTATGCACTAAAACCACATGAACTCAGGTTACTTTAGAACCAAAGATGGCGTGGCTGTGAAACTAGGATTTTACCGAGTGGACAGACTCCACTACCATGATGGCGATTTTATTTTGGAAGAATGACACATTATGTTGAAGCGTTTTGAAAAGTGGGTGGGGCCTTATCCTGATCTTGACCCCCAACAGGCCCCAAAGAATCTATTTGCCTTTTGTTGGTACTATTCCAAAGGTGTCAAGCTGCCTTTGATCGTTATGTCATTGCTAACGGCTACCAGCGCCATTCTAGAGGTGGTGTTGTTTAGTTTCATGGGGCAGCTAGTGGATTGGTTGGTGACCAAGCAGCCTGATACTTTCTTGCAGGAAGAGTGGCTGCACCTGCTAGGTATGTCCCTGATGGTATTGGTCGCCATGCCACTGGTGACTTTTTTACACTCGGCAGTGGTACACCAAACCCTGTTGGGCAACTATCCCATGCGTATTCGCTGGTTGGCCCACCGGTTCGTGCTTCGCCAAAGTGTTAGCTTCTTCCAGGATGACTTTGCCGGTCGGGTTGCTACCAAGGTCATGCAAACTTCCCTTGCCGTGCGCGAAACGGTGATGAAGCTAATGGATGTACTGATGTATATCCTGGTTTACTTCATCTCTATGTTGGTGCTCATTGCTAACGCTGACTATCGTCTAATGTTGCCCATGCTTTTGTGGCTAGCTGGCTACATCGCCTTGCAGTTGTATTTTGTACCACGTTTGAAAAAGATCTCGAAAGAGCAAGCGGACGCTCGTTCTAATATGACTGGCCGCATCGTGGATAGCTATACCAACATCACTACGGTGAAACTGTTTGCCCATAGTCAACGGGAAGCTGTGTACGCCAAAGAAGGGATGGATGAGTTCTTGCAAACGGTTTACCGGCAAATGCGCTTGGTGACCGGTCTGAACCTAGGGGTGCAAAGCTGCAATTATTTGTTGGCGTTTGTTATCGCAGCGGTAGCGATTGGCTTGTGGCTAAATAGCGCCATTAGTGTCGGGGCAATTGCCATTGCGGTAAGTTTAGCTTTGCGTCTCAATGGTATGTCCCAATGGATTATGTGGGAAATCAGTGCCCTGTTTGAGAATATTGGTATGGTCGCAGACGGGATGGGAACCCTATCGAAACCCCTTACCATCCTTGATGAAGAAAATGCGCAGCCACTAAATGTGCCCCGCGGCGAAATTCGCTTTGACGATGTGGTGTTCCATTACGGTAAGCAAGATCGCAAGGTGATCGAAAAGCTGGCCCTAACCATTAAACCGGGGGAGAAAGTCGGTTTGGTTGGTCGCTCCGGTGCGGGTAAATCCACCATTGTGAATTTGCTATTGCGCTTCCATGATGTGGAAGACGGGCAGATTACCATTGACGGGCAGAATATACGCCAAGTGCAGCAGGATTCCTTGCGTGCCAATATCGGTATGGTGACTCAAGATACCTCTTTGCTGCATCGCACGGTGCGAGAAAACTTACTTTACGGGAATCCTGATGCCACCGAAGAACAGATGATCGCCGCCGCTAAACAAGCGGAAGCCCACGATTTCATCCTGACACTCACTGACCCCTACGGAAACTCAGGCTACGACGCCATGGTAGGGGAGCGTGGTATCAAGTTGTCTGGCGGTCAGCGTCAGCGTATCGCTATTGCCCGCGTGTTACTCAAGGATGCCCCAATCTTGGTGTTGGATGAAGCAACCTCTGCCCTCGACTCTGAAGTAGAGGCAGCCATTCAGAGTAGTTTGTATCGCTTAATGGAAGGTAAAACTGTTATCGCCATTGCCCACCGGCTATCTACCATTGCAGAAATGGATCGACTGGTGGTATTGGATCAGGGGCGAATCGCTGAAATGGGCACCCATCAGCAGCTCGTGGAGCAAAATGGTATCTACGCTAAGCTCTGGGCTCACCAAACAGGTGGCTTTTTAGCGGAAGATATCGGCGAATAAATTGTTACAAGTCACACCACCTGCCTAAAATAACTGGGGGTGGTGTCGTTAACGGATCATTTTGTTGCCTTTGTCGGTTTTAGTACGGCCAGCGTCGTATTCAGCCACCACAGTCCCAAGTGCTCCTCTTACACTGGATTCATCTATCCTGATAAGACCTGAAAAAGGAAAATACGATGAATGCAGCTGAGTTACATGATGACGCCATAGTGATCGATGGCTTGATTTGCTCGAAATGGAATCGCGAGCTATTTGAAGACATGGCCAAAGGTAAGCTGACTGCAGCGAATTGTACTATGTCCTTCTGGGAAGACTTTGAAGGGGCAGTTCAAAATATCGCTGACATGAACAAGATGATCGAAGAAAACAGCGATCTTCTTCTCAAAGTTCGTACCACCAAAGATATCTACCGTGCTAAAGCGGAAGGTAAAACCGGCGTGATGATGGGCTTCCAAAACGCCCACCCATACGAAGATCAAATCGGTTACGTACAAATCCTAAAAGACCTAGGCGTGGGTATCACGCAAATGTGTTACAACACGCAAAACCTAGTGGGTACTGGCTGTTACGAGCGTGACGGCGGTCTGTCTGGTTTTGGTCGTGAAATCGTAGCGGAAATGAACCGTGTAGGCGTATTGTGCGACCTGTCACACGTTGGTCCAAATACCGCTAAAGAAGTCATTATCGAGTCTAAAAAGCCAGTGGCCTATTCCCACTGCTTGCCTTCTGGTCTGAAAGAGCACCCACGTAACCGTACTGACGAAGAATTAAAATTCATCGCTGAAAACGGTGGTTTCGTTGGTGTGACCATGTTCACTCCTTTCTTGCGCGCCGGTGTTAATGCAACTGTCGATGACTACGTAGAAGCTATTCAATACGTCTACAACATCGTTGGTGAAGATGCGATTGGTATCGGTACTGACTTTACCCAAGGTCACGGTCAAGATTTCTTCGAATACCTAACCCATGACAAGGGCTATGCGCGCCGTCTAACTCGCTTTGGTGAAATCGTAAATCCAAAAGGTATTCGTACCATTGGTGAATTCCCGAATCTGACGGAAGCACTATTGCGCCACGGTTTCACTGAACGTCAAGTGCGTAAGATCATGGGCGAGAACTGGGTTAACCTGCTTAAAGAAGTTTGGGGCGAATAAGTCCCAAGCTGTATTAGTTAGAGTGGACCTGGGGAATAGTTCACGACCTCTTTCGCGCCTCAGGTCCACATTTTTATTTAATGACATAAAGAAAAATTAAGGAACAAATCATGGGTGTACATGCGCCAGAAATGCCGATCCTAGTTGATGATGAAACCGGAGTGTGGACAACCGACGCGTTGCCAATGCTTTACGTACCACGCCATTTCTTCGTTAACAACCACATGGGTATCGAAGATGAGATTGGTACTGAGCGTTACGCTGAAATTCTATACAAAGCCGGTTACAAGTCTGCTTACTACTGGTGTGAACAGGAATCAGCATGCCATGGTATCTCCGGTGCCGATGTTTGGCATCACTACCTAAAACGTCTTTCTCAGCGTGGTTGGGGTTTCTTCATCACTGAAGAATTAGATATCGAGAAAGGTACTGCCAAAGTTCGCCTAGAGAACTCAGCATTCGTTTACCACTACGAGAAAATCCACGGTAAAAAAGTAAATCGCAAAATCGACTACATGTTTACCGGTTGGTTTGCTGGTGCACTAGACCAAATCGCTGAAGCACAAGGCCTATCTGTTCGCACTAAAGCGGTTCAGACCCAATGTGCCGCAGAAGAAGGTTGTGATGTTGGTTACTTCGAAGTAACACCACTTTAAATATATAAATCGTAAATTAGTTTAAACCTAGACGGGGTTCCACTATGTCCCAGTTTGACGCGCTGTTTCAGCCTTTAAATATTAATAAGCTCACTATCCGTAACCGTATCGTAAGTACCGCGCACGCCGAGGTATACGCTACTGATGGTGGTATGACTACTGATCGTTATGTTAAGTACTACGAAGAAAAGGCAAAAGGTGGCTGTGGTCTTTGTATCTGTGGTGGTTCGAGCGTAGTTTCTATCGACTCTCCACAAAGCTGGTGGAGCTCCGTAAACCTATCTACGGATCGCATCATCCCACACTTCCAGAATCTTGCTGATGCCGTTCACAAGCACGGCGGTAAGATCATGATTCAGATTACCCACATGGGTCGTCGTTCCCGTTGGGACGGTGAAAACTGGCCGAACCTAATGTCTCCTTCTGGTATCCGCGAGCCAGTTCACCGTGCGACTTGTAAAACCATCGAAGTAGAAGAAATCTGGCGTGTTATCGGCGACTTCGTGCAGGCTGCTCGTCGTGCCAAAGAAGGTGGTCTTGACGGTGTAGAATTGTCTGCGGTACACCAACACATGATCGACCAGTTCTGGTCTCCTCGTGTAAACAAACGTACCGACGAATGGGGCGGCACTTTCGAAGGTCGCATGAAGTTCGGTTTAGAAGTACTAAAAGCTGTGCGTGCGGAAGTTGGCCCTGATTTCGTAGTGGGTATGCGTATTACTGGTGACGAGTTCCACCCAGATGGCTTGAACCACGACGACATGAAGAAAATCGCGGCTTACTATGATGCCACTGGCATGGTTGACTATTTCGGTGTGGTTGGCTCTGGTTGTGATACTCACAACACCTTGGCTAACGTAATCCCGAACATGAGCTTCCCACCAGAGCCATTCCTACATTTGGCTGCGGGTATTAAAGAAGTGGTTTCTGTGCCGGTTATTCACGCACAAAACATCAAAGATCCTAACCAAGCTAAGCGTATTATCGAAGCAGGTTATGTTGATTTCGTTGGTATGACTCGTGCGCACATTGCTGACCCGCACTTCATTGCCAAAATCAAAATGGACCAAGTTGATCAGATCCGTCAGTGTGTTGGTGCGAACTACTGTATCGACCGTCAGTACATGGGTGTTGACGTATTGTGTATCCAAAACGCGGCGACTTCTCGCGAGTACATGGGTCTACCGCACATCATCGAAAAGACTGAAGGTCCTGTGCGTAATGTGGTTATCGTTGGTGGTGGCCCTGGCGGTATGGAATCTGCCCGTGTTGCGGCAGAGCGTGGCCATAAAGTTACTCTGATCGAGCGTGGCTCTGAACTAGGTGGTCAAATCACTATCGCTGCTAAAGCGCCTCAGCGTGACCAGATTGCTGGTATTACCCGTTGGTTGGTGATGGAGCTAGATCGTCTCGGTGTTGACGTGCGTTTGAACACTGCCGCTGATGCTGACTTAATTCGTAGCCTGAAACCAGATGTGTGTATCCTTGCTACTGGTGGTCGTCCATTCCTAGAGCAAAACCCAGAGTGGGGTGCGGCTGAAGGTCTAGTGGTATCTACTTGGGACGTATTGACCGGCAAAGTTGAGCCAGGCAAAAACGTGCTGATTTACGATACTATCTGTGAATTCTCAGGCCTATCTGCTGCCGACTTCTTGGCTTCTAAAGGTGCGAAAGTTGAGATCGTAACTGATGATATCAAACCTGGTGTTGGTATCGGTGGTACAACCTTCCCGACTTACTACCGCTCTCTATACGAGAAAGAAGTGATTATGACTTCTGACTTGTTGTTGGAAAAAGTTTACAAAGAAGGCGACAACTTCGTTGCTGTTCTAGAAAACGAATACACTGGCGCCCGCGAAGAGCGCGTAGTTGACCAAGTAATCGTGGAAAACGGTGTGCGTCCAAACGAAGAGCTTTACTACGAGTTGAAATATGAGTCTCGTAACAAAGGTCAAATCGATGTGCAGGCGCTATTCGATATCAAACCACAGCCAGTGCTAAGTGAAGCTGGTGACGGCATGATTCTATGGCGCTTGGGTGACTGCGTATCTCAACGTAACACTCACGCTGCGATGTATGACGCTCTACGTCTTTGTAAAGACCTATAACGTTTCCTTCCAACCAACTGTCAACTGACTCAAAGCGCGGCGAAGATTTCTTCGCCGCGTTAAATAAGGGGTTAAGATGGTACTCGACTGGTTACCTTCCGTATTAATTGTTGTGCTTTTAGGGATTGGCGTAATCGGCGCCCTACGTCGCGTTAGCCTGTGGCGCGCTGGACAACCTGAAAAAGTCGACATCATCGCCGGTTTAATGGCGATGCCAAAGCGTTACCTCAAGGACTTGCACCATGTGGTAGAGCGCGACAAATACATCTCCAAGACACACGTAGCGACAGCGGGTGGCTTTGTGCTATCCATGATTCTCGTGCTTTTGGTGCATGTATTTGATATCAACGAAACAATTGTAGCTTGGGCTTTGCTTGGCGCATTGGCAATCATGCTGGTTGGTGCATTCTTCGTATTTAAACGTCGTTTGAACCCACCTTCACGCTTGTCTAAAGGCCCTTGGATGCGTTTGCCCAAGAGTCTGATCACGTTTGCCTTAACGTTTATCGTATTAACGCTGCCAGCTGCTGGCATTCTGCCTGAAGGTGCGGGTGGCTTGGTGCTGACTATCGTGCTGAGTATCGGTGTCGTCATCGGTCTGGGTGAGCTCGTATTTGGTATTGGCTGGGGTGGCCCGATGAAGCACGCCTTTGCGGGGGCTTTGCATTTAGCATTCCACCGTCGTCCCGAGCGGTTCGGTGGTGGTCGCTCCACTGGCCTCAAACCAGCTGTGCTTGGGGGCGATGTGCATGGTGTTGCCAAACCATCTGACTTCAAGTGGAACCAATTACTAGGCTTCGATGCTTGCGTACAGTGTGGTAAGTGTGAGGCTATGTGTCCTGCATTTGCGGCTGGCCAGCCTTTGAACCCGAAAAAACTGATCCAAGACATGGTAGTGGGCCTCGCAGGGGGCACGGATGCCAACTATGCCGGCAGCCCATACCCTGGTAAAGAAGTGGGTCACGCTAAAGGTGGTCCAGGTGAAATTATCACTGCGGGTCTTGTTAGCCAAGAAACCCTATGGTCTTGTACAACGTGCCGTGCCTGTGTGGAAGAGTGTCCGATGATGATCGAACACGTGGATGCCATCGTTGACATGCGTCGCTACCTGACTATGGAAAAAGGTAATACGCCAAACAAGGGTGCGGAAGTGTTGGATAACATCATCGCTACCGATAACCCGAATGGCTATGCTCCAGGCAGCCGTACCAACTGGGCGGCAGACCAAAATCTACCTGTTATGAAAGACAAAAAAGAAGCCGACGTGTTGTTCTGGGTTTCTGATGGTGCTTTTGATATGCGTAGTCAGCGTATTTTGCGTGCTTTCGTTAAGCTGATGAAAGCTGCCAATGTTGATGTGGCTATTCTAGGTGATGAAGAACGTGATAGCGGTGACGTAGCCCGTCGTTTAGGTGATGACGCTACCTTCCAAAGTTTGGCGAAACGCAACTTGGAGACCTTGTCGAAGTACAAGTTCAACAAAATCGTCACTACCGATCCTCACGCTTTCCACTGCTTGAAGAATGAGTACGGCGACTTTGGTTCCGATGCCCTAGATGGCGTCGAAGTAATGCACCATACAACCTTCTTGAATCAACTCATTTCTTGTGGTGCGCTAAAAGTCGCTCCATTCAAGGGTGGCAAAGTGACTTACCATGATCCATGTTATTTGGGTCGCTACAATGGTGAATACGAGGCACCGCGTGAGCTTCTGCATGCTTTAGGTATCGAAATCGCAGAAATGGAGCGCTCAGGTTTCCGTTCCCGTTGTTGTGGTGGCGGTGGCGGTGCGCCGATTACGGATATTCCAGGCGAGCGCCGTATTGCCGACATGCGTATGGAAGATGCGGTTGCTACTGGTGCGGAATTGGTCGCTGTAGGCTGTCAACAATGTACTGCCATGTTGGAAGGTGTGGTTGAACCACGTCCGCAGGTGCAAGACATTGCCGAGATCTTGGTTGATCACCTAATCGAGGAGGTGCACTGATGAGTGACTTTTCTTCTAACGGAATTCTTCGCCGTGATCCACGGGTTGAGTGGATCATTCGCAACCGTTTGCACCCGTTGCATACCGAATATGCCAATCAGGGGGAGGCGGAAGTTCGCGGCCCATCTGGTTTGATCCGTAAGAACCCCCATAAGGTAGGATTCATTGGCCCTAACGGTATCAAACGAATTGATCGCTTGAAGGGTAACTCCGGCGCTGTAGCAGGTAAACGCGGCCATGCGGCTCAGGAAGTACAGTTGCCACTCTATGTGGTCGAAAATCCTGAGCGCTTTGTTGTGGTTGTTCCTGATTTAGTGGGTGGTCGTTTGACCTCCCATGATAAAGACGTACTTGGGTTTGCTCATCAGCTACTCGCTGGTGACAAGAATGCCGCTGTGGTCGCCGTTTGCTTCGGTGAGGTAAAAGAAGAGCATTTCGACTTGGCTGGTGTAGATCGTTTGATACACATTCAAGGTGAAGCTTACGAAGGCTATGCGCCAGAAGCTCGCGCCGCAGCACTGATGCAAATCGGCCAACAGCTCAATATTACTAACTGGCTTTTCCCAGACAGTATCCACGGTGGTACTGATCTTGGTTCACGCCTAGCTGCCAAATTGGGCGAGCGTCCAGCAACACAAGTCTGGCAATTCAACGGTGACAAGGTTGTGAGTCGCGGTGCCTCTGGCAGTTTGGACATTACCCGAGGAGTGGCAAAAGTGATGCTGCTGCTTGAAGAGTGTGCAGATGCGATCGACGAAACTCGTCACGAGGTGAAAGAGATCTCTGTAGAGGGTCTAACTGCACCACAAGCGAAAATTATCGATGGTGGACTGATGTCGGTGGATCCGAATGCGATTCCGTTAGCAGAGGCGGAGTTCATTCTATCTGCTGGTAACGGTATCCATAATTGGGATCAGTTCCATGATGCAGCTAAGTTACTTGGTGCAACCGAAGGCGCTAGCCGTGTGGCAGTAGATGATGGCTTTATGCCTCGTTTCCGTCAGGTTGGTGCAACCGGTACTTGGGTTACTGCACGTGTTTATGTCGCTGTTGGTATTTCTGGTGCGATCCAGCACATGCAAGGTATAGGTCAGGTAGATAAGGTTGTCGCCATTAACACTGACGCCGGCTGTGATATGGTGAAGCGAGCTGCTTTAAGTGTTATTGGGGATAGCGAGCAGATTCTTGCTGCCTTGATGAAACTGGTTGCTGAACATCGTGGTGCGACCTTATCGGCAGGGGAGGTAACTGAGCATGCCGCATAATGTGATGTCTCTAATTTCTGTTGGTCGCCATCCTCAATCGGGTCGGCCTCGTCGTGCGGAGCAAGATGCTCGCGCTGTGGAGTTGGGTATCAAGTTAGCTGGTGAGCAGCTTGAGGTTGTTCACGCTGGTAGTAGTGAAGAGCCGGTATTGCGTCAGTATGCAGGCATGGGGCTTCCTTCCGTGACTGTCCTTGAGCAAGATGGCGTTGTAGATGCTAGCGATTCGATCTTAAACTACTTGAAACAAAGCAAGGTTGATATTGTCCTTACTGGCATTCGCGCGGAAAGTGGCGAGTCTTCCGGCATGGTGCCTTATCTGCTGGCGGAAAAAATGGGCTGGCCAATGGTGGCTCGTGTTGCGGATATTACCGAAATCAAAGATGGTCAAGCGGTAGTATTGTTGGCTTTGCCACGGGGTCAGCGTCGTCAAGTGACGGTGAAATTGCCATTTATTGCTACTATCGATAACGCGGCACAGGCTCCACGCCAAACCGCCTATGGTCCGGGTTTGCGTGCTAAGCTAGATGGCAAAGCAGGTAGCTCTTTGGTCGATGATGTGCGTATTAGCTGGGATGAAAATCCGGCTAAGGCTCGCCCTAAACGTCTGAAAGTAGTCAAGGCTAAGACTGCTGCTGATCGTTTCAAAGCTGCTACCGCTAAGCCACAAGGTGGAGCTGGTAAAGTAATGAAGAATGAAAGTGTTGAAGAAAAGGCTCAAGCAATCTTTGATCTTCTTATTGAAGAAAAAGTGCTACGCTAAGCTTTTTGCGAGGAGATGTCTGTCATGATGATCGTAGATTTAGTTGATGAGTTTGACTTCAAGGATCGCTTAGTCGCTTTAGGGGCTCCGGTTCAGGATTGTGAGAACATTTCAGATATTGCTTCAATGTTATCGGATTGGGCTGCTGATGATCAGAATCGTGTAGCGATTCAAGCGCTATATGATGAATTACAGAATCCCGAAACCACCGTCTTACCTGAAATTGATGTGGTGTTGGCTGATATTCTAAAGTAAGCCGCGCAGCATAAAATTAGGTAACAAACCGCCAAGTGCAGGAGAGGGCACTTGGCGGTTTTTTTTATTCTAAATAGCGATTAAAGCCTCTACACCACTTTCAATTTCCTTCTTTTGTCCAGTTTTATTTCACCTTTTCTTAAGCGTCGTCAATGGATAGAACTTGCGTTTCTATGTCGCTATAGGGCAGTAAGTATTTCTCTGCCCGTCGTAGTATGCAAGGCGAGGGGTTTCCCTTGATTATTGTCTAATCCCAGATAGGGGTTGGTGATAATTTTAATTAGATCAATCAGAAAAGCGCGGTTAGCGGTTGGTGTAACAATTTAATTGTTGGTACTTAAGCTGATAACGCGATCACAAAAGGTGGAGAACTACGATGGATTCAAACTCTCGTAAGAGTACCCGGTCGTCAGACTATACGTCTGACTATAAGGCCGGACAGGATAACGTCCAAATCCTAGGTATGGACGTAAATAACCCGGTATTTACTACCAGTGCTCTGGTAATAATTGCCTTTATTGCATTTGCTTTGATTTTCCCAGCAGAATCAAAAGAAATGTTGACAGGTGCACGATCTTGGTCGATTGGAACATTCGATTGGCTATTTATGATCGGTGGTAATATTTTCGTATTATTCTGTCTTGCTATTATTTTATTGCCAGTTGGTAAAATCCGACTTGGTGGTGATCATGCTAAACCCGAGTTCTCCACGGCTTCTTGGTTCGCAATGCTATTTGCTGCTGGTATGGGTATCGGTCTTATGTTCTGGAGTGTTGCTGAGCCAGTAGCATATTACACCGATTGGTGGGGTACGCCTCTAAACGTTCCAGCTAACACTCCTGAGGCTGCCGCAGCAGCTATGGGTGCCACCATGTTCCACTGGGGTCTACACCCATGGGCTATTTACGGTGTATTGGCATTGGCGCTAGCGTTTTTCTCTTTCAACAAAGGTCTGCCGCTAACAGTGCGTTCTGCATTCTACCCACTTTTGGGTGAGCGTTGCTGGGGCTTTATGGGTCACATCATTGATATCCTTGCTGTATTGGCAACTATCTTTGGTTTGGCGACGTCTCTAGGTTTCGGTGCTTCTCAAGCTGGCGGCGGTCTTAACTTCTTGTTCGGTATTGAGAACAACATCTCTACGCAGATAGGCATCATTGTGGTGGTTAGTGCCATTGCGATTCTGTCTGTAATGCGTGGCTTAGATGGCGGCGTTAAAGTGTTGAGTAATATCAACATGATTATGGCCGGCGTTCTAATGTTATTCGTAATCCTATTTGGTTCTATTACAGGCTTCTTTAGCAACTTCTTCTCTACTCTGACTGCTTACGGTGAGTACATTATTCCTCTAAGTAACTGGGTAGGTCGTGATGATCCTAAATTCTACGAAGGATGGACTGTGTTCTACTGGGCATGGTGGATTAGCTGGTCACCATTTGTAGGTATGTTTATCGCGCGCGTATCTAAAGGCCGTACTGTACGTGAGTTCATGATCGCTGTATTACTTGTGCCTACACTAGTGTCTTTGTTCTGGATGTCTACTTTCGGTGGTCAAGCCCTAGATCAAGTACAAGGTGGTATCGGTGCACTAGCTAACGGTCTTGGTGATGTACCAAGCGCTATGTTCCAGATGCTAGAAAACCTACCACTGTCTGGTTTGACTTCCGTAATTGCCATTGTGTTGGTGTTGGTATTCTTTATCACTTCCTCTGACTCTGGCTCATTGGTAATCGACTCCATCACTGCTGGTGGTAAAGTTGAGACTCCTGTGCCACAGCGCATCTTCTGGGCATCTATGGTTGGTGTAATCGCTGGTGTATTGCTTGCCGGTGGTGGTAATGACTCATTGACAGCATTGCAAGCCGGTGCAATTACGACTGGTTTACCATTCACTGTGGTATTGCTTGTAATGTGTTTCAGTATCTACAAAGGTTTGGCTTCTGAAATGCGTTAATTCTCTCAGTTAACCCCTAGTAAGTCTGACGACCCCTGGCTCTCGCGAGAGTGCCGGGGGTTTTGCCTTTTAGTGGGTATAATCTCGTAGTTCAAAATATTGGGGCTAGTTATCGATTCGATAAAAGTCCAAGCTCTCCTCACTGCTCACCTATTATTCCCCGAGACATAGCCGATCGGCACAGGCTTTTTAAAGCTGACAAGATGCGTCTTACCTTGCATAGATAGCTCTAAAGTACTGTTGGCCTGTGCGTTCCTCTGAAGTCTATGAAAGTCATTTTAAAGGGAAGTGGCAGTTGCGAGGGAGACTACTTGGGGGGCTTACTATGTGACGTTCTACGCCAATATCGATGCCACTATAAAGAGACTCCTGCGACGCAGTAAGTTAAAAACTTATTATCTCAGGTGTGACCAAAAGTGTTTTCAGGTATTACTGTGTCAGTCAGTAGGCACTCAAGACATAAGAGTTAGAACTCGCTGTAGTTGAGCTAAGGCGATTATCTTGGTCTGATGGTTTTGTGGATTATGGTGAATCTCTTGGGGGTTGTTTGCTTTCTCATAACCTGCCTGGATCGCGTGTCTACAGTGCTTGCTAGGCTCAAAAGCAAATGAATCGGTTTTCTCCTATGTGGGTAAGTAGTGACTTTCTTGAGTTAGGGGGTCGCTTGTTCAGAGGGGGTAGAGACTTAATTATGCGTCACGTCGTAAATGCTTAGCAGCAGGTAATCATTGGCGTGTAGAGCGGGCAAAAAAAACGCCCAACAACCAAGTTGTCGGGCGTTTGCTTAAGCCGTTATTAGGCTAGGTTATTTCTTCAGGTTTTTCTGAACAGTGTCAGAGTACCACTCTAGGAAGTTCATTACACCGAACTCGAATGTTTCAGAGTATGGTCCAGGTTGGTAAGCAACAGAAGCAATACCGCGTTGGTTTTCTTCACCTAGGATACGGTCTTGGTCGTTAGTAGCATCCCAAACTTGACGTAGACGAGCTGGATCGTAATCTTCGCCTTCTACAGCATCTTTGTGTACGAACCATTTGGTGGTAACCATAGACTCTGTAGCAGAGATAGGTAACACGCGGAACACGATGAAGTGGTCAGACTGCATGTGGTTCCAAGAGTTTGGTAGGTGAAGGATACGCATAGAACCTAGCATTGGGTTCTGGATGCGACCTAATAGCTTCTTACAGCCGGCCTCACCATCGATAGTCATTACTTTGGTGCCTTTCTTCAGTGGCATACGCACGATACGGTTACGTTTGCCAGGGCCAAAGCTCTTGTGCTCATGTGGAATGCCTTCTGCGTCCCACTGAGCAGCTAGATCATGGTAGTGGTCTAGGAAGTCTTGTGGTGCGCGTGGATCGTTTGTGTCATCCCATTCTAGAATGGTGTTTAGTAGCTCTGGGTGGCTACCGGCACAGTGGTAACACTCACGGTTATTTTCAATAACAAGTTTCCAGTTAGCTTTCTCGTACATGTTAGATTCAACAGCCAACTTAGTATTTTCTACATCGTATGGCGCCATGTACTCTTCAAGAGTTGCTAGGAATTCGTCGAAGTCACTTTGTGGCTCTTCTTTGCCTAAGCAAACGAAGATAAAACCACCGGCAGTCTTACAAAATGCTTTCTTTAGTCCGTGCTTAGACTTGTCGAATGACTCACCCATTTCAGTACCAGCAAATAGCAGGTTACCTTTTAGGTCATAAGTCCACTGGTGGTAAGGACAAACTAGGTTTGCCACTTTACCGCGGTGCTCTAGACACACACGTGAACCACGGTGACGACAAGTGTTGTGGAAAGCATTCACAGAACCATCTGCGTCACGCACAACTAAAACTGGGTTTTGACCAATTTCAACGGTAAAGTAATCACCGCGATTTGGAATTTCGCTGGTCATACCAACGAATAGCCACTCCTTCTGGAACACTTCTTCCATATCGACACGGAACATCATTGGGTCGTTGTATAGAGGTGCTTCAAGAGAATAGTTAGCTGGACGCTCTTCTAAATATTTCGCCATTGCAGTGCGAGCGTCTTCGATAGTAGCGTAACGCATGTTGAGTAGATCATTTTGGTTCATAGGAGTGATCCCTTTGTAAAAATTAGTTTTTTTAATTTGCTTCTCTCGTCAGAGCAAATTGAGGAAAGCTAAACGCTTACCTTCCGTTGTAGTAATGGCGCTATCGTCTACCATGTTGTGTTTATGTTAATGCCTAAACGCGACGTATTCAGATACGCAAATCGACTATAAACACTTACGTAGTTACTGATATAGCTGGTTTTGGCCGCAATGGACAACTAAGTGTCGTGAATGGCTAATTGCCGTTTCGAGTACCAGAACAAAATGGCACAAAACATGAAAACCCAACGTCACTGTGAGAGAGAACGACTATGACAACCCCTACTAATACCTCGGCTTCTGCCGATAACCTGACGCCGATTAATACACAAACGTGGGTAAATGGCCGTCACAACGTGCGTTGTGTAAAGGTAATTCAAGAGTCATGGGATGTACGTACATTCTGCTTCATGGCTCAGCAGCCAGTAATGTTTTTCTTTAAACCAGGTCAATTTGTTACGCTAGAGTTAGAAATTGATGGTAAGCAGGTAATGCGCTCTTACACCATTTCTAGTTCCCCTTCCGTACCTTACAGCTTTTCCATTACCGTGAAGCGTGCACCGGGTGGTTTGGTTTCTAATTGGCTACACGACAATATGTCTGTCGGTACTGAGTTAGCAGTACACGGCCCGGTTGGTAACTTCAACTGCATCGACTTCCCATCTGAAAAGGTGCTACTGCTTTCTGGTGGAGTGGGTATTACTCCGGTGATGTCTATGGCGCGCTGGTGGTTTGATACCAATGGTGAAGTTGACATAGTGTTCGTTCATAGCGCTCGCACGCCAGGTGACTTGATCTACCCACGTGAGCTTGATCACATGGCATCTCGTATTGATAACTTCAAACTTCATTTGATCGTTGAGCGCGTTGAGAACGGTCAAGCGTGGCATGGCTACCGTGGTTATCTTGATTTAGCCAAGCTAGAGATGATTGCACCGGACTTCATGGATCGCGAGATTTTCTGTTGTGGGCCTACGCCTTACATGAATGCAGTAAAAGCTATGTTGAAAGCGCAAGGCTTTGACATGACTCATTACCATGAGGAAGCCTTCGGTGCGACGCCTGCGGAAGTGGTAGAAGATGCCATTGAGCAAGCCGAAGTTGCTCAAGCGGAAGCCGACGCATTGACTTCCGAGGATTTGACTCGCGTTGAGATCATTAACAATGGCATGAGCATGAGTGTACAAGTGGTTCCTGGGGAAACATTACACAACGCTGCTGCTCGTCTGAATCTACACATTCCAAAAGCTTGTGGTATGGGGATTTGTGGTACTTGTAAGGTGCTGGTAAAAGAAGGCGAAACAACCATGGAACACAATGGCGGTATCACAGACGATGATGTGGCTGCTGGTTACGTTCTATCTTGCTGTACTGTGCCAAAGACAGACGTTGTTATCGAATATTAATTAGCAGAGCAGGGCGCCTAATTGGAAGCAGAACACTACGAAATTGCAGAATTCCTTGGGCGCTACCCGCCTTTCGATGCTCTGCCGCAAGCTCGTCTAGAGCAGCTAGCTACTCGCCTTGAGGTAGGCTATTACCGCTCCGGTAACGACATTTACAAGTTCGGTGATGAAATCCACGACTTTTGTGTCATTCGCAGCGGAGCGGTAGAAATCTATCGCCGTAATGGCAAGTTATACAATCGTCTGAGTCAAGGCGATGTATTTGGACAACTTGGTTTGCTCATGGCGAACCGAGTTCGTCTGCCAGCTAGGGCCATGGAAGATTCCCTAATTTATTTTATCCCCGAGGCGCTCTTCTACGAGCTTTGCGACGAATACGAAGCCTTTGCCTATTTTGTCGAGATAGACGAGCAGCGTCGCCTCAAAAAAACCGTTGAAGAGCAGCAACAAGAAAGCCCCCTATCTGGAGCCAGAGTAGGCAGTTTGATTGCACGCAATCCTGTTTGGATTAGTGTTGATGCCAGCATCCGTCAAGCTGCTACTTTGATGACGGAGGAAGGAGTGTCATCTCTGTTGGTCGTTTCGGAGCAATATCCGATAGACGACAGTGAGGAAGTTCACCGCAGTTTAGCGGGTATCTTAACGGATCGCGACTTGCGTACACGGGTGGTATCACAAGGTGTTGATATCGAGAGTTCGGTGGTTGAAGTGATGACCAAATCCCCGATCACCATCGATAAAGATACCTATGTTTTCGAAGCTATGCTGACTATGTTGCGCTGCAACATACACCATCTCCCCGTTACTTCCCAGACGCGTCCTATTGGTGTAATAGCGATCTCCGATATCGTTCGCTTTGAGTCAAAGAGCAGTTTATATATTGTTAGCCTGATTCATCGTCAACAGACGGTGGAGGAACTGGCGTTGGTTGCAAAAGATGTCACGTCTTGCTTCGTGCGCATGGTGCAAGATAATGCCAGTGCCTCGATGATCGGTAGTGCTATGTCGGTCATTGGGCGTAGTTTTATGCAACGTCTATTAGAGCTCGGGGAAGAGCGGCTTGGCCCACCACCGGTGCCATATTGCTTCTTATCGTTAGGCTCTATGGCCCGAGATGAGCAACTGCTTATCACCGACCAGGATAACGCGATGGCGTTATCTGATGATTACAATCCGGCTCAACACAATGCTTACTTCGCCGAGCTGGCTCAGTTTGTTAGCGATGGTTTGGATAAGTGTGGTTATCCTTATTGTACCGGTCAGATTATGGCGACCAATCCAAAATGGCGTAAAACTGTAACCCAATGGCGCGACTGCTTTGCCCAATGGATTGATGTGCCTGATCCAGAATCCCTGCTCAATAGTTCGATTTTCTTCGATTTAGAAGGGGTCTGGGGCAAGACTGAATGGGCCGATGAACTTAGTCAGTTCATCGTTGATCGCGCCAAAAACAATCCTATATTCCTAGCTAGCATGGCTCGTAATGCCCTACTAAGAACCCCTCCTCTTGGTTTTTTTAAAGGCTTTGTCATGGAACGTGATGGTGAGCACCGTCGTACAATCAATTTAAAGCGTAGAGGTACTGCGCCACTGGTTGACTTAATTCGGGTGCATGCTTTCGCAGTGGGGTCTGCTGCCAGAAGTTCATTCGAGCGGTTGGAGGCAGTAATGAAAGCTAACTTGCTTCCGGAAGGTCGAGCACGAGAGTTGCGGGATGCTATGGAGTATCTCACCATGGTTAGGATCAGCCATCAGGCAGAGGATGTTGATGAGGGGCATGCTCCAGACAATAACATTGAACCTGACAAATTGACTGACGCCGAGCGCCGTAATCTAAAAGAAGCGTTTCAAGTGCTCAGCAATGGTCAGCGTTTCCTTAAATTTAAATATCCCTATAAACGTAGCTAAACCCTATGTGTGATATCGATTTTTCCTCTGTCGATTGGGAGTCGTTTCGCTCGGCGCAAGAAGCCAGCGCACAGCATGACACTGTGCGCCGGTTTTACCAAGCCTGTAAGCTAGACCCCAATCAACCAATTAAAAAAGCCAGCTTCGTGGCTCTGGACTTTGAAACCACCGGTCTTACTCCAGAAGTCCACGAAATCATCAGTGTGGGTATGGTGCCTTTTACCGCCGGACGTATTCAGTTAAATGATTCACGCTCTTGGCTGGTAAAACCACGAAAACAGCTCGCAGATGATTCGGTTTTGATACACGGCATTACCCATGCTGACCTTGAGCAGGCCCCTGACCTCATGGAAGTGTTGGATGATATTTTGGCCGTGTTGGCGTCAAAAGTGGTGGTCGTTCATTTTAAATATATTGAGCGAGACTTTTTGTATCATCAAGTGCAGCAACGTTTGGGTGATGAATTGTTGTTCCCCTTGATCGATACCATGGCGATCGAAGCATTTTTTCATCGCCAACAAATTGGCGCTAAGCTGAAACGCTTGCTTGGAGGTAAGCCAGTGTCTATACGTCTTGCCGATAGTCGCGGTCGTTACGGTCTGCCCCGTTACCCGCTCCATAGTGCAATGACGGATGCCTTGGCAACTGCTGAATTATTACAGGCACAACTGCGTCATCATTATGATGATAGCAGGGTTATTGGGGATTTATGGGAATAACGCCCTGTTATGAGGCGTTATTTCTGTTTGTTTTCTAAAAATGTGCGATTTCCCCTTTTTTATCAATGGGTTGTGCAGGAAATAGCAAAATTTCTCCTTCATTCTTGTATGATCATAAGTTATCGTTTCAATGCTACCTAAAATGGTCTGTCGCAAACTGGCATTTTTTGTCGTTTTGCAGTCGCAAACATTCATGCGGGCTGCTACGCTTAGATTACTATTCGCTCCCAGATATGTGTCGTTTTTAAGCCGATAACTAGCGGCTCGAGCTGTCTAAAAACGACTATATCCGTAATATAAATAAAATAAAAAGTTTACGACCTCTAGCTGTATTTGGCCTAAAATTTGCTAATAGTGCTGGAGATATTACCATGAGGGAGCAATCATGATCCTACCTAATGTTGAAGCCGCGACCCCCGCAGCAGCACCAGTCACTCGAGTTGGTTTTTTGCTACTCGATAATTTCACCATGATCGCGCTAGCGTCTGCGATCGAACCTCTGCGCATGGCTAATCAGTTGAAAGGTCAAGAGCTCTACAGCTGGATTATGATTTCTGAGCATGGTGGCCCAGTTAGCGCTAGCGACGGATTGAGTCTCGCCTCCGATACCACTCTGGACGAGTGTCCTGATCTTGATTTGATCATTGTGGCAGGGGGACTAGATATCACCCGTGCTTACACCCCAAAACAAATGAGTTGGCTGCAAAAACGTGCCCGTAAAGGCACCACCCTAGGTGGCATCTGTACCGGGGCTTATGTGCTTGCTCACGCGGGTCTGCTTGATGGTTACAACTGTAGTGTCCATTGGGAGTGTTTGACTGCACTGCAAGAAAACTTCCCGAAAGTGCGCTGCAACAATCGTCTGTTTTCTATGGACGAAGGTCGTTATACCGCTACTGGTGGTGGCGCCCCGCTAGATATGTTCCTGAATATTATTGCTCGTGAACATGGTAGCAAGCTGTCTAATGCGGTTTCTGATATGTTCATTTGTGATCGGATTCGTACCGAAACGGACCAACAGCGTATTCCTCTGCGTCAGCTCAACAACGGCAGCTACAAACCAAAATTGGTTGATGTGATCGAGCTAATGGAGAACAACTTAGAAGAGCCAATTGATTTAGATGAAATGGCGGCTTTTGTGAACGTTTCTCGCCGTCAGCTGGAACGAATGTTCCATAAATATATGGATTGTTCGCCATCACGCTACTACTTGCGGTTACGTTTAGAGCGCGCTCGTCAGCTTCTGAAGCAATCTAATATGTCGATTGTGGAAATCGCGGCAGCCTGTGGTTTCGTGTCAACACCACACTTTAGTCGTTGTTATCGCAAGCATTTGGGGCAGTCGCCTCGTGATGAGCGTAAAGTGGCTTGGTGTTCTGGTAGTAGTAAATCAGATGAGGTGGTGTACGTTCCTCATGCGGCCCATGCTCTTAACCATGCCCATGCGGAGCCGAGTTTCGGTTCAGTGGCAATCTAATCTATGTTTTAGTCTTAGCTAAACAAAAAACGCCAGCGTGTTAGCTGGCGTTTTTATTGGCTTCTCTTACTAATTTGGTTCGCTAAGCTTGCCGACTTTATTGGCCAGCCAGAGGAATTGGTAAGGCATCAGGGTTACTTTCCCTAGTAAATCTTCATGTTTTTGCCCGGAGACCAAATCGGTCCACTCATCCGTGGCGATGAGATTTAGTTCTGCAAGATTGAAACTTTGTGGCTCGTCACTGATATTGAAGATCGCGAATAGACTTTGTCTACGATCTAGACTTTGGCGCCAAAAAGCAAACAATCTATCTCCCATATGAAGTACGTACTGGGTGGCATTGGGATGGAATGCGGGTTGTCCGCGACGAATTTTTAGTAGTCGCACCATCGCTTCAAAGACCTTTTGATGGTGTGTTGGAGTGTTCAGTGCGTGCTCTAGGTCATCCATATTCCAGATGTGACGATTGATTGAGCGTAATTGCCCAGTATGCTCGACTCTGTCATGATCATTTTCTGTGCCAAACAGGGAATGGATATAAAGTGCTGGCACACCTTCAAGCGCCAGTTGGATGCCGGCAGCACACATAAAGCGTGCAAACTGCCATTGGTCTGGGCCCTTGGCAACAGAGCCGCTCAGGGCATTCCAAAGGCTAATATTGATTTCATAGGGCTTGATGTCTCCACTTGGCAGAGTGCGTGAGCTTACCTTGCCGCCAAAACGTTTCATGGTGTTGATCAGATTATCTAATTCCCACTCGGTGAGTAGTCCCTCGGTAGGTCGTAAGCCGACGCCATCGTGAGAGGCCACAAAATCTAAATAAGTTGTGCCCTGTTGAGCTGGGGGCATCCGCATAAGCCAATTCTTCAAGTGATCACAAGAGCCGGTAACTAGGGTGTTGATCAGTAGAGGTGGCAGAGAAAAGTTATAGATCAGATGGGCTTCGTTGGCGTTGCCAAAATACGTGAGATTTTCCCGATTGGGGATATTGGTTTCTGTAATGATAACGGCATCTTCGGCCTTATGCTCAATTAGCAGGCGCAGTAGGCGAATAATCTCGTGGGTGTTGGGTAAGTTGATGCAGCTGGTTCCAGGTGTTTTCCATAGGAACGCAACGGCATCTAAACGAAACCAGCGGATACCCTGCTCAAGATACTGGTAAATGATGCTGAGAAATTCCAATAGCACGGCTGGATTTTCAAAGTTTAGATCGATCTGGTCGTGGCTAAAGGTGCACCATACATGTTTAATGCCATTTTGTGTCTGTATTTCTCTTAGCAATGGTGAGGTTCTGGGGCGTACCACGTTACTTAGGTCAGCATTAGGATCAGCCTCATAAAAGTAGCTCGCGCCGGGTTCTACCCCGGCCTTATAGTTTTCAAACCAGCGGCTGCGGCTAGAGCAGTGGTTGATAACTAAGTCTCCCATGACTTTAAAGTCCTGTGCTAGTGCTGATACATGGCGCCAGCGCCCAACGGAGGGGTTAACCGTAGTGTAATCCATCACGCTAAAGCCATCGTCGGAACTGTACGGAAAAAACGGTAGTAAATGCACCACTGAAATAGCGTCACTCAAACGCGTTTTGACGAAACCATGTAAAGTTTCTAGGGGAGGGTGATCGTCCCAGCGTAACGTGTCCCCATAGGTAATTAGCATGATGTCCCTTTGATCCCAAATGTTACGGTGAGGTTGTGGGGAGGGAGTTTTAGCATCGAGTTTTAAAGCGCTCAGGCATTGACGGGCTAGCTCGCCCGCATCCGTTTGTGGGTATAGCACCTGTAGATGACTGATTAAACGCTGCTCCAGTGCTGAAAGGGGGGATGATTCCATGGGCAAACCTCTACTGCGGAGTAAGATTAAGGGAACGACAAGGGTTATTTCTCTGGTCCAAATTCTTCCATATCTTGGGCAACTGCTTGACTAAGTTGTTGCAGCACGGTTGGAAAGGCACTAATTACCCGGTTCCAGCTAGGAATAAACGGCGCATCCATCGGGTTTTCTAGGTACATATTGCCTGCTTTCATAATATTGCTAGCAAACAACTCCACCGCCTGTTCCTCTTGGTGAACATCTAGGCGCAAGCCATTTATTTCAGCGTCATTGCGGTAGATCTCAATAAAGTCCAAGGCGGCGCGGTAATAGGTAGCTTTTACGGTGCGGAAGGTTTCCGGATTTAGCACAATGCCATTAGTGGCCAGCTTGCGGAAAATCGCTTTGGTGATATCGATGGACATTTTGGAAAGGCCGCCTTGGTCGTTATCTTTGGAGAGATCTTGATGCTTGTGATCATAGACGTCGGCGATATCGACTTGGCAAATTCGATTGAGCGAGTAATTACGATACATCTCACTGAGTACACCGATTTCTAAGCCCCAATCGCTAGGGATGCGCAGATCGGTCATCACATCGCGACGGAAAGAGAATTCACCGGCGAGCGGGTAGCGGTAGCTGTCTAAGTATTCTAGATAATCCAAATCCCCGAATACCTTTTTTAAGGAGTACAGTAGGGGAGTGACGAGTAAGCGGCTGACGCGCCCATTCATCTTGCCGTTAGCTGTACGCGCATAGAAGCCCTTGCAAAATTCATAATTAAAATTTGGGTTGGCTACCGGGTAGATCAAGCGAGCTAGTAGCTCACGGTCGTAAGTAACAATATCGCAATCGTGCATGGCTACAGCTTCAGCTGTTCCAGCGGCTAAGTTATACCCCATACAGAACCACACGTTACGACCTTTGCCAGGATCCATGGGGGAGAGCTTTTCCCCTTTGAGTATTTCATCAATCGCCCGTAATCTAGGGCCGTCATTCCAAAGTACCTTCGTAGGCTGAGGTAAAGCCGAGAAAAACTCTAATGCATGGCGATATTGCTCCTCGGTCGCTCGATCGAGGCCAATAATGATTTCGCTTAAGTAGGGTACCTTTTGTAAATGGGCGATGATATTTGGCATCGCATCGGTTTCAAGTTCTGAATAAAGACAGGGCAAAATCAGCGCCATTGGACGACGTTTGGCAAACTGACATAGCTCCTGTTCCATATCTTCCAACGGACGTCGAGAAAGGTTGTGTAAGGTGGTGATAATGCCATTTTGGTAAAAATCGCCCATGGTGTGCTCCTATTGCCTTAAATAAATGAATGGCACCGAACGATGCCCCGGGCTTTAAATGACGCCCTCTCTTATCAGTATTTGATTTAATGCTTCCGACCAGCCTGCTGGGCCACACTTTTCTGTCAGTAGAATGTTGTGTCGCCCGGGAATTTGTGGGGGGAGATGTTTTGGCGAGCGAATTAACACTGGGATGTCAGCTGCTTTGAGCATACCAATATCATTCTCACCATCTCCCAAGGCGATCACAGTTACTGGGGAAGCGGATTGCTGTTGATATTGTTCTTTGAGCCAAGCCATCGCTTTGGCCTTGTCACACTGGCTCCCCATTAAGTGAACGAAACGGCCACCTTTTTGCGCTTGTATGCCATGGGGTTCAAGTTCCTTACGAAATCTTTCCAGTGCTAAAGGGGAATCGCGCCACACCAACGGTTCAGTAAAATGACGTTCCATAGCGGCCTCAGCTTCTGCTTCAGTTAGTCCCGTAAGATGCATTACGTCGGCACTACTGAGTTCGCTGAAAGGGGTGAAACTAAATTGCTCTGCGAATCCCTGTGCTAGTTCCGTTAGCTGTTCGCGGGCAGGTCCGAAGGGCTTTAGCCAAAACGTATCTGTTTCAATGAGGGGTTCTGTGCAGTTAAGCTGGCCTTTTGGAATCCAGACGGCTGCGCCATTTTCACTGATGAAAGGCGTATTCAAATTAAGCGCTTTACGTAAAACTACTAGCTCTGCGAATGTCTTGCTGGTGTTGATGATGCAGGGGATCTCCATCATTGCCAGAGTTTTTAGCGTAGGTACAGCGGCATCAAAGTTGTAGTCATGATGATCCAGCAGTGTGCCATCTAAGTCTGTAAATACTAACAGTTGTGCCATATTCGTCGGGGCCTGCACAGGGCTGGCCTTCCTCCTTTTATTCTGTGACCCCCGTTTTAGTGCCGAAATAGGCACCAAATTGGGCGTGATCATTGGTTTTTATCTTTGCAATTCCGGTGCCAGTACTGGAATCCAGTTTCAAATGGACGCCATAGTATGCCCATTAGGGAACAGTTTTATTACAGCCCTATAGCTGCGGAGGCCTTGTTAACTGGGCGTTAGAGGTTTGTTCTAAGAGGCGTTAGCTTATAAAAGTCGAACAGAGTGAAATGCCTGGCCTGAGTGTTTTTTTAATGCACTCATACAGTGCGTAGCCAATGTGAGAATAGGTTGTCGCTCAAGTTCAATAGTATCCGTCCGTTGATTCTGATAGAAAAATGCGAAATGACGGCTAGTTGCTAGCATTTTTGGTAATGCTGTAATCGAAATTGGGAAGGGAAAAATCCTGCTTTTTCTTGAGCGAATTAGTGGGTCATCATCGTATTTGTGCTGTTTAAGGTATTTCATACTCTTTTATCATTCGGGTCTCTGTTTTAAGGGGCAGTTAGAGTATGATTCAAGGATAAAATTTTGAATAAAAAGATTTTTTGGGTTTTTATTCTGATTTTGTGTAAAAAACATGATTTGATTTTTAGAATCACAATACGCCTGGGAGCTAATGATGACACCATCAAGGGGAATTCCCCGTCCGCAAATCCAATCGCTAGATGACATCCTGCCACATGAGCCGTTGCTTATGATGGGCGCGGGGCCAGTACCGATTCCGGAGCGCGTAGCCAAAGCCAACTCTGTGGTTATTAATCACTTGGGTAGCACTATGGCTAAAGTCATCGATCAAGTGAAATCGATGTCGCGCTATGTATTCCAAACCCAATCCAAGTGGGTGCTTGGTGTGGCGGGTCCGGCCTCGGCGGCGATGGAAATGGCGGCGGTGAACTTGTTGGAGCCCGGCGATAAGATTCTTTGCATCAACAATGGTTTCTTTAGCCACCGCATGGCGGAACTCTCCCAGCGTGTCAAAGCAGATGTGCATGAATTGCATGTGCCTGTTACCGAATCGGCTGATCCAAATCGCGTGCGGGAAGCGCTAGCAAAAGTTCGCCCAAAGGTATTGAGTTTGGTGCAAGGGGAGACCTCGAATACGGTATGCAACCGCTTCTTGCCGGAAATTGCTGCGATTGCTAAGGAGTTTGGCTGCTTAGTGGTAGTAGATGCTGTGTGTACTCTTAGTACTATGCCTTTATACATGGACGAGTGGGGCGTGGATGTGGTGATCACTGGCGGTCAGAAAGGTTTGTCCTCGATTCCTGGTGTATCCCTAGTGGCTTTCTCAAACGAAGCGTGGGAAACCATCTCTAATCGCAAGACGCCTTTATCACACTGGTGTTTTGACGCTAAGTTGGCTGAGAATTTCTGGCATCGTGACGGCTACCATTACACTGCGCCCGTATCAGGTATCATGGCTTTGCATGAAGCGTTGAAAATTGTTTGCGATGAGACACTGGAGCAGCGGTTTGCGCGTCACTTACGCTGCTCAAAAGCGCTGCAGGCAGGTATTGAAGGACTCGGCCTTGAATTGTTTATCGGTAACGAAGACCGCTTAAACTCGGTAGTGGGGATTACAATTCCTAAAGGCTTAGAGGCGAAACAGATTTGTCATCACATTTCGCAAGTCTACCGAGTAGAAATAGCGGGCTCATTTGGTCAGCCAATCGTGCGTATTGGTCAGATGGGGGAGCAGTGCCGTGAGCACAACTTATTCCGTACACTGCACGCGCTTGGTAGTACCATGCGTGATCTCGGTGTCAAAGTTGATCAACCTAATGGTATGGCTGCTATGGAGGCTTCTCTGCAAAGTTTGCCTCGACCAATCCACCAAGTCGCCTAAATATTAGTTTTAGAAAAAAACACCCCGTTTAGCCTTGTCCTGACCGGGGTGTTTTCATTTCGTCCTTTCGGAAATAAGCAGATTGCTGTCGTTACTGGCAAATTGAATCCCCAGTCCCTGCCTATAATGGAAACTGGCTATAGCGCACAGCGGTCTGTTGCTGCGTTGTTGTCTTCTCAATTGAATAGTGGTGAAAAAGCATTTTTTGCATATCTCAATGTCGTAGGTACATGATTTATGGGGAACGGTCTGCGATGAGAGCCAGCTTGCTGGTGATCTAGAGAAATGTCTAAATGTCTTTTAAGGAGGTGCTTGCACCTCCTTTTTTATGCCTAAAATTTGTCAAATTTCGAGTTAATCACGAAATATTAGCTGTTTTTGCGGCGAAAGCTTGAAGGAGCCACGCCAAAGTAATCTTTAAAGCAGTTACTAAAATGGCTTGAGCTGACAAAGCCGCTGGCAATGGCAATATCAATAATAGGGCGGCTCGTCTGCTTTAATAGTCGTCTGGCATGCATGAGTCTCAGTTCTAAATAGTATCGCGATGGGCTCGATTCCATGAAGGTTTGGAACATGCGCTCTAACTGGCGACGTGACACCTTGGTGTACTGAAGTAGCTCCTCAAGCGACAGGGGTTCCTCTATATTATTGCGCATCAGCTCTAATACCCGTTTGAGTGGGTCAGGGAAATGCTGTTCGTTTACCGCTTCGCGAATCGTGGTGCTCGGTGCCTCCGCTATTTGATCGCAGCTAAGGATTTCACGTACCGCCCTTGCTACTTTCAACCCCTGTAGTTTTTCAACTAGATTAAGCATCATATTAAGTGTGCTGACTGGGCCAGCGCAGCTAAATATTCTCTCGCTGACTACCGAGGTGTCTTTAGCGATGATTAGGTTTGGGAAGTGTTCATGTATGTAAGGATGATTGTCCGGGTGTAAAGCCACCGCTTGATTAGTAACGAGGCCTGCGTGGGCCAGAGGAATGGAACCATTCCACAATCCCCCCAAATATACGTTCTTTTGGCTACTCTGTTTCAGGTATTGGGTGAGCAGCGCGTTTTTCTCGAGGTTGCAGCGGAACCCACCACAGACAATGAGCACATCGAAAATATGATTCTGTTCTGCCATCTCACGGGTAATACTGGTTCCGGTAACGATTTCGATACCTAGATCGCTATTAACTGTCTCTGTGTCTATTCCTAGGGTTACATGATGGAATGGTTTGTCGGTGTCTACTAGGTTGCTGGTCACCAAAGCATCTACTGCCGCAGTGAATGCGACCATAGAAAAGTGCTCCTGCAAAATAAACCCAACCGTCATACAGCGTTTTATTGTTGGTTTAGTCGACTCCGGTAAGCCCTTGTTGGGTGCTGTCGTGGTAGCCGTCTTTGTTGATGCTGTCATGGGACTGGTGTTCCTCTTGTAAAGGGCCTTTTGTTGATACTAAGTGTATGGTAGCACGAGTATTTTTATAAGTGCTAAAGCCCAAAAATTCGCGCAGAAAAATATGCGTTTAGGGAATTATTACAAACTGTCGTAAATGCCAAGCAAGGTGGCGCATTTTGAAATGTGAATAGAAGTTGTATTTCCTAACATGAATCATAACGTGATCTATTGGAGTACGACATGTTTACTAAGAATGACAATATCGCTGACTTCGACGCCGAACTATGGGCAGCGATGCAAGACGAAGCTGTTCGTCAAGAAGACCATATCGAGCTAATCGCCTCTGAAAACTACACCAGTCCTCGGGTGATGCAAGCTCAAGGTTCAGTCTTGACCAACAAGTATGCTGAAGGTTACCCGCAGAAGCGTTATTACGGTGGTTGCGAACACGTCGACGTGGTCGAGCAGTTAGCGATTGATCGTGCAAAGGCGCTATTTGGTGCTGAATATGTCAACGTTCAACCGCACTCTGGTTCACAAGCCAATGCTGCAGTATACATGGCGTTGTGTGAGCCAGGTGATACAGTTCTTGGTATGAGTCTTGCACACGGTGGTCACTTGACTCACGGTTCCCATGTCAATTTTTCCGGTAAGATCTACAAAGCTGTGCAGTACGGTTTGAATGAAACAACCGGAGAAATCGACTACGCCCAAGTAGAAGCGCTAGCGTTAGAGCACAAGCCAAAAATGATTGTGGCTGGTTTCTCTGCATATTCTCGTGTTGTTGACTGGGCGAAGTTCCGTGAAATCGCGGACAAAGTGGGTGCATACCTATTCGTTGACATGGCTCACGTAGCGGGCTTAGTGGCAGCGGGTGTATATCCTAACCCAGTACCATTTGCGGATGTGGCGACTACCACCACACACAAAACCTTGCGTGGTCCTCGTGGCGGTTTGATCGTGTCACGCGACAATGAATTAGAGAAGAAACTTAATGCGGCTGTATTCCCAGGTGGACAAGGCGGCCCATTGATGCACGTAATCGCAGCGAAAGCTGTGGCGTTTAAAGAAGCCTTGAGCGAAGAGTTCAAAGCCTACCAAACGCAAGTAGTGAAGAACGCCCAAGCGATGGCGTCTGTGTTCTTAGAACGTGGTTACGATGTGGTATCTGGTGGTACCGATAATCACTTGTTCCTACTTAGCCTGATCAAGCAAGGTTTGACCGGCAAAGACGCAGACGCAGCTCTCGGTCGTGCTCACATCACGGTGAACAAAAATGCAGTGCCAAATGACCCACAATCTCCATTTGTGACATCAGGTCTGCGTATTGGTTCTCCGGTAATTACGACTCGTGGCTTCACTGAAGCCCAGTGTCAGCAGCTAGCTGGCTGGATCGCCGATATCCTCGACGTACTCAATCAGCCGGAAGCCCTAGAAGAGGCGATTGCTACAGTGAAGTCCAAGGTGACAGCACTTTGTGCTGAGTACCCTGTTTATCGCTAGTTAAATGTTATTGACGGCAGCCTAGCGGCTGCCATGATGAGGAGCTGATCAATGCAGCGTTATTCCGGTTTCGGTCTGTTGAAACACAGTTTGAGTCACCACGAAAATTGGCAACGTGTGTGGCGTAATCCAACCCCTAAGAAAAAATACGACGTTATTATCGTAGGGGGCGGTGGTCATGGTTTGGCGACAGCCTACTACTTGGCGAAAGAGTTTGGGGTAACCAACGTTGCCGTTATCGAGAAAGGCTACCTAGGTGGTGGTAACACTGCCCGTAACACGACTATCGTACGTTCTAACTACTTGTGGGACGAAGCAGCTCACCTATATGAGCACGCTATGAAGTTGTGGGAAGGTCTATCCCAAGATCTTAACTACAACGTGATGTTCTCTCAGCGTGGTGTATTGAACTTAGGTCACACCTTGCAAGATATGCGCGACATCCAACGCCGTGTAAACGCTAACCGTTTGAATGGTATCGATGGTGAAGTGTTGGACGCTAAACAAGTCAGCGAAATCGTGCCTATCTTAGACTGCTCTGAAAATGCACGCTTCCCAGTTATGGGCGCTTCTTGGCAGCCACGCGCGGGTGTTGCCCGTCACGACGCGGTCGCTTGGGGCTTTGCTCGTGGCGCAGACATGCATGGCGTTGATTTGATTCAACAGACTGAAGTGGTTGACTTCATTATTGAAGACGGCACAGTGGTTGGTGTTAAAACAGATCGTTACGGTGAAATTAAAGCCGATCGTGTTGGCTGTGTCGTTGCTGGTCACTCAGGTGTGATGGCGGCTAAAGCTGGCTTCCAATTGCCACTTGAATCTCACCCACTACAAGCGTTGGTTTCTGAGCCTATCAAACCAATCCTTGACACGGTTGTTATGTCAAACCACGTACACGGTTACGCTTCTCAGTCTGACAAAGGCGACTTGGTAATCGGTGCGGGTATCGACAGCTACACCGGTTACGGTCAGCGTGGTTCTTACCCAACGATTGAACACACCGTTCAGGCGATCGTGGAAATGTTCCCAATTTTCAGTCGTGTACGCATGAACCGTCAATGGGGTGGTATCGTTGATACTTGTCCTGATGCGTGTCCAATTATCTCTGAAACACCAGTTAAAAACCTATTCTTCAACTGTGGTTGGGGCACAGGTGGCTTCAAGGCAACACCTGGTTCAGGCAACGTATTCGCAGCGTCTCTTGCGAAAGGCGAAATGCATGAGTTGGCTAAGCCATTCTCTATGTTCCGATTCCACAACGGCGCGCTTATCGACGAGCACGGCGCAGCTGGCGTAGCACACTAACGGGGAGTTATTACATGTTTCATATTTATTGCCCGCACTGTAGTGAATACCGTGAAGAAGAAGAGTTTCACTACCACGGCCAAGCTCACATTGCACGCCCACTAGACCCAGATTCTTGCACCGACGAAGAATGGGGTAACTACATGTTCTTCCGCAAGAACCCTAAAGGCATACATCATGAGCTTTGGGATCATGCGGCTGGCTGCCGTAAGTTTTTCAACGTTACTCGCAATACCGTAACGTATGAAATCAAAGAAGTTTACAAAATCGGTGAGCAGCCAAAAGTGGTTGCTGACGCGGTTCCGAGCAAGTAAGGAGCGGGATCATGGCGCAGAAAAATCGTTTACAAAGTGGTGGCCGCGTTGATCGCACAAAACCTGTTAGCTTTACCTACAACGGTAAAAAATACCAAGGTTTTGCTGGCGACACACTCGCTTCTGCCTTGTTGGCCAACGGTGTAGATCTAGTTGGTCGTAGTTTTAAATACAGCCGTCCGCGCGGTATCGTTGCTGCGGGTGCGGAAGAACCGAATGCGATCATGCAAATCGGTGCCACTGAAGCGACTCAAGTACCTAACGTACGTGCCACTCAGCAAGAGTTGTTTGATGGCCTAGTTGCTGGCTCAACCAATGGTTGGCCAAATGTTGAAACCGACCTAATGGGCTTAGTGGGTAAAGTTGGTGGCAAGATGATGCCTCCAGGCTTTTACTACAAGACCTTCATGTTCCCGCAATCCATGTGGGAAACCTACGAGCAATTTATTCGTAAAGCAGCAGGTCTAGGTCGTTCACCAAAAGAATACGATCCTGATATCTACGACAACATCAACCAACACTGTGATGTGATGATCGTGGGTGCTGGCCCTGCTGGTCTTGCGGCGGCGCTAGTTGCCGCTCGTGGTGGTGCGCGCGTTATCATCGCCGATGAGCAAAACGAATTCGGTGGCAGCTTGCTAAGCAGCAAAGAAACTATCGACGGTAAAGCCGGTAGTGCATGGGTTAGTGAAGTAGTAAAAGAATTGGCTACTTACAAAGACGTGCAAATGCTGCCGCGTTCTACTGTGAACGGTTACCACGACCACAACTTCCTAACTATCCATCAGCGTTGCACTGATCATATTGCAGATCGTGCACCAAATGGCCAAGTGCGTCAGCGTATGCACCGTGTTCGTGCCAAATGGGTAGTACTAGCGACTGGTGCTCACGAGCGTCCTCTAGTATTCGGTAACAACGATGTGCCAGGTTGTATGGTGGCGAGTGCTGTCTCTACTTACATTAACCGCTACGGTGTTCTTCCTGGCAATGAGCTTGTGCTTATGACTAGCAACGACAATGCTTACCGCACAGCATTGGATTGGCATGATGCAGGTCGTAAAGTGGTAGCGATTGTTGACAGCCGTCGTAACCCAAGCGGAGATCTAGTGTCTGCTGCTCGTGATCGTGGTATTAACATCATTGCTGGTTCTGGCGTGATTGATGTGCACGGTAGCAAGCGCGTTCAAGAAGTCTCTGTTGCTTCTCTGTCTGAAGATGGTTCTCGCGTTACTGGTTCCGTACAAAAGCTACGTGCTGATACTGTTGCTTCTTCTGGTGGTTGGAGCCCTGTTGTTCACTTGTCTTGTCACACTGGCTCTCGCCCAGTCTGGAAAGATGATGTAATCGGCTTCGTTCCAGGTGCTACCGTACAACAGCAACTTATTGCTGGTGCGATTTCTGGCGACTTCACTACTGAAGGTGCCTTGTCTCAAGGTATCAAAGCAGCTCAGGAAGCGTTGTCTAAGCTAGGCAAATCTGCTCCTGAAATGGCCGTGCCGAAGACAGATAAAGTGGTGCAGGGCAAGCCTATGGCGTTGTTCCACATTCCGCACTCTAAGCCAACTTCGCAAGCACCTAAACAGTTCGTCGACTACCAAAACGACGTTACTGCGGCTGGTATCGAGCTAGCTTGTCGTGAAGGTTTTGAGTCTATCGAACACGTTAAACGTTACACCGCAATGGGCTTTGGTACTGACCAAGGTAAATTGGGTAACATCAACGGTATGGCGATTGCGGCGAAGTTCTTGAACCAGTCTATTCCAGAGACAGGTACAACTATCTTCCGTCCAAACTACACGCCAATCACGTTTGGTGCCATCGCTGGCCGTAACTGTGGCGAGTTGTTTGATCCAAAACGTTACACAGCAATGCACAAGTGGCACGTTGAGCATGGTGCGAAATTTGAAGACGTTGGTCAGTGGAAGCGTCCTTGGTACTTCCCGAAACCAGGCGAGTCTATGCATGAAGCGCTAAACCGTGAATGTGTGGCTACCCGTGAGTCTGTAGGCATTCTTGATGCGTCTACTCTTGGTAAAATCGATATCCAAGGTAAGGATGCTCGTGAATTCCTAGGCCGTGTCTACTCTAACGCTTGGGCGAAGCTACCAGTTGGTAAATGTCGTTACGGCCTAATGCTGAAAGAAGACGGCATGGTATTTGACGACGGTGTAACTTCTTGCCTAGGTGACAACCACTTCCTAATGACCACCACAACAGGTGGCGCAGCGGGTGTGTTGAACTGGCTAGAGCTATACCATCAAACAGAATGGCCTGAGCTTGAAGTATACTTCACTTCAGTAACTGACCACTGGGCAACCATGACCATTTCTGGCCCTAACAGCCGTAAGTTGCTGGAAGAGCTAACTGATGCTGACGTTTCTAAAGAAAACTTCGGTTTCATGGATTGGAAACCAATGGAAGTTGCTGGTGTGCCAGCTCGTGTGTTCCGTATCTCCTTCACCGGCGAGTTATCATTCGAGATCAACGTTCAAGCGAACTATGGTCTACACGTTTGGGAAAAACTGTTCGAGCATGGAGCGAAATATAACCTGACTCCATACGGCACTGAAACCATGCACATCCTACGTGCAGAAAAAGGTTTCATCATCGCTGGTCAAGATACTGATGGTTCAGTACACCCTTACGATCTAGGTATGGGGTGGGCTGTGTCAATGAACAAGCCTTTCAGCTTCATCGGTAAGCGCGGTATGGGTCGTGAAGACTGTGTACGTAAAGACCGTAAACAGCTTGTTGGCATCAAAACCATTGATCCAAACGTGGTATTGCCTGAAGGTGCTCAGGGCGTATTTGACCCAAGTGCACCAATTCCAATGCCAATGGTTGGCCATATTACTTCTAGCTACTGGAGTGCAAACCTAGGTCGTTCTATCGCCATGGGCTTTGTGAAAGGTGGTTTGGACAAGATGGGGGAAAAAGTTTACTACCCACTTGCTGATGGCCGTGTAGTTGAAGCTGAAATTTGTAGTCCAATTTTCCTAGATCCAAAAGGGGAGCGTCAAAATGTCTGATGTTAAAGCAACCGGTGCTGAAGCGACTTCCGTACCAACCAAGGTGGTCATGAATCAGCTACCTGGCGCTGGCATTGTGGGTCAGTCTCCGTTGCATCACGCTGACTTAGAGACCGTTGCTAAAAACGGTCCTAAACAGGGCGGTGTAAAATTTAAAGAGCAGAAGCTAATGGGCTTGCTTACATTACGTTGTAATGCGCAAAACCCAGAGCAAGCTGCGGTAGCAGAAAAGCTGTTAGGTGTTGCTTTGCCAACTACGCCACTCACTTCTGTAGAGAAGGGTGATACATCGGTTCGTTGGATCTCTCCTGACGAGTGGCTGATTGTAGTTCCTGGCAACAAAGCGTTTGCGTTAGAGTCGGCATTCTTTGCCGACATGCCTGGACATTATTCGCTAGTGAACGTAAGCGGTGGTACTACCATTTACCAATTGTCTGGCGCTAATGTTAAAGACGTGCTGAAAAAGTCAACGCCAGTTGATATT
The DNA here is from genome assembly GCF_006385675.1 of Maribrevibacterium harenarium. Classification (GTDB taxonomy): domain Bacteria; phylum Pseudomonadota; class Gammaproteobacteria; order Pseudomonadales; family Marinomonadaceae; genus Marinomonas; species Marinomonas harenarium. Next base: position 13,617 of record NZ_VFRR01000019.1, on the reverse strand, counting down.
CACGATAGTGAATTCCCAGTAGGTAAAGTAGTATCTACCGTATTCGCTAAGAGCTCTGCTGTGATTCGCCGTACCGGTGAGCAAAGTTTTGAGCTTGTCGTGCGTCGCAGCTTTGCTGACTACCTATGGCTATGGATTCAAGATGCTAGCCGTGAATTCGGTTTGGTAGTTGAAGCCTAAACCCATCCGCTTAGGCCAGCCTTCGGGCTGGCCTTTCAACGAGAGAACAGTCTATGAAAGCAACCACTAAACCTTGGATTTTTACCGCTCAATGTCCAAGCATGATTGGTACGGTGGACGTTGTTACCCGTTTCATGGCCGAATCCGGCAATTACATTGAAGAAATTCATTCTTTTGATGATCAGGAATCAGAGCGCTTTTTTATTCGCATCGCGTTTTTTCCTAAATCTGAAGAATTTGATGCCCAAGCATTTAATGAGCAGTTCGCTTTGCGTGCTGAGCCATTTCAGATGTCTTGGGAGTTAACGGAACCGAATCATCGCCCTCGCGTTGCCATCATGGTTTCCAAGTACGACCACTGTTTGAATGACCTGCTTTACCGTTACCGTACTGGTCAGTTAAATATTGAAGTTCCAGTGATTATTTCTAATCACCCGGATCTTGAGCCATTGGCTCAATGGCATGGTATTCCTTACTACTATTTGCCAATTACGGCAGACACTAAGCCACAGCAAGAAGCTCAAGTGATTGAGTTGATTGAAAAGTACGAAGCTGAATTGGTAGTTCTTGCGCGCTACATGCAAGTATTGTCACCAGAAATGTGTCAATACCTAGATGGCCGTGCTATCAACATCCACCACTCATTGTTGCCTGGTTTCAAAGGTGCTCGTCCTTATCACCAAGCGTGGGAGAAGGGTGTGAAAATGGTGGGTGCAACGGCTCACTATGTAAATAACGATTTGGATGAAGGCCCAATTATCACTCAGGGTATCCAATCGGTAGACCATGCTCATTATCCCGAAGATTTGGTCGCAAAAGGACAAGATGTAGAACGTGTAACCCTGTTTAATGCGGTCAAATCTCACGTTGAAAAACGTGTGTTTTTGAATGGCAAACGCACGGTTGTGTTTGGTCGCTAAGGTTTTTTCCAGATTTAGATCTGGTTTTAGCGCACTTCATCTTTCCCGTCTCTTGCCGTTCCGGCAATCATTTTGAGCTGCCAATTGGCAGCTCAAATTTTTTTGATTAATGCTTGTTTTTAGTCAATAAAATCTGTAATAGTTTCATTTTTTCACATTTGTTTCCTATTGGAAATTTCGTTTACTGGAGGCGTCATGTCTATCAGCGTGTTCGATCTGTTTAAAATTGGTATCGGCCCATCTAGCTCCCACACGGTCGGCCCTATGTCTGCTGCGGCAGATTTTGCCGGAGCGTTGTTAGACCAGCAATTAACTTCATCTACCCAGCGAGTATTGGTAGAACTGTATGGTTCCTTGAGTGCCACGGGCAAGGGGCATGGAACGGATAATGCGGTGATTATGGGACTAATGGGCGATCGTCCAGCGACCATTGACCCAGACTGCGTTAATGGTCGCATCGCTGAATTGCGTGCTAGCCAGCGCTTGCAGTTGGCTCCAAGCCAAGAAATCGAGTTTATCTGGGAACGCGACATGCTCTATTTGGAAGAAAACCTTCCATACCATCCGAATGCAATGCGTCTCACCGCATTCGACCAAACGGGTGCAGCGCTTTACAGTAATACTTATTATTCTATCGGCGGCGGTTTCGTAATCGACGAAACGGCAGCGCAGCAAGAAACCCATCTAGTACCCCAAGTCGAGCTTCCATATGACTTCAATAGCGCTAAGCAGCTATTGGCCCTGTGCAAAGAGCATGGTTTATCTATCTCGGAATTGATGATGGAGAACGAGAAAGTTTGGCGTACCGAAGAACAAGTTCGTGAAGGTCTCATGGACATTTGGGGTGCCATGAAAGAGTGTATTGCCAACGGTCTGCACAAAGAAGGGGTATTACCCGGTGGCCTAAATGTGCGTCGTCGTGCTATGAGCCTGCATAAATCTTTGATCCGCGCCACACGCCCCAACATCATCAGTTCTACATTAAGTGCGATGGACTGGGTGAATCTCTACGCATTGGCGGTTAACGAAGAGAACGCGGGTGGGGGCAGAATGGTGACCGCACCGACCAACGGAGCTGCTGGTATCATCCCCGCGGTATTGACCTACTACATGGAGTTCGGCACTAAACCGACAGAAGAGAATGTGGTGGATTTCTTATTGGCGGCCGCGGCTATTGGCGTACTTTGCAAGAAGAACGCCTCTATTTCCGGTGCTGAAGTTGGATGCCAAGGCGAAGTGGGTTCCGCTTGTGCGATGGCCGCTGCTGGTCTATGTCAAGTGATGGGGGGAACCCCTGCCCAAGTTGAAAACGCAGCAGAGATCGGCCTAGAGCATAACTTGGGTCTTACCTGCGATCCGGTTGGTGGGTTGGTGCAAGTGCCTTGTATTGAGCGTAACGCCATCGCGGCAATGAAAGCGATTAACGCGACCCAGATGGCGCTGCGCGGTGACGGTGATCACTTTATTTCCCTCGATAAAGTCATCCGCACCATGCGCGATACCGGCAAGGACATGCAAGATAAGTACAAAGAGACTTCCCGTGGTGGTCTAGCGGTGAACGCCATCGAGTGTTAATGCCTTAGTGCATATCGCCATAGTTTTGTCTAAAGCCGTGCTGATGATTTCAGCGCGGCTTTTTTAATTCTGCAAATTTTGTTCAAAAAATTGTCATTCTGACAGGGTGATGACAGGTTCACTGGTTATCTTAGCCAAACTGGGAAGCGAAATATCGCCCCTTTCTTTGTGCTAAACAAAAACAACAACAAGCAGGAGATAACCATGCTTAAATCTATGTCTCTAAAATCCCTAGTGGTAACAGGTGCTGCGGCCTTAACAATTGCTGGTCAAGCCCATGCCTATGAACCAGCTCGTAGTGCCGAGTGTATTGCTCCAGCTAACCCTGGCGGTGGTTGGGATTTTACTTGTCGTAGTGTTGGTAAAGCACTGACTGACCTAGGTTACATCAAAGGTAATGTACAGACCGTGAATATGAGTGGTGCCGGCGGCGGTGTCGCATTTGCCCACACGGTAAGTAAACGTGCTAAAGACGACGCTCTTATTGTTGCTGCGAGTACGGCAACCACTACTCGATTGGCGCAAGGCCAATTCCCAGGAATGAATGCTGACCAAGTAAAATGGGTGGGTACCTTGGGTGCCGATTACGGTGTTATCGCCGTAGGTAAAGATTCCAAATACACCTCTCTGACACAAATGATGGACGCTCTGCGTGGCGATCCAAGTGCTGTTAAGTTTGCCGGTGGTAGTGCGTCAGGTGGTTGGGATCATCTAAAAGTCTTGATTACTGCTAAAGAAGCGAATGTCGGCCAGTTGCCAAAAATCCGTTACTTGGCTTTCAGTGGTGGTTCTGAAGCCCTAGTACAGGTTGTTGGTGGCCATATCGATGCTTTCACCGGTGACATCTCGGAAGTAAAAGGCTTTATGGATTCTGGTGACCTACGCATGTTGGCGGTATTGTCCGAAGAGCGCCTGCCAGCGCCATTTGACGCTATCCCGACCGCACTAGAGCAAGGCATCAGCTCCGTTGCTCCAAACTGGCGTGGTTTCTATGTGCCAGGTGAGGCCTCTCAGGATTCCTACGACTGGTGGGTAAACACTATGGAAGAGCTTTACCAATCTAAAGAGTGGAAAGACATCATGGCGAAAAATGGTCTAATGCCATTTAACAAGTCTGGTGCAGACTTCACTCAGTTCGTTAAGAACCAAACTCTTAACATCGAAACTCTATCTAAAGATATCGGCTTAATCCGTTAGTCAGCCGATCACTTGGGGGGAACCCGCGTCCCCCCTTTTTTCTGTATTTCCTGTATTTTTTCGGAGCATTTACATGCGCTTAAATGATCGTGTGTTTGGGCTGATATTGCTCATTTTAGCCGTAGTCTATGGTTATGAAGCGACGAAATTTCCTGAGCCTTTTGGTGGTCAGGAATCGGTTGGGCCAGAGACATTCCCAATATTGTTGTCGTTTCTCTTGGGTATCGGTGCCATTTACATGATGGTAAAACCCGATCCAAATGCGAAATGGCCTGCGCTATCTATGTTGATTGAGTTGGCGATTGTCTGTGTTGTATTGATGGGCTTTGCATGGGCAATTGAGCCGGTGGGCTTTATTCCATCTGCTGCTGTGGCGGTGGGCTTTTTGTCTTGGCGCATGGGTGCGAGCTTGTCTAAAGCGGCTATCACAGGCGTTGCGACTTCGGTATTTATATTCGTAATCTTCAATAAAGTGCTGGAATTGGCTTTGCCTGCCGGTATCTTGGGGTTCTAAGTTATGGAAACAATCAGTTTACTTCTTGATGGCTTTTCGGTGGCGCTGACGCCAGAAAGCCTTATGTTTGCCCTAATTGGTTCCATTTTGGGGACATTAATCGGTGCTTTACCGGGCTTGGGGCCGGCCAATGGCGTAGCGATCTTGATTCCATTGGCGTTTAGCTTAGGTCTATCTGCGACCTCATCTTTGATCTTGCTAACCTCGGTTTACGCCGGCGCTATGTACGGAGGCCGTATTTCGTCTATTTTGCTGAATATTCCAGGCGATGAACCGGCGATGATGACTTGTCTTGACGGCTATCCAATGGCAGTCAAAGGTAAAGCGGCGGAAGCTTTGGCGACCTCAGCTATAGCTTCCTTTATCGGTAGCTTTATCGCTACCATTGGTCTCGTGATTTTGGCACCGATTCTAGCTCGTTTCGCTCTAAGTTTTGGTCCTGCTGAGTACTTTGCCTTATTTGCACTGGCCTTCGCTACCTTAGGTGGTATTACCGGTAAGAATCAATTTAAGACACTGATTGCCGCCGCGTTGGGTCTGATGATTGCGACCGTTGGTATTGATATTTCTTCCGGTGTACAGCGCTTTACCTACGATAATTTGCACCTGTTCGAAGGTGTGGATTTCTTGATTGCGATTGTGGGTTTGTTTGCGATCTCTGAGCTGTTCTTCTTCCTGGAAGCTCATGCGGGAGATGGCTTGAAGCAGGTTGCAATTAACAAGCTTAAATTGACGTTTAAAGACTTCCTGTTCGTACTACCTGCCTCTTTGCGTGGTGCGGTACTTGGTTTTGTTGCGGGTGTATTACCGGGAGCAGGCGCCTCTTTGGGAAGCTTTATTTCGTATACTCTGGAAAAACGTATCTCTGATAAAGGTACTTTCGGTACGGGTGATCCACGCGGTGTGGCGGCTCCGGAAGCGGGTAACAATGGCGCTGCATCCGGTGCATTGGTGCCAATGCTAACTTTGGGTGTACCTGGAAGTGGTACCACCGCCGTACTGTTGGCCATGTTGATCTCTTTGAACGTTAATCCAGGCCCCATGTTGTTCCAACAAAATGCGGATCTTGTTTGGGGGGTGATTGCAGCGCTATTTGTTGGTAACTTGGTATTGCTACTGTTGAATATCCCCATGGTAGGCATCTTTGTTAAGTTACTCAGCATTCCACCGAAATACTTGATGCCTATTGTTACCCTCATTGCCTCTGTTGGTATTTATTCCATCACAGGTTCTGCGGTTGACCTTTACTTTATGGTTGGCTTTGGGGTGTTGGGTTATGTGTTGCGTAAAGTTGAGATTCCGCTAGTGCCGGTCATCTTAGGTATGTTGTTAGGGCCTGAAATGGAGAAAAACCTACGCCATTCCCTAGTGTTATCGGATGGTGATTGGGGCATCTTGTTTAGCAGCGGTTTGAGTATTGGTCTGTGGATCGTTGCTGCAGCGGGTTTGATATTGCCGATTATCGTGGGCCCAATGTTGCGTGCACGTATGAAACGTAACGCACCAACAGCGGACTAAGCAAAGTATCAAGTGACTCTCCCACAAAGGGTGTGATCAATGGGCTCAGGTGCTAAGATGCAACTGGGCCCATTTTTGCTTTTTTGGCGAACAAAAATAATAAGGTTAGGGTATATGCGTATTTTGGTGGTGGAAGATACGAAAGTGCTGGGTACAGCGATTTGTGAGCGTCTTGCCAGTCTTGGACACGCCGCCGATCTGGTGGAAGATGGTAAACAAGCTGATGATATTTTGAGTTACCAAGAAGTGGATTTAGTCATCCTCGATCTCAACTTGCCCTCCGTATCAGGGTTGCAAATATTACAGCGGCTGCGGGCTCGAGAGCAGGCAACCCCAGTATTGATTTTAACTGCCCGGGATCAGGTGGAAGATCGCATTACTTTGTTAGACGCAGGAGCAGATGATTACCTAACCAAGCCATTTGACTTTGGGGAGCTGGAAGCGCGAGTTAGAGCACTATTGCGACGCCGTCAAGGTTATGCCGCCAATGTGACTGAACACGGTAACATCACCGTGGATCGTGATAAACGCCAAGTGAGTGTCAATGGTGAAGTCACTCCGGTAACCAATCGGGAGTTTCGTTTATTGGAGATTTTTCTTGGGCACTTGGGGCGAGTGTTAAGCAAAGATGAAATCACGGAGCACCTGTTCAACTTTGATGAAACGCCAGGCCCTAATGCGATAGAACTGTACGTGGCTCGGCTACGTAAAAAACTTGCGCAAGGGGATTTAGTGATTAGTACCTTACGGGGCATCGGTTATGTCGCCGAAATTCATTCATCCGACCCCCGCCGCTGAAGCATTAGAGCAGAAACAAGCGCCGTCTTTGCGCTTTCGTTTCCTGCTAACCGGCATCTTGCTAATCGGCTTTATTGCTGGGCTAGCGATCAAACTGGTGTTCGATTACAGCCAAAAACTGGCTGATTTATCCTTCGATCGACTCCTGCAAAGTGCTCTGTTGCAAATGGACGAGAACGTCTCCTTTATCCATAAGGAAGTGTTGATCGATATTCCATGGTCCGCGTTTGCTACCTTGGCCCAGGCCAGTGATGATCGTGTTTTCTATAAAGTAGAAAGTTCCCAAGGCGGTTTTATTACGGGCTATGCTGATATTGATAGCGAACCTCTGTATAAGCCGGTGATGGGGAAAGTACAATTTTTTGACCGTCGTTATTCCGGTGAGTTAGTACGGTTCGCTTACATGGAGCGTTATCTTACTGACCCAGAAGCAAGCGGCACGGTGCGAATTATCCTTGGTCATACACGGCTAGCTCGGGAAGCCATGTCAAACTCCATTACCCAGCGTGCAGTCGAGGTCGTTGTATTAGTCGCGTTGGTGGCAATCACCTTTATTGCTGTAGGGAGTCAATTGGCTCTGCGCCCCTTGCACCGTATTGGTCGTTTGATCGAAGATCGTTCCCCTGGGGATTTATCTCCCTTGACATTACGGACTCCTAAAGAGACGCTCCAGTTAAAACTCGCCATTAACCATTTTATGGCGCGGCTACAGACCAACTTAGAGCAACTTGAAAACTATACCGCGGATGCGGCTCATCAATTACGAACCCCTATCGCGAGCTTGAAGGCGGTGGCAGAAAACGCCCGGGATATTCAAAACCCTGATGCCCAGCGCCGAGCCTTAAATCAAATTGTTAACCAGTGCGAAGCCCTCAATGAAACCGTGACCACCTTATTGAACCAGGCAGTTATGTCCCACCGATTGCAAACTCAGCACAAAGAGTTGCTCGATCTCGTGGAGCCAGTGCGGGACAGTTGTCGTGATTTAGCCGTGACAGCGTTACGAAAGGGGATCTACCTATCTTTTGAATGTGATTTGGATGGTGCCATGATAGTGGGTGACCGTTTTGCAATTCAGCAAATGATGCAGAATCTGATCGAAAATGCAGTGCGCTATTCCGTTGCAGAGATGCCTAGTGACGATAAAGTGCAGCAGGAAGTGATAGTGCGTATCTTGCCGGGTGATGGTAGTTTTTGTGTGCGAGTAACGGATTTTGGCATTGGTATTCCCGATGCTCAGAAATCCAGGGTCTTTGAGCGTTTTTATCGAGGGCGCTACGACATTGCTGGCACTGGGGTTGGTTTGGCGTTGGTGAAAGATATCGCTGATCACCATCATGCATGCTTGGAAGTGCTAGATACGGTGCCACGGGGAACGACTATTGCGGTGAGTTTTCCCGCCTACCGAGGTTCAGAGGTGGAGCAATGAAAAAGCTATTCTGGGCATTTGGCCTTTGGTTGGTTAGCGCAAGTCAGCTAGTGGCTGAACCGGTGTATTTCGGCCGTGATGATGCTCCCCGCTACTTGCATATTCAATCGGCTCTAGACTTGGCGTCGGTGGCTCCTTTGCTAAGCCAGTTTGTGCAGAGCTTTTCTGATATACGCATTGGCTATGAGGATATTAATACTAAAGAGCTGTACCAAAACGTATTGCTTCACCAATCAAATGGGGCAAGTTTGATCATCAGTAGTGCCATGGATTTGCAGCTTAAATTGGTAAATGATGGCTTCGCTCGCGCCTATCGTTCTTCGCAAACGTTACAGCTGCCTAGTTTTGCAAAATGGCGTGATCATTTGTTTGCTTTTTCCTTCGAGCCCGTAGTTATGGTGCTGAATAAAGCTGCTTTCGCGTCATATTCTTACCCAAAAGATCGTCAGGGCTTGCTAGCCTATGTACGGCAACAGGGGGAAGCCATTCGTGGCAAAATTGGCACTTATGATATTCGCCAAAGTGGTGTTGGATATCTATTGGCGAGCCAAGATGCCCGACAAGCAGATACGACGTGGGGGCGTCTGTTAGAGGCGTTTGGTAGCCATTCTGTCCGTACCTATTGCTGTACCAGTGAGATGATCGATGACGTTGCGCAAGGTCGCTTGGTGATTGCTTACAACCTACTAGGCTCCTATGCGGCCCAGCGAGTAAGGGAAGACGACCGGTTGGTCATGGTGTTGCCGAAAGATTATACCTTGATGGTTATGCGTACCTTATTAATTCCGGTAAATGCTCCTAACGTTGAGGATGCGGGGCTGTTTATCGATTTTATTTTATCTCGGGCGAGCCAGCAGGCGATGGCGCGAGAAGGATTGTTGTATCCAGTGAACAGCGAGGTATCGGAACAAACCGATAATTTGACTTTGCCGCCTGGGCCAACACGCTCTATTGAGTTAGACCAGCAGTTATTAGTAGGGCGAGACTTACTCAAGCAACGGCGCTTTATCGAAAGCTGGGAAACGGCACTGGAGCTTGGCGTAGAGTAGTGGCAAGGTGCTTTACCTTGCCACTGGTATACAATAAAAATATTAACGCAGAATCAATAAAGGGATCGGGCTTGCCATAATCATTTTAGTGGTATTGCTACCGACAAAGAATTGGCGCACTTTAGAGTGAGCGTAGGCGCCCATGACCATTAGCTCTATGCCATTGCTATCCCGATAATTTTGCAAGCTCTCATAGATGTTGTTACCACCAAGGCGCTCCGCAGAGACGACAAATCCAGCGGATTCCAGTTTGTGTTTGGCGCTAATAAACGCTTGGTTAATATCTTGGTCTGGTCGCTTAACGTTAACTAAATGGCAGTGCATTCCTTTAAGTAAAGGGCTAGCAATAATGCGTTCAAGGGCTTTGTCGGCAGTTTCACGTCCATCATAGGCGATCATAAAGCTAGATGGCTGCTGAAACTTATCCACGGTAATTAAGATGGGTCGGTGGACTGTGCGAGCAGCGCTTTCGATATGGGAGCCAATCACATTCAAATCATTGGCGTGGTCTTCGCCACAACGTCCCAAGACAATTAGACGCGCTTGATCTTCTAGATCTAGCAAAGCCTCAACTAAGTCACCATGACGCTGGGTAACGCTGACCGCTTCCACATCAAGTGCTTCTACGTGCTCTCTTGCTGCTTCTAGCAGTAGTTTTCCTTGGCGTTGGGCGAGTTTGGCGCGCTCTTCATCCAAGTGGGTTAGCTCGTCCAATAAGTGTTCCCGGCTACCAAAGCCAATGGCGCCTGAAAGATCCGTTTTGTTACTTGTGGCTGACTTCTCTATGGTGTGGAGCATTACTAGCGGTGTATCGAGGGTCTTAGCAGCCCACGCTGCTGCATCGGCCACGTATTCCGACTGTTTGGATGCATCGATACAAGCGATGATATTTTGCATGAGATCTCCTTAATGGCCGCCCATCATTTTTTCGACTTCTTCTGGCTTATCATACACGCCAAACTTATCGACTACAGTGGCGGTGGCCTCATTCATGCCAATCACCTTCACTTGAGCGCCCTCACGACGGTATTTGATGACAACTTTGTCTAATGCGGATACGGCAGTGATATCCCAAAAATGGGCTTCCGATAGGTCAATGGTGACGTGATCAACCACTTCTTTGAAATCAAAAGATTTATTAAATTGCTCTGAAGAGGCAAAAAACACCTGACCGATCACCTTGTATGTACGGTGACCTTCTTGCTCATCTTGATCAGCTTTAACCACCATAAAGCGACCAATTTTATTGGCGAAGAAGAGAGCCGCTAATAACACTCCTACGAATACGCCAAGAGCGAGGTTGTGTGTCATCACCACAATAGCGACGGTCGCAAGCATAACGATATTGGTGGAAAGTGGGTGGTGCTTCAGGTTAAGAATAGACTGCCAAGAGAAGGTACCGATTGACACCATAATCATGACTGCAACCAATGCGGCCATGGGGATCTGGCTAATCAGATCATCTAAAAAGACCACCATAATGATCAATAGACCGCCAGCGATGAAAGTGGACAAGCGACCGCGACCGCCGGATTTCACGTTAATCACCGATTGACCGATCATGGCGCAACCCGCCATACCGCCCATCAAGCTGGCACCGATATTCGCAATCCCTTGACCTTTACACTCGCGGTTACGGTCACTGGTGGTATCGGTTAACTCGTCCACTATGGTGGCAGTCATCATAGACTCAAGTAGACCAACGACACTCAGGGCCAAAGAGTAGGGTAGAATGATCATTAAGGTTTCGAGATTTAACGGCACTTCCGGTAATAGGAAAATAGGTAGGGAGTCGGGTAGCTCGCCCATATCACCGACGGTACGAATATCGAGCCCTACATACATGGCGAAGGCGGTCAAGGAAACGATACACACTAGCGGACTAGGTAAGCTTTTACCGATTACAGGGACGTATGGGAACAAGTAGATGATACCGAGGCCTGCGGCTGTCATGGCGTAAACATGCCAAGTCACATTAGTGAGCTCTGGCAACTGGGCCATAAAGATCAAGATGGCCAGTGCATTCACAAACCCCGTCACTACCGACCGAGATACGAAGCGCATTAGGCTGCCAAGCTTCAAATAACCAGCAATGATCTGAAATACACCGCATAAAAAACTGGCAGCTAACAGGTATTGTAGACCGTGTTCTTTTACCAATGTGACCATAAGCAGTGCCATAGCACCGGTCGCGGCCGAAATCATGCCGGGGCGACCGCCCATAAACGCAATAATTACAGCGATACAAAAGGAAGCATACAAGCCTACTTTAGGATCAACACCAGCAATAATAGAAAAAGCGATGGCTTCTGGAATTAACGCTAAGGCAACCACCGTGCCGGATAAAACATCGCCGCGAATGTTGGAAAACCATTCACGCTGCATTGAACTAATCATGAATTACCTATGTTTGAGGAGTGGTAACACCACTATGATTTAGGAGGATTGCGGAAAAATTACACTAAATTATAAAGAATGGCGCTTTAAGTCGCAATTCGCATAACAGATTCACCCTAATTGTAAAAATATGTACCAAGGTACAGTAGTACTAGTTGCCCTAGCAGGATATGGTTGGCAATGAGTGAGAATTTTATTTTTTAGGGAATTTACGTTATGAGCGATAACCAAGTCTCTTTTGCAACTTTAGGTAATGCCGTCGGTTTTGTAGTACAACTTGAAGGTGTTGTTCGAGTCCAAGCCATCGATGGTAGTGAACGTACCATTAAACAAGGTGACCCGATTTTTTATGGGGAAACTGTGGTTGCCGTGGGCAATGGCAGTGCCACCATTGAATTTGTCGATGGCGCGCAAATCATTGTTGCGAATGAGGCGGTGGTTGAAATCACTGACGAAATTTTCAGTTTTGGCTCTGACCAAGAATTGGTAGCAGATGCCACAACCGATGCCGAAGCGCTGCAACAAGCCATCTTGGCAGGTGTTGACCCGACCTTGATTCAAGACGCGCCGGCTGCCGGTGAACAAACCAACGCAGATACTCAAGGAGAGAGTGATCGTGTTGATGTAACTATTTCTCGCTCAAATTTAACAGCTCTTCCCGATTACGGTTACGACACAGCCAACAGTCGCTCAGTTGAAAGTGGTGGTAACGTATATTACGGCCCAACAGGCTACAAAGTGCCTGAGGCTACAACTTTCCCGGCTCCTACAGCTAGCTCCCCTGTTGAAAATGCTTCAGTTACGGTTCCCGCCGCCAATCTTGTAACGAATGCTCAAGAAGCTACCAGTGTAACTGTTACCCTAGAAAATATCGGCTCTACTGCCCAGACAGTCTCTATTACATTCTCCGATAACGACCCAAATACTCCGGATATTACTGTTGCTGCAACCAATCTTGGTGGCGGGCAGTGGCAAGTTACAGGAGTTGATTTAACGTCCTTGTCTGACGGTGATATCGCCGTTACTGCGCTGGTGACCGATGACGGTGGTAATCAATCAGAGCTTACGGGTGAGATTACCCTTGATAAATCCGCTGATGCGGAAACCCCAGAGCTAGCACTAGAAGTGGCAGCTACTGATTTAGTTGTAGATAGCTCAGAAGTTAACGACGTTTCGGTCACGCTAAGTGGTATTGATCCTGATGCTGCGACCGTCACAGTTACCTTTAGCGATGGCGATCCTACTACTCCGGATGTGGTCGTTGAGGCACAGAAGAATGCGACCGGTGAGTGGGTTGTGCCAGAAACGGATATCAGCGGATTAAAAGATGGAGATATCACAGTAAAGGCTAAAGTTATCGATGAAGCTGGTAATGAATCGACTAAAGAAACCGCGATTGAGAAAATTAGCGAAAGCGGCATCAGTGCGGTGAAGGATAGCGATGCGGACGTGAACACCATCAGTGAAAGTGCGGCGAACGGTACCGAAGTACAGATCACAGGTCTGGCGACGGATGCGGATGCGACCGACGAAGTCACTTACAGCTTGACCAACGATTACAACGGTGCGTTCACGATCGATGCGACCACCGGTGTGGTGACCGTGGCGGACAACACCAAGCTGGATTACGAAAGCGATACGGCTCCGACCATCGAGATCACAGCGACGTCAACGGATGGCAGCAGCTCGAAAGCGACGTTCACCATCAACCTAACGGATGACACAAGCGAAAGCGGCATCAGTGCGGTGAAGGATAGCGATGCGGACGTGAACACCATCAGTGAAAGTGCGGCGAACGGTACCGAAGTACAGATCACAGGTCTGGCGACGGATGCGGATGCGACCGACGAAGTCACTTACAGCTTGACCAACGATTACAACGGTGCGTTCACGATCGATGCGACCACCGGTGTGGTGACCGTGGCGGACAACACCAAGCTGGATTACGAAAGCGATACGGCTCCGACCATCGAGATCACAGCGACGTCAACGGATGGCAGCAGCTCGAAAGCGACGTTCACCATCAACCTAACGGATGAC
>NZ_VFRR01000018.1 GCF_006385675.1 Maribrevibacterium harenarium | reverse complement strand
TTACGAAAGCGATACGGCTCCGACCATCGAGATCACAGCGACGTCAACGGATGGCAGCAGCTCGAAAGCGACGTTCACCATCAACCTAACGGATGCAACTCCACCTGACGCCCCAGTCATCACCAACATTACCGACGACTCAGCTTCGTCGGATTACTCGACTGTGACGCTTCACGGTACTGGCGAGCCGGGCGCAACAATCACTCTTTGGGTGATCGCAAGCTCAACGACTAATGGCAATGAAACCCAGACTGGTCAATATACAGAGCTTGAATCTGTAACCACTACGGTTTCAGAGGATGGTACTTGGACGCTTGATGTTTCAAGTCTTACTGATACACCGGTCAACGACAATGAGTTCTTTAAAGTAACTCAGACTGATGCGGCCGGTAACACCAGTGCGGATTCGAATGTCGCCCATTACTGGCATGGTACTTGGAGTGGTATTGCGACAGAGGTCGGTGATGATTATGTTCTCACTGGTTCAGGTAACGATCAGATTACTATTGGTACAAACGATGCCAACGACGCGTTGACCGTCGATGGTGGTGCCGGTACCGATACGGTTATCTTCCAGAACTTTGACGCTTCTCAGGCTACTTTTGTTGTTGATGATAATGGTCATCTGCAGATCACCCGTGGTGACACAGGTGATATTGTTCTCTTGATCGATGTTGAAAATGTCAAGATTGGTGGTAACACCTACACCATTGATCAATTGTTTACGCCTGCGGTGACGATTCTTGAAGATTCCAATAATGATGGCATCTTAAGTGCCTCTGAAGACCAAGGTGCAATGAATCTACGTATTTCCTTACCATTAGGCGCCAAGGTAGGAGATACAGTAGAAGTATTCGCGAATGATGATGACGGTTCTATGTTCATCACTGTGTCATCGAACGATTTTGCTAACGGATACATCGACACAAGTATCTTCGTGGATACGGCAGATGGTAGTTCAATTGTTATCTCGGCCAAGCTTTCTACCGGCACTCAAACAGGCACAGATCAGGTAGTTGTTGATGCAACAGCACAGACAGCTAATGACTCTGGTGTTGCTAATGAGGATACGTCAGTCATCCTTAATGTGTTAGCTAACGATGAAGCAGGTTCTTCAGTAACTTCTGCTCAAGTTGATGAAACCAAGGGCTCTGTTGTAGTGAATTCCGATGGTACGGTAACCTTCACGCCAGCAGCAGACGTAACAGGCGAAGTAGTAATTTCTTACTCAACAGTCGATGCCTACGGCAATATCGGAACGGCTACAGCAACCGTCTCTATTTCTCCGGTAAACGACGCTCCAGAGCTGACTTTGACTGATGCAGTAGCAACGGTATCTGAAGAAGGTCTTGAACACGCCAACCCAGATACGACTGGTACGTCTGATACGACCGATGCCACTAGTTTCACTGGTACATTTACAGTGTCTGATGTGGATACGGATCTAAGTGGTTTGACCGTTACCTTGCAAGCACCGACGACTAACATCACCTCTGGTGGTCAGGCAGTTACTTGGGCAACCGTGAACGGTGCGCTAGTTGGCTCTGCTGATGGCTCGGAAGTTATTAAAGTAGAGGTAACCGATCTTGCTAATGGCGAAGGGCGTTACGTGGTTACTTTATCCGGTCCTGTAGATCACGCCGATAGCGGGGAAGATGTCCTCTCCTTCGACTTTGGTGTGACGGTATCAGATGGAGAGTTGTCGGATTCGGCAAATGTAACGGTACGCGTTGAAGATGATGCTCCAGTTACGGCTACAACGATGGATACAGTTGAGCTTGCTCGCTCAGCCGTTTCTCAATTCTCAGTAACTTCTATACAAGGTGGGTTTGCTAATAACTCATTTGAAAGCAGTGGCTATGATGTTACTGAGCAGAAACAAACTGATGATGACTTGTTAATAGACCAGGTGAAATGGAATGACAACGATGGTATTGCTACTAGCTTGGCTGTTGTAGACAGTGGTTCTCTAACATCTGTTGATACCAATGTCACATTCGCTATTGGCGAGTTTACTCATGTAAATACACCGATCAGTACCTCTTACAAGTCACTGGAAACTTCGACGCTGACTTACGAGTTGAACGTGAATATCGCGGGGCAGGATGTGCCAGTCACCTTAACGGCAGACTTGGCTTATGATGCTACGCTGAACTCCAATACGTCAAGTGCGGATGTAGTGCGCTTAACGAATCTGTCTTCTACCGAGGTAACCGTAGATGGTTCAGTTTATAAAGTGTCCTTAGCTGGCTTTATGGATGAAAACGGGCAGATAAGTGCAAACCTATCTACCGAAGAGAATGAAACCAGCGTTGCTTCGATCGCAGCTAAAGTAGAAGTGGTTAGCGACGGTTATGCTGCGATCACCGGTACCGTTACATTGAATGAAGATGCCGGTGCTGATGGTGGGGTAGTAGTCGCCGATACCATTTCTAACGATGATGGTACCTTGGTGATCAATAGCGACGGCAGTTATAGCTTCACACCATCTGCAGCCTTTGGCGATGGTATTGGGGCTGGACAGTCGGCTAATGCCATCTTTACCTATCAGGTACGTGATGGAGATGGTGACGTTGTAGACAACACTCTTACGATTACTGTTGAGTACCCTAACTCAGCCCCGGTAGCTAATGACGATATGCCATCTACCTTCGCAGGGTTGAGTGGTGAGTATTTCGGTATCAATGAGCAAATTGACAATCTTGCTGATTTTGAAGCATTGATAGCTGGTAAGCAGGCGGACGCGACCTTCGTGGCCGCAAATGTTAACTATAACCAAGGTACTGGTACGGTAAGTCAAGGGACAAATCTTCAGAACTTCCTTGGCTCCGATGCGGCGACCTTGAGTACTGATCCAGGCAACACTTCTGACGGCGGCATTCGCTTGTCCGGTTACGTGTACCTTGAAGCAGGTACTTATAACTTCAAAGTGTATGCCGATGATGGTTATCAAATTAAGGTAGATGGTGCGGCTGTTGCTACGGTAACTAACAACCAGACTGCTAAAACGACCGAGCATTCAACCTTTGTCGTCGCGGAAGATGGGTACCACAGTATCGAAATGCTTTGGTAGGATCAGGGTGGTACCTATGTGTTCCAGCCAGAGCTAAGCAAAGATGGCGGTGACTACTTCACACTTGATAGTACGATATTGCGTAGTGGTAGTGAGGATGCGTTGCTTTCTACTACTGGTAATGCAGTGATCATCAGCGCTGATGACTTATTGGCGAATGACACAGATATTGATGATGACTCATTATCCATTGTTGCCCTTGACAATGTCCAAAACGGTTACGCCTACATCAACAGCAATGGTGATGTAGTGTTTACACCAAAAGTGGGTTACAGCGGTGAGGCATCATTTGATTACACAGTATCAGATGGTCAGGGTGGAACGGACACAGCAACAGTCTCCTTGAATGTATCTAGCAATATTGGTTTGTCTACGCCTACTGTGGCGGTGACTGTCAATGATCAGAGTTCGTTAGGTGATTCATGGTATCAAGGGCTTGACTCTAAAAACTCGTCCATTGGATCCAAGGAAAGTACTGGCTCTAGGTTCAATGGCGAAAACAAAGAGTTCTCTTCCAATAATTGGAATAATGAGAATGGCACCGGCGCAGATGATAACTACGTTTACCACGGTACGAACAATGGCGGAACGCTTAATACTAAAAATGGTGAAGACACTATTCTGGTAGAAGGTAGTTATGCCAGCGGTTCAATATCAACTGGTGATAGTGCTGATTGGGTTCATATAGAAGGTAATTCTTCTGTTGAAATTGACTTAGGTAATGGTGACAACCAACTTCAAGTTGATGGTAACCATAATAGTAAAGGGATTAAAGCTAACTCAGGTGATGATACGGTCGTTATTGGGGGCAGCAGCAACAGTACGATTGATGTTAGTCACGGTGACAATACTGTTTATGTCGGTGGTAGTAATAACTCTGGATCAATTACAACCGGCGATGGTAAAGATGAAGTGTATGTTGAAGGAAGTAACAGCGCTTCTATCTCCTTGGGAGGGAATAATGACGAACTTGAAATCGGCGGCAATAACTCATCAGAAATTAAGTTAGGTACTGGTGACGATAAAGTTCGTATTCATGGAGATAACTCCAACAAGATCGACAGTAGTTCAGGTCATACTGAAATCAACGTTGATGGAAATAATACTGGTTCCATTGATCTAGATGGTGGTGATGACAAAGTTCGAATTGGAGGTACAACGTCGAGCCAGATTACGCTTGGCAACGGTGATAACACGGTATTTGTTGAGAATACTAATGATGCCGATGCGACTGCAGGTAAGATCAGTTCTGGTACAGGTGATGACACCATCGTTCTAATGCAGAATTCTGGTGAGATTCAGTCCGGTAACGGTAAAGATAGTATCTATGTTGGTGGCAACACTAATGGCTCTATCGATACCGATAATGGTGATGATACGTTGCAAGTTAGTGGTAATGTGAATGCACATGTATCAACTGATGCTGGTCAAGATACACTACTTGTGAAAGGTGATGTTAATGCCTCAGTAGATCTTGGTGATGATGCAGATGAAATCCGTGTTGGTGGCAATACTAATTCGAATGCTTCAATCAGTTCTGGTGAAGGTGATGATACTGTTGAAATTGCAGGAAACGTCAATGCGAAAATTACGACCGATTCTGGTGCTGACGATGTTGTAATTGGCGGGAATCTAAATAGTTACGACGGCATTAATACAGGAAGTGACAACGACAACATCGCAATTGGTGGTAATGTTCACGGTAATATTTCGACAGGCTCCGGTGATGATGAATTAATTATCGAAGGTCATTCATCTCAAGGTAAAATTGAAACCGGAGATGGAAATGATTCGGTATTTTTAATGAACGACAATGCCGATTCTGAGACAAACTATGGTCAGGTTTATTTAGGCGAAGATAATGATTACTTGTATGTGAATGGCCAAGTAAATGCCAAATTGGACGGTGGTGATGGTGTTGATAAAGTGTACTTAGCAAGCTACACCCTTGCAGACTACAACAATAATGTCGACAACATCCGCTCCAATACTAAGAACTTCGAGTCTATTCAGTTAAATGACGGATTTGTTACCGATACAGGCAACAATATCGACGGTGCTGTAACGCTTCGTACTTCGTCATTGTCGACTGATGTAGACGAGATTGTTCTAACATCGCCGATTACCTCTGGCACAGTACACAAATACAGTGTGGATGTGGCGGTGAAAGACCTAGAATCATCCAACGATGGCAACTTCGTTTCGGTCACGATCCCAAGTGCGTCGGGGCTAACCGTAACCTACGCAGGGGCGACACTTTCTGCAGAAGCGGATGGAACGTACAAAGTCAGCTTGGCGGATGGTGAGACTTCAATCTCTGGGTTGGTGATCGAGGCAGATGAGGTAATTGATACGTCTGCCATTAGCGCCGAAGTCACACTTGATGACACTAGCGTATTTGGAGAGTCTGATGCAGACAGCATCTTTGGCACATCCGGCGACGACTTCTTAACCGGCACGTCTGGTGAAGATACCTTGCTTGGTAATGCCGGTGATGATGTCTTGTTCGGTGGTGATGATGAGGCGGTTGATACGTTAATCGGCGGTGCTGGTGAAGATATCTTTATCCTAGATAACGATACGGATTTGTCCGATGGCTTCACTCAAGATGTGATTATGGACTTCAACAAGTCGGAAGATGCGTTGGATATTTCGGATCTGTTGGTGTTACCAGAAGATGTAAATGGGGAAGATCAAGACGCTGTGAAAGCCTTCCTTGAGTCGAATGTAGGTCTGTCGTCTGATGATGACGGCACTCAGCATTTGACAATCGGCAGTGCTGGTAATGAGCAGGAAGTGGCGATATTTGGAGCGGACAGCACGGATATCTCTGCATCTGATACCATCACCGTCATCTTCCAAGACCAAGAGTACACGATTAACCCAGATGGTTAATCGTTGACCTCTGCTGTCTAGTTCTGCAAAAGCCCATTCGCTTCGGTGAATGGGCTTTTTGTTTTGGCTTATCTTTTGCTGCTCCGATACGACGCAATTTGTCGTGACGCTGGTATAGTATGCCCCTAATGTTTGAACCAATAGGGGAGTGCTGCCGTGAGCGATTGGCCGACGGGATTGATGGTCATTCAAGGAAATCGCCTTGAATCGTTGAAAGAAGTCTTGGTGCAATGGGTGAAACGCTACCCACTAAAACCATTAGAGACCGATGTGTTTCTGGTGCAAAGTAACGGTATCGCCCAGTGGTTGCAGCAGGCTTTAGCGCAGGATGAATCCGATGGTGGCTGTGGTATTGCCGCAGCGATTAAGGTGGAGTTACCGGGTCGGTTTGTTTGGCAGGCTTATCGGGCCGCATTTTGGGAGCTCGACACCCAGTCCCCCTATGATCTTCGCCCTATGACCTGGCGATTGTTCCGGCTGCTCAACTCCCTAGAGTTATACAATCAAGACGGTTGCTACCAATCCTTGCTCCATTTTATGGAAACGGGGACGAGCCCAGCCCAACGTCGTTTCGTCTTAGCTCAGCGTATCGCTAAATTATTTGACCAATACCAAGTCTATCGGGCGGATTGGCTACAAGCTTGGCAAGAAGGTATCGATACCTTACCCATACCGGAGCAAGATCCAATCAAAGGTAAAGCCGTACCGGAAGAGCAAACTTGGCAGCCCAAGTTATGGCGGCTGTTGGTGGCCGATGTGGCGGCTGATCCAGAGTTTGCCCCCGGCAAGCGCAAGGTCGTCAACCGCTCCCAAATCCATCAGGATTTTCTACGCTACTGTGCCGAGCATACCCATTTAGCGGGTTTACCACGGCGAATAGTAGTATTTGGCTTATCGTCGTTGCCCAATCAAACTCTAGAAGTCTTGCAAGCCATCGCCCCATTTACTCAAGTTCTGCTATTTACCCTGAACCCCAGTGAATACTATTGGGGAGACTTAATCGAAGGGCGTCAGCTATTGCGCCAAGCCCAATCCCGCCGACCACTGCGCGAAGGTCGTAAAGACAAACCAGAGCTTTCACTAGAAGAAGCCCATCTTTACGGTAATCCGCTGCTCGCTTCTTGGGGGAAACTAGGGCGGGATTATCTCCATTCTTTGGAAGAGAAAGACAGCCCAGATCAGTACCGAGGCTTCTTTGTCGATAGCAAAATAGACCTGTTCGAGGCACCGGGTACGGCGACCTTATTGCAACAGTTGCAGGATGACATCTTTCATCTACGTGGGGTGGAAGACGCCAAGCCCCTAGAGCGTTTGGTCGATGTTACAACGGATAGAAGCTTGCGATTTATTGAAACCCATAGCCGTCAGCGGGAAATCGAGGTACTACACGATCAATTATTGGCGGAATTCGAGCTAGCCGCCCAAGGTGGCGAGCCATTGCAACCGCGGGACATTTTGATCATGGCTCCGGATATCAACGCCTATGTTCCCCATATTGAGGCGGTATTTGGTCGCTATCCGAGGTTTTCGGATGACTCCGATCCAGAGAAGCGCTATTTACCCTTTCACATTGCGGATCAAAGTGCCCGTCAACAGCATCCGTTGGTGGCAGCGTTTGAAGCTTTGTTAAGTATTACTCGCTCTCGTTTTGCCGCCACAGACTTACTATCACTACTTGATGTGGCTGCAGTGCGCCGCCGTTTCTCGATTAAAGAAGAGCAAGTCCCACTACTAAAGAATTGGATTGAAAGTGCCAATATTCGCTGGGGCTTAAACCGCCAACAGCGCCAAAGCCTCGGTTTAGCCCTAGCTGATGAGCAAAATACTTGGCTGTTCGGTTTAAAGCGTATGCTGCTAGGTTATGCCATGGGAGATGAGGAACAATGGCATGAGGTGCTGCCCTATGGTGAAATTGGGGGGATCGAAGCGGTACTGCTGGGCCAGCTGCATCAATTGATCGATAGGATTACCAGCCATTGGGATTTTGTCAGTCAGCCTCACTCGTTGCAGGAATGGGGGGATGCCCTAAGACAAACCTTAGAACAGTTTTTCACCCCAGAAACGGATGGTGAGCAGCGTATCTACAACCGTATTCAAGACCAAATAGAGGGCTTGTTGGAACAAATCCACGGTAGTGGCGTAGACGATGAGCTGGTGAATGTCGAGGTGTTGCAGGAAGCCTTTATGGGGCAGCTCGACGAACCATCCCTAAGTCAGCGCTTTTTGGCCGGTTCCATCAACTTCGCGACACTGATGCCCATGCGGGCAATCCCCTTTAAACAGGTGTATTTAATCGGCATGAACGATGGGGACTACCCACAGGTTAGTACTCCGATGGATTTCGACCTAATGGTAGGGGACTATCGCCCAGGGGATCGTTCCCGTCGGGAAGATGCCCGTTATCTGTTCCTAGAAGCCGTGCTATCGGCGCGGGATAAATTGGTCATCAGCTGGCAAGGGCGCAGCGCCAAAGACAATACCGAACAACCACCCTCGGTATTAGTTGGGCAGTTAAAAGACTACCTCAACAAGGCTTGGGCTAATGACAAGCTCACGGACTCGCTTACCGACGTCTTCCCATTACAGCCATTTAGTCGGCGCTACTTTAGTTCGGCGTCCGACTATTTCACCTATCAAAGTGAATGGCAGACGGCTTACTCCGGGGAAAGCGATGAGCCTAAACGTGAGAAAATACGCCTGCCAGACTGGCTACCCGACGCGCCACTCAATATAGGCAAGCTAGCACTATTCTTAAAAAGCCCGGTCGATGCCATGTACGCCGAACGGCTAGATATCAAAAAGCCTAGCGAAATCGAGGAAACCAAGGTCGTGGAAAACTTCGATGCCACCGGCCTTGAAGTCTGGCAAATCCATGACCGTATGTTGCAACTCGGTAAAAAATACCAGCTTGATCACAGTGAATGGGACCGGCAAGTGGAAGCCAGTCTACGTCATCAGATCGCGGCGGGAGAGCTACAGGGGGGGGCGTTTGCCCAGATTCGTCGGGACGCCCTATACCCGGATCGGGTTAAGTCCGCTTACTTTGGCTGGCGTAAAGCCATTGAGTCCGCTGCGTTGATCGAAGATACCCTACGCCAAGCGACCCTAACATTTACCGGGACAGGGGGCGCTTTGGTTTACCAAGATGATTTAGAACGCTTGTATCAGTACGTGGAGCGCGACGAGTACGGCAATACAAACGAATACAAAATGCAGTTTATCTTGCAAGCCTCCAAACTTTATAACCAGGTGATCATAGGGCAAGGGGAGATCGACCGTGATATCACCCCCAATGACAAGGAGAACAAGGTGTGCTGGCGCAATGTCCTAGCTGGCTGGGTCAAACACATTGTTGCCAACCTGGTACATGGCGGAGGTATCACAACCCAGTTAATGTCTCCTAGTGGCGATATCCGTTTACGCGCCATGACCGAGCAAACCGCCAGAGAGTACCTAGATACGTTGATCAGTTGCTGGTTAGAAGCCATGCATACTCCTGTGTGTTTTGGCATAAACGCTGGTATGACTCGGGTCATTCGCAATGACGAAAATGCCATGAGTAAAAGCTTTTTAGATGACGATGTGTCGCGCAATCATTATGCCTCACAGCATTTCCATGACCCGCTTAGGGATGAACAACTGAATGAGTTAAGCCAATACAGCCTGACGCTGTGTAAGCCACTGCTGGACTACTTTAAGGAGGAAGAAGCATGAGTCAGCCTGCCCATATTTTAGCGCCATTGACGTTCCCCTTATCTGGCTCGGCATTGATTGAAGCCAGTGCCGGTACGGGCAAAACCTATACGTTGGCCTTGTTGTATTTGCGTTTAGTGCTGCAACACGGCGGCCAAAATAGATTCGATAAACCGCTGCTGCCACCGAATATCCTGGTAGTAACCTTTACCAAAGCCGCGACCCGGGAACTGCGGGACCGTATCCGTGCCCGTTTAGTGGAAGCGGCTTCCTACTTTCGAGGGGATCTAACCGATCAGCAGGTAGACGACCTACTCATCACGTTGAAACAAGATACCCTCGCCCAGCAGGACCTTAGCAGCGCAGCTCGCCAGCTTGATATCGCCGCGGAATGGATGGACGAAGCAGCGGTATCGACCATTCACTCTTGGTGTAGCCGTGTATTGTCGGAGCACGCGTTCTACAGTGGTTTGAGCTTTAGCCAAACATTGGTAGAAAACGAAAAGCCCCTGATCATTCAAGCCTGTGAAGACTATTGGCGGGAGAATATTTTCCCATTACAGGAAGAACCATTGCGCCAAGTATTGTCCTTTTTTAAAGCGCCGGACGCACTTTATCAATTGGCGAAAGGGCTGATCTATCAGGTGGAGAGTATCCCGCAAGTGGACCCAGATTTAGGGGCTCGTATTGTTGCTATCTTGAAAGAACGTAAAGAAGCAATCCAAGCCCTTAAGGAAGCAGTAACGCAAGCCATTCCAGTATTGGAACAGGAGTTTGCCGCGGCCAATAAGGCTAAACTTTACAAGGCGGCCTCACTTAAAAAGAACCATCTAAGTGATACTCTGGCGAAATTGAGTCAATGGGGAGCCACGGAGCAAGAAGAGCTTGATTTGCTGCCTAGCCTTTTCAAGGGCAAGACGTTTGATAAGATAGCCCTAGTTGATACCAGCATCTGGCATGACCCTTCTAACATTCCTATTAGCTCCGATGCTGCTAAAGTGCTGGCCGACTTGCCCGAGCAAATCAAAGCCCTAACGACCCCAAGGGAATACCTTATCGCCCATGCGGTTCACTGGATCGCCAAGCGTGTCGAAGACGAGAAAGCCCAGCAAGGGGTGTTAAGCCAAAATGATCTACTGATCAAATTGGATCAAGCGTTACAGGGCCCCGGAGGGGGGCGCCTTGCTGAAGTGATTCGCCAGCAATTCCCCGTCGCACTGGTGGATGAGTTTCAGGATACGGACCCGGTTCAATACCGTATTTTCAATCAGATTTATCGTGTCGCTGACCCCTATCCACAAACCGGCTTTTTTATGATTGGCGACCCAAAACAGGCTATTTACCGCTTCCGCGGGGCGGATATTTTCACTTACTTGGCTGCCAAGCAAGATACCGGTGACCGCCAATATACCCTGAATACGAACTTCCGATCTGCGCCAGGGTTGGTGGAAAAGGTGAATGCTTACTTTGAGTTCGCCGAGGAAAATCACCCAAAAGGGGCGTTTCTCTTTAAAAGCAAAGAGCGTAACCCTATCGGGTTTCATCCGGTTAATGCGGGTCGTAGTGCTGAAATTGGCTTGTATTTGAATGATGAAAAGTACCCAGAACAATGCTTGTGGTTCACGCCGCCTACCGACGAGGACGGCGTAGAACAAAAATGGGACAGAGCCGAGATGACCGCCAACGAAGTTGCCAACTGGCTCACTCTCTCCCAAGCTGGGAGTGCTCAATTAGATGTGGGCAAAGGCCGTCGGCCACTGGTGCCCAGTGATTTTGCTATCTTGGTACACAATGGTACTCAAGCCAAGCAAATTCGCCGCGCTTTATTTCAGTTAGGTGTGTCGAGCGTGTACCTATCGGACAGCAACGATGTGTTCGATACGGACGAAGCTAACGATGTACTGGCGGTACTGCGTGCCATGGCGGAGCCGTTTAATAGCTTCCACCTACGCATTGCGCTCGGTACCCGATTGATGGGGATGCAGCTGGATCAGTTGGATCGACTTAATCGGGATGAAGTCTTCTGGGAAGAGCAAATCGAGCTGTTCCGTTCCTACCACCAGCATTGGCACCAATTTGGGATCATGGCTGTATTGCACCGCTTCTACTACGATCGGAAGGTGGCAGCCCGCTATTTGTCGGCTCCCAATGGGGAGCGTTCAATCACGGACTTGTTTCACATTACCGAGCTGCTACAACAAGCCACTGAAACCATTCATGGTCAGCAGGCGTTGATCCACCATTTAGAGCAATGCATCACTGCGGAAAAGTCCGGAGTGGAAAGCACCCAACAGCGCTTAGAAAGCGATGCGGACTTAGTGCAAGTGGTGACTGTACACAAATCGAAGGGACTCCAATACCCAATCGTTATGTTGCCCTATTTTGACCACGTTCGAGAAGTAAAAGCGAAAGATGCCTACGTGGATTATCACGATCACAAAGGCAATTTGGTATTGGCTTTGAAACCGGAAGACCACGACTTGGAACAAGCGGATGCCGAGCGCCTCGCAGAAGATGTGCGCAAGCTTTATGTGGCTATGACCCGCGGTATTTGTGCCCAATGGTTGGCGGTGGAAGAACCCAAAGGGAAGAAAGACGAACCAGCCCAGTTAACATCAGCGGCCCATGTCTTGATGGGGTTCAAAGATGGCATGGTACTCAATCAATATTTTGGGTTAACCGACGCCTTTACTATGGTTGAACCCATTACTATGGCATCGGCGTTCCAGCCCCAGCAGCAAGACAGCTATCGCCCTGCTAGGCAGGTGACTCATAAAGACATTAAGCCATGGTGGATTTCCAGCTATTCGGCACTGAGCTTTTCCGGCAGTAAAACCAAGGATCAAGGGGAGACCGTCGCTGAAGTTGCAAAAGATGAGCAGGCCAACGACGATGATGACACCTTTGTTGGACAAGAGCTGCAATTAGACACTTCAGGGTCAATCATGCATCGCCTACCTAAAGGTAGTCATATTGGTACCTTCCTTCATGGGCTAATTGAGTGGGCTGCAGAGCAGCGTTATATGGATGAATCAGGTCAGGGCCATTTTGGATTCGCCGCTGCGTCCCATCGAAACAACGAGCAGCGTTTGAACACCTTGCGGGCACGCTGCCGTAATCGCGGTTTGGAGCACGAAGCTCAGGATTTATCTGATTGGTTATCGGCCTTTTTACAGCAAGAATGGCAGCTAAATCGCCTACCAGATGGTACTGGCCCCAGCTTTAAATTAACGGACTTAACACCCCAGCAAGTCGCCGTTGAGATGGAGTTTATGTTTTCTGCCAATGAAGTGAATACCCGTCTTATGGACCAACTGGTTTGTGAGCATACCTGGCAAGGTGCACCGCGACCGGTGGCGAACTTTCAACGAATCAGTGGCATGTTAAAAGGTTTTATCGATATGGTAGCCGAGATTGAGGGGCGCTATTACGTTGTGGATTGGAAGAGTAACTTCCTTGGCTCTGGGGATGAGGCGTACCACGATTCTGCCTTGCAGCAAGCTTTGCTGAAAAAGCGCTATGACTTGCAATACGTACTCTACTTGCTGGCCTTGCATCGGCACTTGCGCGATCGAGTCCAAGGTTACAACTACGATACTCATATAGGTGGGGCGGTATATTTCTTTTTACGTGGTTGGCAAAACCCCGAAACCCAAGGTTTAGTTATGGATAAGCCCCCAAAATCCCTGATTGAAAAGCTGGATAAGCTATTTGCTGGTGTCAACTATGAAACTCAGGACGATGAGGAGGCCGCCAATGTTTAATACACAGATGTTGGAGCGCTGGAGTGAGGCAGGCCTGTTGCGCTATGTGGATACTGCCTTGGCGAAATGGTTGGCCCAAGAGGTGCCGGATACGGCACCAGGAGTCATGTTGGCGGTTGCTCTGACCAGCCATAGTGCGGCGATGGGGCAAGTGTGTTTAGATTTATCGGCTATCTTGTCGGACCCTAGCCGCTATCTGGAAACCGATGAGGCTAATGTACCTGACACCGAGCAAAGTAAACAACGCCTAATGGCGGAACAAGAACTGCTCCAGTGTTTGCAGAGTATCGAGCTAGAAGCATGGTTAACCCAGCTGCGCTGTTGCCGAGTTGTTGGTACCGGAACGGATCGGGAGCCTACTCCGCTTGTATTGGTGGAGGCCGGTGGGCAAGCATTACTTTACCTGCGTCGCTATTGGCGTGCGGAGCAAACCATCGTCAACGGCATTCAAACCCGTTTGAAACGGCACAGTGGGTTGGACGATGGGGATGTGCGCAGTTTGCTGGACATCCTATTTGCTGGGAACCAGCTAGATAACGAGACTGATTGGCAGCGTATCGCCTGCGGTATTGCGGCAAACAACGACTTTGCCATTATTACCGGTGGCCCCGGCACTGGTAAAACTACCACCGTGTTACGGTTCTTGGCTTTATTACAAGGTCAGCGTTTGACCAAAAATCTACCGCCACTGGCGATCCGTTTAGCCGCACCCACTGGCAAAGCGGCGGCTCGCTTGAATGAATCCATCGCCGCTAACTTAGCCCGGTTAGCGATCCCTGCGATAGGTAACATCAAACCAGACGAATTGAAAGGGACTATCCCCACACAGGTGATGACCTTGCATCGCCTCTTACGGCCAAAGCCTGGCTCGCGCCAGTTTCAGTATAACAAAGCCAACCCACTGGTGGCGGATGTTGTGGTGGTCGATGAAGCCTCCATGATCGATATTGAAATGATGGCTGCCCTATTTGATGGTATCGAACCCACCACCCGGGTGGTGTTGCTGGGGGATAAAGACCAGCTAGCCTCGGTAGAAGCGGGTTATGTATTGGGTGACTTATGTCGTGGTGCCAACGAAGGCCGCTATACCCAGCCAACCATGAACTGGATTGAAGATGTTTGCCAGACCCCGATTGCCAAGACGTTTCATAATGAACAGGGCACCATGCTTAACCAAGCGGTTGCCATGTTGCGGCGCAGCTATCGTTTCAAAGAAGGAGGGGATATTCATCAATTGGCGACCTTGGTTAACGAGGAGCGCGCCGACGCGTCACCGAAACTGCCAGAGCTTAAGCAAATCTTTTCCTTGAGTGGTAAGCAACCGGAGCCGATCTTGCGGCATTTCTATCAGCCTCAAGGCGTGAATAGCTCCTTTAGTAAAGAAGTTGCCAACCTACTAGTGGAAGGCTATGGCCATTACCTAGATTGTGTTGCCGCGCGGCCACAAACATTCGATCCAGATGCTTTTAATGCCTGGGGCAAGCAGGTGTTAGAAAGCCATCGACAATTCCAATTACTTGTTGCTTTACGGCGAGGAGAGTGGGGGCTAGAAGGCCTGAATCACAAAATTGAACAGCTCCTAGTGCGACATGGCAAACTTGGGAACGTAGAGCACCTGTGGTATTTAGGTCGCCCCGTGATGGTGACCCAAAACGATTACAGTGTTGATCTAATGAATGGTGATGTGGGCATCAGCTTGGTTTACCCAGTGAAGGGTGAGCTTAAACAGCGGGTCATCTTTAGTGATGGTAAAGGGGGCGTACGCTGGGTGTTGCCGAGCCGACTCCAAAGTGTAGAAACCGTATTTGCCATGACGGTACACAAGTCCCAAGGCTCGGAATTTACGCACACGGCGTTGATGTTACCCAATCACCAGTCGCCGATTCTTACCAAAGAACTTATTTATACCGGTATCACCCGCTCGGTAGCACGTTTCACCTTGATTAGTGGTAATGATGACGTGCTGGAAACGGCTATGAACCAACAGGTTCAGCGTGCCAGTGGCCTGAACCTGTATATTCGTTAAATACGAGTAACCTTCTACAGTGCAGTTATTCGCCTTTGAGAAGGTTGCCTGCACTGTCAAATACCTTGACCTGCGTCGGAATGCCTGCTTTAACGCTTTGGGTTACGACGCAGAACTCCTCAAACTGTTCTAACACCCTATCAAGGTGGGTGAAGCTGTCTGCGTGGTTCCCTAGGTTCAAGCTGACTTCTAAGCTGGTAATCCGTAGTCGTCGATCAATACGTTCGAACTGGCCTGTCACCTTGGCGCTAACTTGCCCAGGGTCCTCTTTGAATTTGCGAATGGCAAACATAAGGCTAGCGGCTAAGCAGTTAGCGACAGCGGTGCCAAGCAGTAGGGATGGATTAGGGCCTTCACCGTGCCCAAGAGGAGCCGGCTCGTCAGTGATTAACGTCCCAGCCTCCCCAAAATCGACTTCAAATTTATAGCCATCTACCAAAGCTAAGTTAACACTAAACTGTTTTGATTCGCTCATAGTTCCTCCTAAAGCTGATGTGCTGAATCTAACATTAGTTTTTGCTTAATTGGTAAGGTTTTTAGACTTTGATTGCAAATAGCATCATTGGCTTGCTAGATAGCCACCCCAATTGGACAAGTCACCCCGGTACCACCAAGCCCACAATAGCCGTTGGGATTTTTATGTAGGTATTGTTGGTGGTATTCCTCCCCATAGTAGAAGTCTTTAAGGCTATCCACTTCGGTGGTGATCATGCCAAAACCACCTTGGAGTAGGCGTTGCTGATAACTGTCTTTACTGGCTTGTATGATTGCCGCGTCGGCGTCATTAACCCAATAAATTGCTGAGCGATACTGACTGCCAATATCGTTGCCTTGCCGCAGGCCTTGGGTTGGATCATGATTTTCCCAGAAAACTTTTAGGATTTGTTCTAAGTTGGTCTGTTTGTTGTCGAAAACCACGCGCACCAGCTCAGTATGGCCTGTTTTGCCGGTACAGACTTCTTCATAAGTTGGGTTTGGTGTGTAGCCACCGCCATAACCTACGGCAGTGATGGTTACTCCAGGAGTGTTCCAAAACTTGCGCTCGGCTCCCCAGAAGCAGCCCATGCCAAGATAGATTTCGCCTTCAGTATCCGTCAGCTTCCGCAATATGTTGTCTCCATTAACTGCATGGATACCCGATATCGTGAGAGGTATCTCGCGGCCCGGCAATGCTTCAGCGGGTTCGGGAATTTGGCATTTAGCTAATTTAGCCTGTAGTGCTTCAAACATCTTAATTTCTCCTACCTGTAGCCGTAGTTAACACACCATTACAAAAAACAACATCCCATAGCAAAATATCGTCAACCAGACGCGACGAAATCGGGAATCTATCTTACACTTTAGTCTTAAATTTTAACGATAGGGTGTATGGAAAATGTCTGACGTTTTGCTCATATGGGATGGTCGCCAAGCGAACACCTGCTTAGAGTGTTTCGTCGACGAACTTCTGTCAACCCTTGCTAGTTACGCAGCAACGGTCAAAGTAGTTCAGCTGGCTACTCAACACGCGCCTGAGTTTGGCAAGATTAAACCAAGCATGCGTGCCTTGTTTAATGTGGTGCAGCAAGAAAAACCAAAACATCTCATTTCGTTCGGCTCCCAGCCAAATCTTCTGGTAAATCTTTTACGGCCAACATTAAAATGCGAAATAATTTGTAATCGTCTGCCCGACGGGATGCACTTTAAAACCGTGGCTTCCAGTGCTATGCAGCGTGTCTCGGATTGGATTAACTATGAGCATCGGTGGTGTTTAGAGGATTGTGACTTCTTCTACTTACCGCTAAAAGAGCATCAGGGGCAGAAAGTCGGTTATTTTGAGGACGATGTAAACTCAGTAGTATTTCATTGCCAAGCTGATGAGTTGGGGTTGTGCTCCGAGCCACTTTATCCTGATCTGTTGCAGCTACGGGACGTCACTGGACTCCATGAAGTGGGCTTAGTGATGATTAGTGCCGCCAGTGACCCTGCCGGTAACCGCGTTGATCTAGTGAACGCCCTCGGCATACCTGTTGTCGTGGTTGCCGAAACTGGTTCCCATTTGGGGGTAGTGAATGGCTACAATGGTTGGGTTGTGTCCAGTATGCAAGGGCTTCCTATCCTACAAATATTGAAGAACTGGTCTACCATGGCGTTGGATATGCGCCGTGTATTGGCTCAGTATGCCCATCAACATCAGTCTAAACGTTCTGGCATTCGCCACTTCTGCGACCTCCTTGGTTACCCTGTGTTGTCAAAAAACTACAAATCTGAAAAAAGGGCTTGACGTACCTACCTCTCGTCCGTATAGTTCGCACCCACATTGACGCGGGATGGAGCAGCCTGGTAGCTCGTCGGGCTCATAACCCGAAGGTCGTCGGTTCAAATCCGGCTCCCGCAACCAATGTGTTGAACGAAAATGTTAGTGACTAACTATCTGGCGCGGGATGGAGCAGCCTGGTAGCTCGTCGGGCTCATAACCCGAAGGTCGTCGGTTCAAATCCGGCTCCCGCAACCAATTAGCAACTTAGTTAGTCACATAACTCTCTTCTAGTTCAAGAAAATTTATCAGCTATATCAATAGTTTACATGACGCGGGATGGAGCAGCCTGGTAGCTCGTCGGGCT
>NZ_VFRR01000017.1 GCF_006385675.1 Maribrevibacterium harenarium | reverse complement strand
ATCACTTAGAGTAAAAATAAGACGAGAGAAAAACGGCAGGATCAGCTGATCGGAATAGACCGAAACGAGCGATCGCAATCACCGGAATACGCATTTATCTTCATCCATCGTTTCCGCTTCACCATTTGGTGTTGATGAAGACTTGCGATAAAACCAAATAGCCACCACCAATATCAGCAGCGCCACTACAAAAAATGCAATGAGCCCAGTAAAAAAAGTCATGATAGTAAGCTCTTATCTCCTTGTTCTGTCACTTAAGAATAGTGTGCTTGCCTGCGATACTCCAGATCTGAAATCAACTTCCACTCAAATTGAGGGCAAAAAAAAGAGTCGCTAAACTAGCTTAGCGACTCTTTTATATGGATAGAGCGACTGCTAGAAGTCTAGCTCTTCTGTTTCTTGGTCTTGCTCACTTTCTGTATCGACTGGCGCACCCTTAGGAGCAGGAGAGGATAACAGCTCAGCACGAATCTTAGCCTCGATTTCTGCCGCAATACTAGGATTATCAGATAAGTACTGGGCAGCGTTTGCTTTACCTTGACCAATTTTGTTGCCGCCGTAGGCATACCAAGCCCCAGCTTTGTCAATGAACCCCTGCTTCACACCCAGATCAATAATCTCACCCATACGGTAAATACCACTACCGTACATGATCTGGAATTCAGCTTGTTTAAACGGAGGCGCAATCTTATTTTTCACCACTTTCACGCGAGTCTCGTTACCGATGACCTCATCGCCTTGCTTAACTGAACCAATCCGGCGGATGTCCAAACGTACCGAGCTGTAAAATTTCAGGGCGTTACCACCTGTAGTGGTCTCTGGGGAACCAAACATAACCCCGATCTTCATACGAATCTGGTTAATAAAAATCACCAAACAATTTGCATGCTTAATAGAGCCTGTCAGTTTACGCATTGCTTGGGATAACAAACGCGCCTGAACACCAACAGAGGAATCACCCATTTCCCCTTCGATCTCTGACTTCGGTACTAGTGCCGCCACCGAGTCGACGATAATCACGTCCACCGCATTCGAACGCACAAGGCTGTCACAAATCTCTAAGGCTTGTTCACCGGTATCTGGCTGAGACACGATGAGTTCACCAAGATCCACCCCCAATTTCTGAGCATAAATCGGGTCTAATGCGTGCTCCGCATCGATAAACGCACAATTCTTACCTTGCTTTTGTGCTTCGGCGATAACACTCAAAGTTAAAGTCGTTTTACCGGAAGATTCAGGACCATAGATTTCACAGATACGGCCGTAGGGTAGACCACCTGCACCCAAGGCAATATCAAGTCCCAATGAGCCAGTGGAAACCGTTTCGATGTCCAGTTTGGCACCTTCTCCCATTTTCATAATGGCGCCTTTACCAAATTGGCGCTCAATTTGTGCCAGCGCCGCATCCAGCGCTTTCTTACGGTTATCTGCAGTATTTGCCATAATCTATGCCCTTGTCATTTTCAGGTATTAGATAAAAAAGTATGGAAATAACTCTAACTGGTTTTCACAGCGATCTCAAGAAAAATACTGTATAAATAAACAGATTTTTATTTGCTGCGCGATACGATACCCGTCAGGGCTTCAGTGACTGCTGCCAACCGAACGGCATCACGATCACCGTCAAATTGATATCTGACCACTTCCGCCGCTTTGCCGCGCACTTGCCAACCGATGTAAACACAACCCACCGGCTTTTCAGCTGTACCGCCGTCAGGCCCTGCCACACCGCTGACAGCTACAGCAATATCCCCACCAATAGTGAGTGCGCCAGCGCACATTTGTGTGACGGTTTCTTCACTGACCGCCCCAAATTCCATTAAGGTACTGCCGGTAACGTTTAACACACGCTGTTTAACTTCGTTGGCATAGCAGGTCACACCGCCATAAAACCAAGCCGAGCTACCCGGTAAATCGGTACACATGGCACCAATTAATCCGCCAGTACAAGATTCTGCCGTGATAAGTTGCCATTCACGCTGCCCTAGCGTCTCCGCAACTTGCTGCACTAAGGCTTCAACAGTTTGTGAAACTTGCATTTTTATCCTCTTAATTCTCGTAAGTGATTGCCTTAGAATACCGTCTCTTTTTCGAACCGCAACCGAGCTGAGGAATCATGACTCAATCAGACAACCATACCCCGATGATGCGTCAATATTTTGGCCTGAAATCACAGCATCCCAATCAGCTACTGTTTTACCGGATGGGGGATTTCTATGAGTTGTTTTATGACGATGCAAAACGTGCGGCTCAGCTATTGGACATCACCTTAACAGCACGGGGGCATTCGGGCGGCAAACCAATCCCTATGGCGGGCATCCCGTTTCATGCGGCAGAAAACTATATTGCTCGTTTGGTTCGCATGGGAGAATCTGTTGTCATTGCCGAACAAGTAGGCGACCCTGCCACGAGCAAAGGCCCCGTTGAGCGCCAAGTCTCGCGTATTGTTACCCCAGGCACCATCAGTGATGAAGCCTTCTTAGAAGAGAAACAAGAAAACCTACTAGTCGCCCTTGCTCACACATTAAGGAAGGGCATCGACGTGTTTGGCTTCGCTTATTTGGATATGGCAAGCGGGCGCTTTTGTCTATTCGAGGTAGACGGCACGAGTAACCTACAATCCGAACTGGCACGTCTCGCGCCAAAAGAAATATTGCTTTCAGAAGATTTTCCCGAGCGAGAAGCGATCACCTTAACAAAAGGCGTGAGTGAACTTGGGCCTTGGCATTTTGATTTTGAATCCAGCTATCGGCAGTTAATACAGCAGTTCAATACCAAGGACTTAGTGGGCTTTGGTTGTGAAAACTTGACCGCCGCCATCGCTGCCGCCGGTGCGCTATTGCAGTACGCCAAAGATACCCAACGCTCGGCACTGCCCCATATTCAATCGATTAGTGTCGAACAAAGAGACGAGACCGTACTGATCGATAGTGCCACCCGTCGCAATCTAGAGATTGATCAAAATCTTGCCGGCACCCAATTAAATACCTTAGCCAGTGTGCTAGACACAGCTGCCACAGCAATGGGGTCAAGGTTGCTGAAGCGCTGGCTACACGCACCAACACGTAATTTAAATGAAATCCAATCCCGTCAAGAAGCTGTTGCGGAGCTTTTGGCCGGTTTCGATATCAGCTCGCTGGCGACTCAACTAAAACAAGTCGGCGATCTTGAACGCATCTTATCTCGAGTAGCATTGCGCTCAGCCCGTCCTCGGGATCTATTAAGATTACGCATTGCACTAGAAGCTTTTCCTTTAGTTAGGGAGCTATTACTTCCTTATAAAAGCAGTCGTTTAAGCAATCTTTACCAGCGTATCCAGGAACTACCAAGCTTAGCCGCTGAATTAGCCCAGGCACTGGTTGAAAATCCCCCTTCCGTCATTCGTGATGGCGGCGTCTTCGCGCAAGGCTATGATGCAGAACTGGATGAACTAATCAATTTATCCACCAATGCCACTGACTATTTGGCCGATTTGGAAACGCGGGAAAAGGAAAAAACCGGCATTAGCTCGTTAAAAGTAGGCTATAACCGGGTGCACGGTTACTACATTGAGATTAGCCGCCTACATTCAGACCAAGTACCGGTAGAATATGTGCGACGCCAGACTCTGAAAAATGCCGAGCGTTTTATTACGCCAGAACTTAAAACCTTTGAAGACAAGGCACTGAGCGCTAAATCAAAAGCCTTGGCGCGGGAAAAACAGCTCTATGAGGAACTGCTAGACACTCTCAATAGTCACTTACCGTCGCTACAAACGAGCAGCCAAGCTATCGCTGAGTTAGATGTGTTGGGATGCTTTGCGGAACGGGCGGAGCGCTTGCATTTTTGTCGCCCAGAAATGCATGAAAGAGGCGGGATTGACATTATTGGTGGTCGTCATCCGGTCGTCGAAGCTGTGATTTCAGATCCCTTTATCCCGAACGATTTGAAGCTCAACCAGAACCGTAGTTTATTGATGATTACCGGCCCAAATATGGGGGGTAAATCTACCTATATGCGCCAAGTTGCGCTGATTACCTTGTTAGCCCACACAGGCTCTTTTGTCCCCGCCGAAGCGGCTTCTATCTCGGTGGTCGATCGCATTTTTACCCGTATGGGATCGTCCGATGATCTGGCAGGTGGGCGCTCCACTTTTATGGTGGAAATGACGGAAACCGCCAATATTTTAAATAACGCTACCCGTCACAG
The DNA here is from genome assembly GCF_006385675.1 of Maribrevibacterium harenarium. Lineage (GTDB taxonomy): Bacteria > Pseudomonadota > Gammaproteobacteria > Pseudomonadales > Marinomonadaceae > Marinomonas > Marinomonas harenarium. The sequence goes on along the minus strand of NZ_VFRR01000017.1, from coordinate 75,731 downwards.
CTTAGTGCTGATGGACGAGGTTGGACGCGGCACCAGTACTTTTGATGGACTTTCTCTAGCGTGGGCAGCCGTTGAACAATTAGCCACTCAAACCAAAGCCTACGTGCTATTTGCCACCCATTATTTTGAACTCACTGCCCTAGCAGACAGCCTACCTACGGCAGCCAATGTACACTTATCCGCCACCGAATACGAAGACGATATTGTCTTTATGCATCAAGTTCACGAAGGACCCGCTAGCCAATCCTATGGTCTGCAGGTAGCACAATTGGCGGGGGTACCTAGGTCAGTGGTAGTAGCAGCAAAAGCCAAGCTACAGCAACTAGAACAAGGGGATAAGAACAATGCAAGCTCCTTGGTTTCACATGAGCCAACGAAGCAACGCTCGGTCAAAGCACCTGAACCAATTCAAGGGGATATGTTTCTGACACCTGCCACGCATCCAGTCGTTGACGCGTTGATAGACACAGACATCAACAACTTAACGCCTCTTGAAGCCTTAAACCTATTAGCAAAACTTCAACAAAACGCAAAATCTATAAGCTAATGACAGATAAGTTTAGTGGGACAAGGGCTTCGCCCTTGCCGCACTGATCCTATAACCTCTAAAATAGCCCTATATCAACGACTATTTTGAGGAAAAAGCTGATGGCTTTCATCGTAACTGACAACTGTATCCGCTGTAAGTACACAGACTGTGTTGAGGTTTGCCCTGTAGACTGTTTCTATGAAGGCCCTAACTTCCTAGCAATTAACCCTGACGAGTGTATTGATTGCGCCCTATGTGAGCCAGAGTGCCCTGCTGGTGCAATCTTCTCCGAGGATGAACTTCCGGACGGTCAAGACGTGTTTGTAGAGCTAAACCGTGAATTGGCGTTGATTTGGCCAAATATCACCGAGAAGAAGGATGCTTTGCCAGATGCGGCACAGTGGGATGGAGTGGAAGACAAGCTTGAGCATTTAGAGCGCTAAGTTAGCGCTTTATTGCAGGCAAAAAGAAGGGCAGCCTAGGCTGCCCGTTTTTTTGCCACCGTCCGTAGTAGCAACTCATCAATGAGTCAGGACTCCTGTCCCATCCTCCTTGCGATCCAACCTACCTTGGCTTGACACTGGTCCATAGTGAAATGACTGTCCTAGTCGCAACATCCTGTTGTTTCTCTTCCTAAGCATCCTATGTCCGTAATGCTTTCCTAGCATCAGCTTGTCCTAAGCCATTCATCCTTGTTTCCGTTTGGATGAGTCAACTATAACCAAAGTTCGCGCCTTTGCAAAATTTCAAAAAAAATGAAAAATCAGAATTTTATACATATAATTCAAAAGGTTAGATAAAAATACCGAGGAATTTCTAGTGGCTTGACAGAATATTCATACAAATCCCACAGCCATGTAAGAAAAGGACTACAGCCTAAATAGATTGGGTAAATTCACGCGCCCATTTCACCGCATCAACATAAGCAACGGTTAGGGTTTCCGAATCATTGACGTTGCTGATCACACGATGTTTTTCGTAGTCTTCTACCAAGTCGAGAACCTGCCCAACTCGTCCAGTGCGCCCGATAATGGCGTCAATAAAATCATTGGGCAGAGGCAACTCAGCTAAAACTTCGTCAAGATTCGCTCCCATCACCACATCTATCATCGACAACATACCAGCAAGGAAGTATCTATCCTCACTGGCATATCCCCGCGCCTTGGCAAAGAGTTCGGCGTGCTTCGCGCGAACCAGTATTTGCTCTAGCAATACCTCCCGATCCGAGGTCATCTCCGACATTAACAGCAAATTAGTCAATGACTTCAAACGCTCAACACCGATCAGCATGATAGCCAAGCGCACCGAGTCGACGGCGGCGACTAGGCCGGTAATTGGGGAATTGAGGTAACGTAATAGCTTGTGAACTAAACCAACATCCTGACAAACTATTTTTTCCAGCTCGACCACGGATATATCGTCAGCCCGCAACAATGACGCCATCAACTGCAACAGCGTCATGTGGTTCACTTTCGATGCTTTACCACTGACAGATTCCGGACGCTCAAAGAAGTAGCCTTGGTAGAAATCAATATCCAATACGCGGGCGAAATGAAACTCTTCCCAGGTTTCAATTTTCTCGGCAATGATCTTCACGCCAAATGGTTTCAGCATCTCGACCTGTTCACAAAATGCTTCCTGTGACATGGCTTGAATATCGAGTTTTACATAGGTCGCCAACTCTACAAATGGGGTCAGCTTAGGCTCAAACACAAAATCATCCAGTGCTAAGACAAAGCCAGCTTTCACCCAACGCCGGAGTGCGGCCAGCAATACCGCATCAAAACCAGCACCTTCTAACACTTCAATAACGGTATGTTCGCGCGGCAATGGGACACCGCTGGGGTTCACTAAGTAGCTGCGTGGAAAATTGATAAAGGCTTTGCCGCTACCAATTAAATTGTGCAAGCCAATGTCCATCAAACAAGATGACACCACTTGAGCCGTCGCTCCCACAGGGTCGATAACGTTAGCTTCTAGTTCGGTTACCTCCCTTCGGTAGAGCAACTCATAAGCGAATGTTGCTAACGAGTTATCAACGATGGGCTGACGCGCAATCACAACATTGCGGGTGTTCATTGATTCAAACCTTTTTATCGACGCTTGTTATTAGCTTACTTGAGAACAAGCGTATTTATACTAATTCTGGTCACAGTATATTGCCAAATATACATTGGGCGACAGGAATAATCTTGGTAACATGCTTCGATAAACAAAGCAAAATAATTGTTGTGGGGATAGAAATGCCAGAATATCGTTCCAAGACCTCTACTGCAGGTCGTAACATGGCAGGCGCACGTGCGCTATGGCGTGCAACCGGCATGAAAGACGAAGACTTTCATAAGCCGATTATCGCGGTTGCCAACTCTTTTACCCAGTTTGTTCCAGGTCACGTACATCTAAAAGATATGGGACAATTGGTCGCGCGCGAAATTGAAGCAGCAGGCGGCGTTGCCAAAGAATTCAACACAATCGCGGTCGACGATGGTATCGCCATGGGCCACGACGGTATGCTTTACAGCTTACCTTCCCGTGACCTAATCGCAGACTCGGTTGAATATATGGTTAATGCCCATTGTGCTGATGCCCTAGTGTGTATTTCCAACTGTGACAAAATCACCCCAGGGATGTTAATGGCGGCCATGCGTCTCAACATTCCCGTTATTTTCGTTTCCGGTGGTCCAATGGAAGCCGGCAAAACCAAATTGTCTGAGCATAAACTGGATTTGGTCGATGCCATGGTTATCGCCGCCGACTCCAGTGTTTCTGACGAAGTAGTAGCCGAAATCGAGCGTTCAGCCTGCCCAACTTGTGGTTCTTGCTCTGGTATGTTTACCGCGAACTCCATGAACTGTTTGACGGAAGCATTAGGCTTGAGTTTGCCGGGTAACGGTACTGTTCTAGCCACCCATGCGGACCGCAAAGAGCTGTTCCTAGAAGCTGGACGTCGTATTGTAGAGATTACTAAACGCTACTACGAAAACGATGAAGAACGCTGGTTGCCACGCGCCATCGCTTCCTTCGAAGCGTTTGAAAACGCCATGACACTTGATATTGCCATGGGTGGTTCTACCAACACCATCCTACACTTATTAGCGATTGCCCGGGAAGCTGGCGTGGATTTCACCATGCAGGATATCGACCGTCTATCTCGCAAGGTACCACAGCTATGTAAAGTTGCCCCAAATACGCAGAAATACCATATCGAAGACGTGCACCGTGCCGGTGGTATTTTTGGCCTACTGGGCGAGCTGAACCGTGCGGGAATCCTACATAATCAAGTTCACACAGTACACTCAGATACACTTTTAGACGGGTTGAAAAAGTGGGACATCATGGAGTCTCCTACTCCTGAAGTGGTGGAGTTCTACAAAGCTGGTCCTGCTGGCATCCCGACTCAGGTCGCCTTCAGCCAAGCAACCCGCTGGCCAACATTAGACGGTGACCGTGCCAATGGCTGTATCCGTTCCCTAGAGAATGCCTTCTCTTTAGAAGGTGGCTTAGCGGTACTGTACGGTAATATTGCCGAAGATGGCTGTGTGGTGAAAAGCGCCGGTGTTGATGAGTCGATCCTCGTGTTTGAAGGTAAAGCACACGTCACTGAATCTCAGGATGAAGCCGTTAAAAATATCCTCGACGACAAGGTTGAAGCAGGCGATGTGGTGATCGTACGCTACGAAGGTCCACGTGGCGGCCCAGGCATGCAAGAAATGTTGTACCCAACGTCCTACATCAAGTCCAAAGGGCTAGGCAAAGCCTGTGCCCTACTGACCGATGGTCGTTTCTCCGGCGGTACTTCTGGTTTATCAATTGGTCACGTATCACCAGAAGCAGCAGCGGGTGGTGCTATCGGCCTAGTGGAAAATGGTGATCGTATCTTGATTGACATTCCGAATCGTTCAATCAACGTACTGCTATCGGATGAAGAGTTAGCCGCCCGTCGCGCCGCAATGGAAGCTAAAGGTGCCGATGCGTGGAAACCAGCGAAAGAACGTCCACGTAAAGTGTCTCCGGCATTGAAAGTGTACGCTCACTTTGCGACTAGCGCCGACAAAGGTGCAGTGCGCGATCTGGATCAATTAGACTGATCCAGATACCATAGCAGGTAGACATACCAGCCGCACTCCGTAATCGGGTGCGGCTTTTTTAATCTTCTAGGAATCGTTATGCTCAGCTACCGACATATCTATCATGCAGGCAATCACGCCGACATTCTGAAACACATCGTCGTCAGCGAGATCTGCCACCACTTAGTCAAAAAAGACAACCCGTTCTTCTATCTTGATACCCATGCGGGTATTGGTTTGTATGAGCTGTCCTCGGATCAAGCCCAACTGAACCGAGAATTCGATAGTGGTATTGCTAAGCTAATGAACTGCCCTGACGTACCAGAAGCAGTACAACGCTATTTAGATATCGTGAATGAGCTAAACCCAGATGGTCAGCTTAGGCTCTACCCCGGCAGCCCCAAGGTAGTCGACGCCTATGTGCGTCAGAAAGACAAATTACATCTGTGTGAATTACATCCCAATGACTATCCGCTATTAGCGGCACTATTTCCAAATAAGCGTCGAGCTAACGTGGAAAAAGGTGATGGCTTTGCTGCCGTAAAAGCCATGCTACCCCCTCCACAAAAACGGGGGTTTGTGCTCATGGATCCCCCTTATGAAGTGAAGAAAGACTACCAAACGGTAGTAAAAACACTGGAACAAGGTGTTTCCCGTTTCTCCCAGGGTACCTACGCCATCTGGTATCCGGTGCTCTCACGCAAACAAGCCGACGATTTGCTTAAAGCAGTCGAATCCACCAAAATTCGTAATATACTGCTACTGGAACTCAATATTCGTGATACGGAAAAGAACCGCGGCATGGCCGGAAGTGGTATGATTGTCGTCAATCCACCTTGGACCATGGAAAAAGAAGCTCAAGCATTTATGCCGTTTCTGACTAAGCTATTGGCAGAAGATCAGGATGCGCATTATCAGCTGCGTTGGATTACTCCAGAGTAACTCTGTTTATTTGTTGAGGAAAATAGGATGAATACCGTATTTGCACAAGCATTCTACCTGATGCCGACGCCTGCATTCGTTGTCGATATTCAAAGCGGTGCTATCACGGCAATGAACGAGCGCTTTGAACTCTTATTCCGTAACCTCGGCGAACAACCCGTACAACAGTGGCAGCAATTACTCAACAGTGAGGACTGCGGCGAGCTTCTTAATATACACTCAGCCGCCCGAGCCAAAACGCTGGAGCAACTTTCTTTAGCGCTACACATTGGCACTCAAGCCGTTGCCAGTGAAGTCAGCGTGCGTGCCTTAGACAAGCAGCATTTGCTTGCCTACATCACCTCAACCGAGCATATGGACTTGAGTATCGCGGAAAACACCTTACTGAAATTTGCATTAACCGAGTCATCTGCTGGTTTATGGTTGTGGGATATTCGCGAAAATCGTATCTCCTGTTCCCCTTCCATCGCTACGTTACTCGGATGCGGCATTGAAAATACTCCGCACAATTCTAAGCAGTGGCATGCCATGATTCATAAAGATGATGTGGAAAAGTTTGTCCGTACCGTCAATGAGCACGTGGAACATCGCCAGACCTACTACGAAGCAGAGTATCGCATTCGTCGTGCCAATGATGAATACATTTGGGTGAGAGAGCGGGGACGCACTTTCAGTCACGACACTGACGGTGCTATCACGAAAGTGATTGGCTTTGTCGAGAACATCAGCCACCAGAAAGCCCTAGAAGAACATTTACGTAGCCAAGCCACCTTCGACGAACTAACTGGCTTATTGAATCGTGGCGCGGCTATTACTCACTTTGCTAAGCAAATTGGTCTGGCGAAACGCCAATATACACCGCTGACCATGGCGAAAATCGATTTGGATGCCCGTGGGCTTTTGGCTGAGATGCCATTAGAGCGCCGTAATAATGCGATTCACTCATCGGCCCGTTACTTCTACAAAAAAATTCGTGAAGCCGATATTTTAGCTCGGGTAGCCCAGGATAAACTGTTGCTGCTATTACCCAATACCAGCCTCAAAGATGCCCAGAAGCTTCTAGAAAAAGCCCTCAAACCCAGCGAGGAAGAGCAAAAAGTTTTAGCCTATGGCGATGCCCATCAAGCGAACTTTTGTGTTGGTTTGGCCACCTTCCCAGAAGATGGCGAAACCGTTGACGAACTAGCACAAAGCGCCAACGCGGCCGTAGAACAAGGCCGCGCCAACGGCATTGGTATCTCTATTTTTCACTGACGTGAATCATTCACCGTTAAGGGTTAACAAGATCCGCCGGGAACCGCCATGGTCCCGGTGCTCTCCTAAATAAATCCCTTGCCAAGTCCCCAAGTATAATCGCCCATCCCGGATCGGTAGGGTCAAGCTCGTACCAAACAGGCTAGCCTTGATATGAGCTGGCATATCATCAGCACCTTCGTAAGTGTGGCGATAGTAGGGTTGATTTTCTGGCACCATATGGCAAAGATGCGCTTCCATATCACTACGCACCAAAGGGTCCGCGTTTTCATTCAAGGTAAGTGAGGCTGAAGTATGTAGCAGCTGTAGGTGCAACAGACCCATTTTCACTGGAGCAAACTGCTGCACGGCCGCATCGATTTCGCTAGAAATGAGATGAAAACCGCGGGAACGTGGCTTTAACTGTATTTCTCGCTGCTGCCACATGGGTTAAGCCCGCTCGTAAATAGCAAAGCGGTAGTCATAGGGATTGGGGCCTTCTGCAGAGAAGCACTCCTCACCGCGTTTCTCGAACGCGTTCCAGTCGACTTCTGGGAAAAAGGCGTCGCCATTCACTTCCGCATCCACATGGGTAATATAGAGGCGATCAGCCCGAGGTAATGCTTGTCCATATATTTGAGCACCACCAATCACCATCACTTCTTCATGACCATCCACCAGACAAATATCTTCACCCAGCTGAATCGCCGCTTCTAGGGTATTCACCACATCAACACCCACTGGGGCATATTCCGGGTTACGAGAAATCACGATATTGCGACGTCCTGGCAGCGGTCTACCGATGGACTCAAACGTATTGCGTCCCATGATAATGGGTTTACCCATAGTAACTTGCTTGAAATACTTTAAGTCATTGGGCAAATGCCACGGCAGAGCGTTATTGATCCCGATAACTCGGTTACTAGACATAGCGACGATCAGCGACAGCATAGGGTTTCCTCAATTCTTCGTAACTAGTTGCTCAACAACAGCCGTTCTAAGGCCGCCGGAGTCTGTTATAATTTGCCGTCCATTATACCGAGTGCGGAACAGATTGCATGAAACAATACCTTGATCTTAGCCAGCGCATTATTGATGAAGGCCAGTGGGTTGCAAATGAACGCACTGGCAAGCGTTGCCTTACCCTAATCAATGCCGACCTAACCTACGATGTGGGTAATGGTGAGTTTCCCTTGGTGACCACCCGTAAGAGCTACTGGAAGTCAGCGGTTGCCGAAATGCTGGGGTACTTACGGGGCTATGACAACGCTGCGGATTTCCGCGCCCTAGGTACGAAAACCTGGGATGCTAACGCCAATGATAATGAAGCCTGGCTAAACAACCCCTATCGCAAGGGAGTGGATGATATGGGCCTTTGTTATGGCGCTATCGGTCGCAACTTCCCGAAACCCGATGGTGGCACCATCGACCTATTGCGCCAAATCGTCGATGATTTGAGTGCAAAAAAAGACAATCGTGGCGAGATCCTTACCTTCTACCACCCTGGCGCTTTCCATATGGCTTGTCTGCGACCATGTATGTACAGCCATCACTTTAGCCTATTAGGCGATACCCTGTATCTCAACAGCACCCAACGCAGCTGTGATGTACCGCTGGGGCTAAATTTCAATATGGTGCAGGTTTACTTTTTGTTAGCGATTATGGCGCAAATTACTGGCAACAAACCGGGCAAGGCCTACCACAAGATCGTGAATGCTCATATTTACGAAGATCAGCTGGAATTGATGCGAGACGTGCAACTTAAACGGGAACCCTTCCCCGCTCCCACATTTCATATCAATCCGGATATTCGCTCCTTAGAAGACTTGGAAACCTGGGTAACTCTGGACGACTTCAGTGTAGAGGGTTATCAGTACCATGAGCCCATCGCCTACCCCTTTTCGGTATAAACAAAAAGGGCGTTGAGATACTCAACGCCCTTTTTTAGATCTCAACGAGATTACCGCACCTTACGCCTTGGGAAAACGCTGCAAGCGGTACCCCAAGACAACTAGCCCGGCCCCTAACAGCACCATCGGCAGGGACAGTAATTGCCCCTGAGTAAGCCAACCAAACGCGAGATAGCCGATATGAGCGTCCGGTTCACGGAAAAATTCCACAAGAATACGGAAGATGCCGTAGCACATCAAAAACAAGCCCGACACGCAGTAACGAGGCTTAGCCTTTTGCGAGAAAAACCACAAAATCAAAAATAAAGCGACGCCCTCTAAGGCGAACTGGTACAACTGAGAAGGATGGCGAGGAAGCTGTAGGTAGTCTCCCGGGAAGATCATCGCCCAAGACACATCCGTTGGTCGTCCCCATAACTCGCCACCGATAAAATTACCAATGCGGCCGGTACCTAAGCCGATGGGGACAAACGGTGCACCAAAGTCCGTCACATCGACCAAATGCTTGTTATACTTTTTCGCAAAAAACAGCATGGCCACTACAACGCCCAAGAGTCCGCCATGAAAAGACATCCCTCCTTCCCAAATACGGAATAGCACCAGTGGATTATCAATAAAACTGCTAAACTGATAGAACAGGATATAACCCGTTCTGCCGCCAAGTATTACCCCGACAGCCCCGTAGAAAATCATATCGCTGACCATTTCTTGGGTCCATAAGCCGTTGGAACGTTTGGCTCGATACAACCCAAGATAATAGGCAGAAACAAAACCGATCAGGTACATCAGACCATACCAGTGGATGGAAATGGGCCCGATAGCGATGGCTACTGGATCGATATTTGGGTATGAGATCATGAGTAAATTAACCTAGTTCTGCACTTTTGGAGGGGCGCACCAAACGCTCCACATCGGCTTCACGCATAAGTTGCACCATCGTCTGTTTAACCGCATCGGCGTGAGCCAATGGTAATACTTGATGTAGCATAAAGCGTGCTTGCTCCATGGTAATATTGCGCAATACTGCTTTCACTTTGGGTAAACTGGTAGAGCTCATCGACAAGGTGTCATAACCCATGGCCATGATTAGAATAGCTCCCATCGGATCACCCGCCATTTCACCACAAACACTTAGCTTCACGCCTTCGTCTTTGACGCTATCGACGATGTTTTGTAATGCACGCAACACGGCCGGGTGGAACGAGTGATACAAATCCGCAACACGGGAGTTGTTCCGATCTACCGCCAATAGATACTGGGTCAGGTCATTACTACCCACCGACATAAAGTCCACCAGCCGCGCTAGTTCTTTCGCCTGATATACTGCCGCCGGCACTTCAATCATAACGCCGACTTGAGGCATCACGACATCATAGCTTTCCTCTTTTAACTCGGCATAGGCACGACGGATAAGAGCTAAAGCATCTTCCACTTCAGCCACATTGGAGATCATCGGCAACATGATTTTCAGATTGTGCAAACCAGCGCTGGCTTTAATCATCGCCCGAATCTGGGCCATAAAAATTTCGAGGTGATCCAAAGTAACGCGGATCCCGCGCCATCCCAAGAAGGGGTTTTCCTCCTTAATGGGGAAATAGGGCAACGCTTTATCACCGCCAATATCCAAGGTACGCATGGTTACTGGAGCGGGGTAAAAACCTTCCAATTGCTGTCGATAAATGAGTTCTTGATCTGCTTCGGTGGGGAAACGGTCACGCACCATAAAAGGCACTTCGGTACGGTACAAACCAATACCCTCGGCACCACGGTCCAAACTGCGATTAATATCTGCACTCAGGCCAGTATTCACAAACAAGCGAATCCTAGCCCCATCTAGGGTTTCACAGGGCAGATCCTTTAGGGTTTGGAACTCTTCTTCGAGTGCTTTTTCTTCGTCGACGATTTGCTGATAGCTTTCCAATAGCGGCGTCGATGGATAGGTGTAAACATTTCCAGCATAGCCGTCAACGATCATATCCACGTTATCGAGCTTGGCAAAAGGGGCATCCACAACCCCCATAACGGTAGGGATCCCCATAGCTCGGGCTAAAATCGCCACGTGGGAGTTACTTGACCCCATCACCGACACCAAGCCTTTGATTTTATCCAAAGGCACTTCACCCAACATTGAAGCGGTGAGTTCTTCCCCCACTAAAATCCCGGGCTCATCAAAGCGATTGGATAAATCCTGATTTTTTTCCTGTAAATGGGACAGAATGCGACGCCCTAGGTCACGAATATCGGTCGCTCGCTCCCGTAGATAGGGATCATCCATTTGGTCAAAATGGGATACATGTAGCTTAATAACCTGCCGTAATGCCCCTGCCGCCCAATTCCCATCTTTAATACGTTTTTCGATTTCCCCTGCAAGAGCATTATCGTCAAGGATTTTCAGATACACATCAAACAAGGCTTTTTCGTCAGCGCTTAGATGCTGACTGAGACGGCTACCGGCACGACGAATATCACAGCGTACCGCATTGAGGGCATCATTGAAGGCCTCTATTTCCCCATCCACATCATTGGTTGGACGATCGGGAATAGCATCTAAGTCAGCCGGAGGAAAAAACACCACCCCTTTACCAATGGCTACACCAGAACTGCCGGGAACACCTTTGTAACGCAAATCAGTTACTGAAGAACGGGTATTGTTATCAGCCAACGTTGCGAACGCACCAGTGGCTTCCGCATGAGCAATAACCCCTGCAAGCTGAGCAGAAAGAGTAATCAGGAAGGCTTCTTCACCTTCATCGAAGCGCCTTTTTTCCTCGTGTTGAACAACTAACACCCCTAGCACTTGGCGATGATGAATAATCGGCACGCCAAGGAAAGACTGGAAGCGTTCCTCGCCAGAACCAGACAGGTAATGGAACGCAGGGTGGGCGTGGGCATCTTCAAGGTTGACTGGCTCTGCTCGGCGGCCAACCAAGCTCACCAAACCTTCGTCAGCTTTGAGGCTAAGTTTGCCCGCACCATCAGAGTTCAAACCCCGGGTCGCCATCAACACATATTCTTGTGTTTTCGGATCCACTAAGTAAATAGAGCATACCTCTGAACGCATGGCACGTCGCACACGACGTACAATGATATCCAGAGCAGCGGGCAACGACTGGGCAGCCGTAACCTCCTGAGTAATGCGGCGCAATAAACTTAGCATAGGGTTCCTTATCTGTTACTACTCAAGCACGCTTACTTGCATTTTTGCGTGCGACTCAACCAACGGTGGGCATTAGGTATCAACTCTTTCAAAGCGCGCCGATAGACATCCTTTTTAAAAGCGACCACTTGACCTAGTGGATACCAGTAGCTGACCCAACGCCAACCATCAAACTCTGGGCAATCTCCACCATCGACACAGACACAAGCGTCGGCGCAACGGATGGACAATAAAAACCATTTTTGTTTTTGACCGATACATAAGGGCTTGCTGTTGTGACGTAGCATGCGCTTAGGCAATCGATAGCGTAACCAGCCTCGGGTTTTACCAAGAATTTCGACCTGATGGGGATCAAGGCCAATTTCTTCTTTTAACTCCCGATAAAGTGCTTCTTCAGGAGTCTCATTGGACTTGATACCACCTTGCGGGAATTGCCAAGCATTCTGCCCAACACGCCTCGCCCAAAGTAGTTGGCCACGCTCGTTCATCAGTATGATGCCCACATTCGGTCTATATCCGTCTGCATCAATCACGAGCTATCACCTTATAACTTAAGAATAAATTGATTTCATTGTTCCACAATTCCCGGTTCCACACAATTCGGCCTGATGTTATTTGTTGTACCTGTGGGTATACTAAACCCACTTTCGATGTGGATAAGGTAAACAGTGTGACTCTTGCGATATTTGACTTAGATGGCACCTTGCTGAACGGGGACAGCGACTACGCGTGGGGACAATTTTTGGTGGATAAAGGGCTAGTAGACGTTGCTGTCTATAAAGAGGCGAACGATCGCTTTTTTGCTCAATACCAAGCGGGGAATCTGGATATTCATGAATATCTAGCCTTTAGTCTGGCGCCACTCACCCAATTCAGCAAAGCAGAATATGAAGCACTGCATAGTGAGTTCATGGAGCAGAAAGTGAAGCCCATGATGCAACAAGAGGCTCACAAGCTACTCCAACACCACCGCAGCCAAGGTCATTACTTGCTAATGATCACCGCGACCAACCAGTTCGTTACCGGCCCCATCGCTGCTAAGTTAGGCTTCGATGACATTATTGCCCCCATTCCAGAAATGGACGGGGAGCGCTACACCGGGAAAGTGGTAGGCATTCCCAGCTTCCAGGATGGTAAAGTAACCAGACTAAACGCTTGGCTGGAACAAACCGGCTACAGTTTAGAAGGCAGTTATTTTTACAGTGACTCCCGTAACGATTTGCCACTACTAGAAATCGTTGATCACCCCATTGCCGTCGATGCTGACTCCGTGCTCACCGAGATCGCCAAAGAGCGTGGCTGGCCACATATATCCCTACGGGATACTCAAGTCTAATAGGCTATATAAGTAGCCCCATCCCCTCTGGTAGGCGATGGAGCTACTTCCAATTTTACGGTATTAGTTCACACCACAAAGTGCCTGCAACTTCTCAGTTAACTGAGTTTCTGTAGCTACAAACTCAGTGTTCGTAAAGTCACCCTGCGAAACCGCGAAAAGCGTCACCTGATCCTCCCTTGCTGCCAACGAGGCTGATACGTCACCCTCGGTATCCAACCAGATAGGATAGTCATAGTCCCGCATTTTAGGTATGGCAATAAAGTTAGCGATTAGGCTTGGCATACCGCTGATATCCGCCAAGTAAACGACCTGACCAACCTTCAGACATTGGCGATTCACATTGCTTAAGCTCTCATCTACAAGATCTTTCGCATCCATATCACGGACAAAAATCAATGTCTGCATTTGCTCGGCAAAAGCAAACGAATTGCCATGCTGATCACTGATTCCCTTCAGATCCACGTAACTGGCATTTGCCACTGGTTGCGGCGCTGTCGCGCAACCACTAGACAGTACAACTGCTCCACCAAGAATTAAGCTACACAACGCTTTCATGTGGTTGCTCCAATTTGCTCGATTATAACCCCATATTATTATGCACTCGATAAAACAAGGCTTTTAGGTACTCTGTTTCCGGAATCGCTGGATGTACCGGGTGATCAGGGGCTTGGGTACCCCGATAAATTAACTGGGAAAAACGCTCTAACTGGCGCGAATTACTACGAATAATATCGTGTAGACGGTTGGTCTCTAGATGCATGGAACACGACCCGGAAACCAGCACACCACCTTTGGCAACCAAACGCATCGCCAACTGATTAGCGCGATGGTAAGCCCCTTCACCCGCCTTGATATCTTTACGACGGGCGATGAAAGCTGGTGGGTCCATAATCACCACATCGAAGCGTTGTTTTTCCTCGATCAATGAACTCATCGCTTCGAAGGCATCGCCGTGCATCAAGTTGGCATTGCCTTCGAACTGGTTCAACGCTAGGTTAGCATCAACATGATCAAGGGCTGCTTGGGAAGCATCAATAAAGGTCACATCGGTCGCACCTGCCGCTGCGGCCTGTACGCCCCATCCACCCACATAAGAAAACACATCAAGAACACGCTTACCTGAACAGAAGGTTTGCATGGTTTTACGGTTTTCCCGGTGATCGTAAAACCAACCGGTTTTTTGCCCATACCAAACTGGAGCTTGGAACAATACATCGTTCTCTTGCAGATAAACAACTTCTGGCACATGACCAAAGGCTTCTTCTACGTAACTGTCTAAGCCCTCTACATCACGCATCTTACCGTCATTTTTCATTAGAATCGCAACTGGACGCACGACTTCTTGTAGGGCTTCTACGATTTCTGACTTGACTCGCTCCATACCAGCGGTAGAAATCTGTACCACCAAGATATCACCAAAGCGATCGACAACCAGACCAGACAACCCATCCGCATCACCAAATACTAGGCGATAGTAAGGTGCTGGATAAAAGCCTTCCCGTAGGGACAAGGCAATTTTGAGTCGATGCACCAAGGTAGATTTGTTTAACAACACATCCACTGAACGGCTAATCAGACGAGCACAGATCAGTGTTGCTGGGTTGATTGTCGCCACACCTAATGGTTTACCATTGGCGCTTTCCACAATAACCTGATCCCCAGCATGGAACTGTTTCAGCGGGGTCGCGTCGGTATTAATTTCGTTGCTATAAATCCATTGGTGGCCAGCTTTGATGCGACGATCACACTGACCTTTTAACCTAATTACACTCAATTTCATCACCCAGATACAATTATTCGCGTTATTATAGAGCTCCACTAGGGTTAATGCTAAGTCAATTACGGATTTCACAAGCGTAGGTTGTAAATATGTCTACAGAACTGACTGAAGAACAGGTAAAACGGGTATTACAGGGAATCACGATCCCGCCACAACCTCAGGTGATGGTGGATCTGCACATGGAGCAAGCCATGCCCGAGCCGGACATGAACCGTATTGCTCAGATCATTTCTCAAGACGTTGGCTTGTCAGCCGCCGTGTTAAAATTTGTAAACTCAGCTTACTATGGCCTAGCCCGCAAGATCACTTCCATACAACAAGCAGTAATGATGCTTGGCATCCACAGTATTGCGAATATCGTCAATGGTTTGTCGGTTAAAAGTGAACTGTCTGATAGCGCCATCGAAGAGCTGCATCAGTTCTGGGATAACGCCATGGATGTGGCCGCAGTCAGCTCCAGCATCGCCAAGCAAATTGGGTTCAAATATCAAGATGAGTGTTATGCATTAGGGCTGTTCCATAACGCCGGCATTCCGCTAATGATGAAGCGCTTTAAAGGCTACCGGGAAATCCTTGAGCAAGGTTACAGCACAGACGATTTCTCTCTCACAGATATCGAAAACCAAGCATTTCGCACTAACCACTCGGTAGTCGGCTATTATTTAGCCAAATCTTGGGCGCTACCTCGTACCTGTTGTTATGTTATTGCCCACCATCATCGGGCGGAACGACTCTTTCAAGAGCGCATTGCGGGGGATGTTAAGCACCTGACCTTCATGTCTATTCTCAAGATGGCAGAGCATATCAGCGCGACTCACCGTTACATTGGTAAATGCAACCATGATCACGAGTGGGATAAAATCGGTCACTTCGCTTTGGAGCACTTGGAGCTAACCGAATACGATTTTGAAGGGATTGTTGATTGCTGTCGTGAACAGGGTATCGGTGCGCTTTAGCACCAACACCCTGACAAACCAGCTACTACTGCTCAGACTCGGGGAAATAGCACTAAGTGATCCAGCTCTACGCGAATCCCCATCTCTTGTCCAATCGCTAGGTCTTGATGGGATGAAGTATAGCAATACACCACTTTGCCATCCGCTAATTCAACGCGATAAAGGAAGTGAGCCCCTCGAAACCATTTGCTCACCACCTTGCCCTTGAACGAGCTATGTTCGTCGTAGCGAATGTCCTCTGGCCGAACTAGCAGATCCACTTTCGTGTCTGGTGCAAAGCCATGCTCATCGATCCCTTTAATTTCTCCTAGGGCAGAATGTACACAGTGAGAGCTACACACCTGGGCTGGTAGGAAATCCCCTTGCCCGATAAAGCTTGCTACAAAACGCGTCGCCGGCTCATGGTAAATTGCATAGGGTGTACCAATCTGCTGCACCTCACCAGACGCCAGCACCGCGACGATATCTGCCATGGCAAAGGCTTCCGCTTGATCGTGACTGACTAACAACGCACTCACTTGTTCCTGCAGCAAAATCTGACGAATTTCAGGAACCAAAGTTTCGCGTAATTTGGCGTCCAACCCAGAGAACGGCTCATCCATTAGCAATAACTTTGGCTTAGGGGCAATAGCGCGAGCTAGGGCTATACGCTGCTGCTGACCACCTGACAAAGACTGAGGATAACGCCCTTCATACCCTTCAAGCCCAACCACTTTCAATAAGTGGGCAATACGCTCACGACGCGCTGCTTTAGACCAATGGCGCAGACCAAAACCGATATTGTCACCGATACTCAAATGAGGAAACAGGGCTATATCCTGAAACACCATACCGATCTGACGCTTCTCTGGAGCCAACTGAACCGTAGTGTCGGCAATCTGCACTCCTGAAAGCTTAATACTTCCCTGCATCAGAGGCTCAAACCCTGCGATGGCGCGCAATAGAGTAGATTTGCCACAACCACTGGGGCCCAATAGGCAGCCGATTTTCCCTTCCTGTAAAGTGAAGTTCACTCCTTCGATAACGGACATGCCTTGATAACCGAGTGCGACATCGTTGAGTTCTAGCGAGTTTTGAACCACGGGAGATTGTTCTGTCATAGTTATGTTCCGTTTACAATTTCGCGGTAGCAGAAATAGAGCGGCTCAATAAAATCACCGGCAATAATCCGACCAACACTATCATCAGCGACGCGGGAGCAGCATCGACCAAACGTTCATCGGATGCCAATTCGAACGCTTTTACAGCTAAGGTATTAAAGTTAAAGGGACGTAAAATCAGTGTGGCCGGGAGTTCTTTCAATACATCAACAAATACAATCAGCAACGCAGTTAATACTGATCCTTTGAGCAGGGGGATATGAATGCGACGCAGCACCTGCACCGAAGAACAACCCAATGAGCGCCCCGCCATATCCATGCTAGGTTTTATTTTGCCTAAGCCACTTTGCACCGAGCCCAATGAGACCGCCATAAAACGCACGGTATAGGCAAACAATAATGCGGTGATAGTACCGGAGAGAATTAGGCCCGATTTAATACCAAACCAAGACTTTAACCACGCGATAATCTGATGGTCCATCCAAGCGAGCGGTACAATCACACCGATCGCAATAATGGTTCCTGGTAAAGCATATCCCAGCCCAGAGGAGGCAGTGGCCATAGCAACGCCTTTATCTTGGGCAAAGGTACGTCGCGCATAAGAGAGGACTAACGCCAAGCCAACCGCAATAATGGCTGCCAGCCCTGCAAGATAGAACGAATTCCACGCTAATCCTACGAAGTCCCAACCAATCACCTGAGCTTCAAATAACGCCCAATAAGCGAGCACCGTTGCAGGGATCAAAAAGCCAAATAACACCGGGATCAAACAGGCGATAAAAGCGGCTCCAGCCCAAACTCCACCCAATTGAATTTGACGTTGCGCCGCTTTACGCAGGCCAGAGGCATGATAGGCAATTTTTCTACGAGAGTAACGTTCAGTGAAAATAAGAACTGCTACAAACAGCAGCAACACGCCTGCCAACTGAGAAGCAGCGGTGAGATCACCAAAACCATAGAAGGTTCGCATAATCCCAGTGGTAAAAGTCGATACCCCAAAATACTGGACCGTTCCGTAGTCAGCTAACGTTTCCATCATCGCTAGGGTAGCACCGGCGACTATCGCCGGACGAGCAACAGGTAACGCGAGCTTCCAAAAGGTCTCTAGGGGGGAGTAACCTAACGTACGCGCCACTTCCAAGGTATTCGCCGATTGCCCTAGAAAGGCTGCGCGAGCCATGAGATAGACATAGGGATACAGCACCAAGGCCAACATTACGAAAGCGCCGCCCAGCGATCGAACTTCGAAAAACCAATAATCTCCGTAGCCCCACCCAGTCAGGTCACGAATGGCTGTCTGAACTGGACCAGCAAAGTCTAATAATCCGGTATAGGTGTAGGCAATGATGTAGGCGGGCATAGCTAGGGGCAACAACAGCGCCCAACTAAATAGGCGCTTACCGGGAAACTGACAATGGCTGGTTAACCAAGCGGCGGGCACCCCCATCGCTAATACACCCGCAGTGACGCCTATCATAAGTAGTAAGGAGTTGGTGATATAGTCAGCTAGAACCGTTTCATAAAGATGCTGCCAAACACCAGCCCCGCCAATGAAAATATTGGCAACAATTACAACGACCGGCAACAACAAAACCAGCGCGACAAACATCGCGCTGGTTTTAAGTAGAGAGCTTTGTTGTAAGCGGGGACGCCGGTTTATCGCTCCCCCGTCACTCGATAACGATTTATTTATTTCCAACCACCACGATCCATCAATTCAACAGCTAAACGGTTGTTGTCACCCAACACACTCAATGACATGGAGTCCGCCTGGAACTCGCCAAATGGCTGTAGGCTTGCAGGGGCTGCAATACCCTCAACTACTGGGTACTCGTTATTGACATCCGCGTACCAAGCTTGGCTTTCAGGGTTAGTTAGAAACTCAACCAATTTCTTAGCATTATCCACATTACTAGCGGATGCCGTCAAACCGATACCACTGACGTTTACGTGAGCACCACGGTCATTTTCACCTTGGTTCGGCCAAAACAACGCCACTTTCTCGTAAACAGCACGCAATTCAGGGTCATCACTTTGACCTAAACGACCGTAGTAATAAGTGTTCGCTATAGCTATGTCACATACACCAGCGGCTACTGCTTTTAACTGATCGGTATCACCACCCGCAGGATTACGGGCAAAGTTAGCAACGATACCTTTTATCCAATCTAAAGTTGCCGCTTCGCCATTCGCCTCGATCATAGAAGCAACCAATGACTGGTTGTAAATGTTTGAAGAGGAGCGGATACAAATACGACCGCGCCATTTTTCGTCCACCAAATCTTCGTAGGTAGATAACTCTGTCGGGGAAACCTTGTCTGGATTATAGAAAATCACCCGCGCACGTTGCGACAAACCGTACCAGTAACCATCACGATCTTTTAGATTGGCTGGAATCACTTCATCTAACAGAGGTGTCGAAAAAGGCTGCAACACACCTGCATCTTTGGCACGGAATAAATTGCCTGCATCGACAGTAATAAACAGATCCGCTGGGCTGGCATCACCTTCGACTTGTAGACGACGCAACAGGGCATCCGCACTCCCCGTAATAAGGTTAACCGTCACATCATTTGCTTTACCAAACGCGTCTAATGCTGGCTGAATCAGCGCTTCTTGACGTGCGGAGTAAATATTTACTTCGCCAGCTGCTTGGGCAGAAAGCGATACCATACTTCCTGCCACCACGGACAAGCCTAGTAAACTTTTAGCGACAGACTGGATACTGTTGATTTTATAATTAGTCATGAACAACCCCATGGAGACACTAACAGTGTGAACTTATTGATACTGTGAAAAATAATAAATGAAAAGCATTCTTCTTTGCAAATCAAATAGCTTCCTATTTGAGACTATTTCACATTCTTGTTCACACTAATCAAACAACATCCACATCCAGCCGTTTGTTGTTCCTAAGAAATGCCGTAAAAGTTCTGACGGTTATTTTATACCGCTGGCATGGGCAACCAGTTTATTACGAATAAATGCCGACGACTGTGCCAGCTTCATCGCAGTATTGCGCAATTGCACAATGGCTGGCTGGGTGGTAGTAAAGACTCGTTTGAAGGTTTCCATGGATGCTGACATCAACACATTTTCAATAATGCGCGCTCTTTGATAACGACGCAGTACCATCATAGAACCTAAGTCTTCTCCTCGTTTAAAGGCCTTTGTCAGAATGGCCACCAAGTCCCCAACATCACCAAAACCTAGGTTCGCCCCCTGACCCGCAAGCGGATGGATGGTATGAGCCGCATCGCCGATCAAAACGACATTTTCTTGGATATATTGCTTGGCATGTCGCTGACGCAACGGGATGGCTTGCCGCGGCACAGTCAAACACATGGCGTTGAAGCGTTCGCTGATGGCGTAGGTTAAACGCTGACAAAATGCCTCATCGGATAACGCCATTAAGGCTTCAGCTTCCATTGGAGGCACTGACCATACAATTGAAATGAAATGCTCATCATTAACCGAGGGCAGTGGTAAAAACGCCAAAATACCTTCGTCACCAAACGCCTGCCATGCGGTATCCTGATGGGAACGATCGACTTGCACTGTGGTGACGATAGCATGGTGGCCATAATCCCATTCCACCATATTAAAACCAAATTGATCACGCATTTGCGAGCGGGCCCCATCGGCTGCGATCAGCACCTGCCCGCTTAGTTGGCGATCGGACGCTAGGGTAACTTCTACTCTACCATTGACTCGCTGTTGCTCCGTCACCATATCGCTAAGAAACAAATCGACACCACGGGTGTCCTGAACCGCATCCATGAGGCCCTGGCAGAGCACGTTATTCTCAACTAGGTGACCGAGGTCTGGCAGCGCCGTTTGCGCACAATCAAAATCGACTTCACCTTGACCCAAGCCATCCCAAACACGCATCTTCTGATAAGCGGCCAACCGTGTACTATCAATGCGCTGCCAAGCTCCGGCCTCGCTGAGTAGCTGCTGAGAATGACGGGAAATGGCACTGACACGAGCATCATAGGCAGGCGGCACCGATAACGCATAACGTCCATCATGACGATCAATTAATGCCACTGACATACCCTGACGTGCCAGTAGAACCGCAGATAACGCCCCTACCATGCCTGCGCCAACAATGATCGCATCGTAATCTCGTGCCATTTACCTACCCTCAATTAATTGTGTTGTGACATTAGCGCTTCGATATCGTCAATTTCTTTGGCTAAGCCGTGAGTGAGCACATAAGGCCCGTCTTCCCGGATCAAGATGTCGTCTTCGATACGAATACCGATACCGCGCCATTTTGGATCAACACGTTCATTATCTGCCGCCACATAGAGCCCAGGCTCCACCGTCAAAACCATCCCCGGCTGCAAGGTGCGGGATTGGGAATTTTCTTTGTAGCGACCGCAATCATGAACATCTAACCCTAACCAATGGCCGGTATTGTGCATGTAGAATTCTCGATAAGCCTTGTTCTCAATCAGCTCTGCCACATCTCCTTGTAACAAACCCAAACGCACTAGGCCCGCCGTCAAGGTTTCGATAGCCGCGTTGTGGAACGCTTCGTAGGGTTCGCCAACACGCATTTTTTCAATACTGGCGTATTGGGCATCCAACACTAATTGATAAAGCGCGGCCTGTGGCTCACTAAATTTGCCATTGGCTGGAAAGGTTCGCGTGATATCAGAGGCATAGCAGCCTAACTCACAGCCTGCATCGATCAGAATCAAATCACCATCGGCGATAGTGGCATCATTACTGATATAGTGCAGTACGCAAGCATTGGCACCGGTCGCCACAATATTGTTATAGGCTAGATGGCGCGCCCCCTGCTGCATAAACACATAGTTAAGTTCCGCCTCTAACTGATACTCTTTTTGCCCTGGGCGCACACTACGCATGGCTTGCTCATGGGCTTTTACGCTGATTTGTGCCGCTGCTTCCATAATGGCGATCTCTTCCTCATCCTTAATCAAGCGCATTTCGTGCAACGTATCGGTGGCATCCAAAAAGTTATCTGGCGGTAGCTTACCTTGGCGTTTTTGACGGTAAAGCTGATCGCGCCATTGCCAAAGCTGCTCACGCAATCCCTTGTCGTGCATTAACAAAGCCACATTTTCGACGCCATCAAGCAATGTGAGCGCGCGTTCATCCACCTCAGTCAACTCAAAGGCTTCATCCACGCCAAATGTGGCTTTCGCACCCTCAACCCCATGACGAAAACCATCCCAAAGCTCTCGCTCAGGGTCTTTGGGCAGAACGCCCAACGTGGCATGACCATCCGCCTGAATAAACAGCAGCGCATCCGGCTCGCCAAAGCCACAAAGGTAAAAAAAGCTCGAGTCGGGGCGAAATTCGTAGTCACAGTCATTGTTACGGGTACACAGACTACCAGTACGGAATACCGCCACCGTATTTTCTGGTAAGGATGCCATCAAACGGCGACGACGCTCTTGGTACGTTTGCGGACGAATAGACATGATCAACTCCATCAATTTGACAGTAACAGTTAGTGCAGCGGGCGTTGTTTGGTTAAATCGGCATCAGGCACCACTCCATGGTGTTCTGAGAACAACATCATAGCCGACAAACGAGCGTATTCGATTAACTCGGTTAAATCAGCGTCATTTTCATTGTTGTCTTCCATCTGCTCCATATCTGCACGCAGACCAGAAATATTGGCAAAATCCTGCAACACCTGACGAGCATCGTCGGAAATGGTTTCTTGTTTACGCCCTGCTAAACCATAGCCCGCTAAAAAGCCGTGGGCCCATTGGGCTAGAGTAGTACCGCGCTGGCTAATTTCCGCATCCTCGTCGGCGATGCAAGGTACAAGCGCATATTCACCATTTTGAAACAAGCTCAAAGTGGCTTGATATAGCTCGATAATGGCGGCTTTGCTAGCGGCTTCTCGCCACTTCTCGATATCAGCAAACTCCAGAGCCATCTGTAACCAGTCTTCTTCCCTCAGGCTAACACCCGCTGCCAGATAACCGCATAACTGCCCATGTAATTCTGCTGGAGATGCCGTAATCCCCTCGCTGACAAACACATCAGCAATTAAGTCAAAATCGAGTGCTTCCAGTAATCTTTCTGTAGACATGACACTTGGGCCTTTTAACACTATAAAAATAAAAAATAGGTGAATAACACAGTTAAACCGCCGTTATTCAACAAAAAAGCCGTACCCTAGGCACGGCTTTTATCTAACAGTAAAGGTGTGGACGAAACACCTGCATTTCAAGGCTTAGCCTAAATGCTTCAAGCCCGCTTCTAACGTTTGCAAAATCAGTGTATTGATCGTCATCGGCCCGACACCACCCGGTACTGGCGTATATGCCTTCACGCGGTTAGCTAGTGGTCCTAATTCGATGTCACCAATACCGCCTGGGTGATAGCCTGCGTCAACTACCACGGCTCCGTCTTTGATCCACTCGGCTTTAATCAACTCTGGTTTACCCACAGCCCCGACGATAACGTCAGCCTGTTTCACAAACTCAGGTAGGTTTTGTGTGCGCGAGTGGCAGATGGTAACAGTAGCATTAGCATTCAGCATCATCATAGCCATCGGTTTACCCAAAATTGGACTACGGCCAACCACGACCACGTGTTTTCCTTCCAGTTCAATATTGTATGCATCTAGTAGACGCATAATACCGGCTGGGGTGGCCGCACCGTAGGCTGGCTCTTTCATCGCCATACGGCCAAAGCCTAGACAAGTCACGCCATCCACATCTTTGTGCAAAGCGATCGCATCGAAACAAGCGCGCTCGTCGATTTGTGCTGGTACCGGATGTTGTAGCAAAATGCCGTGAACATCTGGATTTTCATTCAATTCTTGAATTTTTGCTAACAGTTGCTCGGTAGTGGTTTCTTCCGGTAATTCAATAGCAAGGGAATCCATACCAACGCGGCGACAAGCGTTGCCCTTCATTTTCACATAAGTAGCGGAAGCTGGATCAGCCCCTACTAAGATGGTAGCAAGTATTGGTGTATGACCACCGGTGCGTTCTTTTAACTCAGCAACTTGCTTCGCCAAGCGTTCTTCGGTTTCTTTGGCACAATGTTTGCCATCAAGAACCAATGCCGTCATGGATTCACTCCTGAAGAAAAACTGGAATAGTGATTTTGGGGAGCGCGCATTATACCCTAAACTCTTCACTTACGTTTGCACAATTTTGCCTTTCCCACTCGTCACTATTGAATCAGAGTGACGATTTTAGTCTTGATATGGCTCAATATGGTCAATAATGAGCTGCAGATTACGCTGTCCGCGAAATTCATTGATATCCAGCTTATAAACCGCGCGCACCTTATCACAAGAATTGGGCCAATGGTCTAGGTCGACAAAAAAATGAATACCATCCAATACCAGACCAGCGTTTGGTTCCTGTAGCACCAATTTAAGATGCTTTTCACCCACAATGCGCTGTTGCAGCACATTAAACACTCCATCGAAACAAGGTTCAGGGAAGGCTTGTCCCCATGGCCCCGCCTGCTGTAACTGTTGCGCAAAGTTAAGACTAAAGTCCTGAGCCACCAGAGGGCCATCAGTCAAGATGGTTGCTTGCAATAGTTCTGGCGTGGCCCATTCAGTAATAATTTCATCGAACGCCCTACTGAACGATTCATAGTCCTGCTCCCGAATCGACATCCCTGCCGCCATCGCGTGGCCACCAAACTTTTGCAACAGGCTCGGATGGCGCTTAGCCAGTAAATCCAGCGCATCGCGGATATGAATCCCTGGAATTGAGCGGGCTGAGCCTTTAATTTCATCCGGCCCAGCTGGCGCAAAGGCAATCACGGGACGATGGCACTTTTCCTTCATCCGTGACGCGAGTATGCCTATGACTCCTTGGTGCCAATCTGGATGGTAAAAGCATAGACCATTAGGCATGTGATCCAATTCCGGCAACTGGGCCAAAGCTGTCTCGGCTTGGCGCTTCATATCGGCTTCAATCGCTTTACGCTCACGATTGAAACTGTCGAGCTGCTGCGCATACTCTCTAGCAATATGGGGTTGATCTGTTAGCAGACACTCGATACCAATGGACATATCATCCAAGCGCCCAGCTGCATTGAGACGAGGCCCTACGGCAAATCCCAGGTCAGATGATTTTAGTTGCCGATGATCCCGCCCAGCCACTTCTAATAACGCTAAGATTCCAGGGGCAGCAAGCCCTGCTTGAATTCGCTGAATGCCTTGTTGCACTAGAATGCGATTATTGTGATCCAATGGCACCACATCGGCGACCGTCCCCAACGCCACTAAATCAAGCCAATCCGCCATCTTTGGCATGGGGATATGAGATCGCTCAAACCAGTTGCGCTCGGACAAAACAGCGCGCAGCTTGGACATCACGTAGAAAATTACACCTACACCCGCTAGGGCTTTACTCGGAAAATCGCAAGCTGGGTGACTCGGATTCACAATCGCTGCGGCTTCTGGTAATTCATCTCCAGGCAAGTGGTGGTCAGTCACGACCACTTTAATGCCTAGTGCATTCGCCGCTGCCACCCCAGCAATACTCGCAATACCATTATCGACGGTAATGATGACTTGGGGAGAAGATTGCGCTGCTACCGCCACAATTTCTGGTGTCAGACCATAGCCATATTCAAACCGATTCGGCACCAAATATTCCGGTTCATTAGCGCCCATGGCGCGTAAGGCCCGCATCGCTAAGGTAGTAGAAGTAGCACCATCCGCATCAAAATCACCGACAATGAGAATCTTCTCAGCCCGCTCAATGCTATCGGCTAAAATCGTGGCGGCTTTGCCAATATCAAATAAGTTAGGTGCCGCCAATCGGTTGAGACGATATTCTAATTGCGACGGATTAGTCACCCCACGAGCATGATAAATCCGCTGCAAGGTAATTGGCATGTTATCCGCTAAACGCTCGGTAGTTTGCGGTATTGGGCGTTGTGAAATTTTCATCGGTGACCATCGTCAGGTTGATTCAGGGCATATAATAACACCCATTTGCGACCCGTGCCTTTGACATCCCCAAGCATGTCATCTAGGGTTAGAGATGTTGGCAGTTGCTGCTGCTTTGGTGGTAGGCGCTGCTGATACGAGCCCGCAACCCGATGTTACGTCGAGGTGCGGGCTTTTTATTGGACGACTCGTCATCGGTTTACGAATAGGCAAGCTGTCGGAGCGAGTTAACCATGCCAATCTAGACACACATGATTGCGTCCTGCGGCCTTAGCTTGATAAAGCTGCTTATCTGCCCGCCCCAATGCCTCTGAAAACTTTTCTGCTTGTTTCATTTGCACCATACCAATACTAATGGTGGTCGCTATTTCTTGTTCATCCCAAAGCACCTTAAGGTCTGCCAGCCGCCCTCTCAAGGCCTCTGCAAACGCCATCGCTTTCGAGGCTGATTCACACTGGCAAGCAATCAAGAACTCCTCTCCTCCCCAACGGGACAACGCAGCAGCTTTAGGCAATGTTTGTTGCAGATTTTCCGCCATCTGGCAGAGAAATAAATCACCCGCATCGTGACCATATTGATCATTAATACGCTTGAAATGATCAACATCAAGCAGTAACAAGTAAGGTTGAGACCAATTTCGATCGGCCAACGTATTCTGTAGGCCTCGGCGATTTAATAGTCCCGTTAGCGGATCTGTCGTCGCCGCGAGCGCCACTTTATTGTGGGCCTCTTGAAGGGAATGATTAAACAAGGAAGTGATGTATTCGTATACGGTAGATAACAAAATCACCAACACAAAAGATAATACCACCCGTGATTTCAAATCAGGATGAAAACCCAGTTGGTCAAATGGCGTTTCCATGCCGTATAACACAAACAACAGCAGTAACAGAAACAGGAACAATTCCAATAGACCGCGTTTTAATCCATGCAAAAATAGGGATACCGCTGGCAAGCAGTATATCCAAACATGTCCTGTACCATTTACTCCACCACTGTACACCAGATACAGCATGAGTAGATACAGGGGATACAAGATGACATTACTCGATAAAACATGGTTTTGAGTACGTCGCAAAAAGAAATGGTTAGCCGTGTACAAAGCGGCCAAAGCCAGTAGCCCAATTCCCATCCCCCAACGCCCGGAAAAAAGGGCAAGCACTCCTAACGGGAAGGTGAAGGTAACACCCACCATACAAAACAGGTTGATAATAAAAATTCGGCGAGAAGAACTAGACAAGTCTTCAGCCTGCGTCCCAGCAAACAACACTGACCTAATAAAGGCTCGCACACGACTAGCGGCTGATGTGATGGATTCCATATACCGTCCTGATTACATGGCGTTTCACTGTAGTCGGGGAATACCTGTACAGTAAACGAACACCCCGATTATAACGCAGGATGCAGCCGGGACAAGAGCACTGGCACCGCCGTTTCTACTTTCAGTATACGGGGCCCCAGATGCACACATGTCATCCCTGCCTGGGTAAAACTCTCCACTTCAAAATCATTCCACCCACCTTCGGGTCCGATCGCCAACAACGACGGAGTGGCTAGTGCCACCGGACATGCCTGAGCCTGATAAGGATGAGCTACTAAGCCGGTACGCTCTAGTAACAAATCAGGCAAGGTGTCTTCCACAAATGGGCGAAAGCGTGGATGCAAATGCAAATTGGGTAAGCTGGTATCTTTGGCTTGCTCTAACCCCTCAATGAGAAACTCATGTAAGGATTGAGGCTGTAATACTGGACTTTGCCAATAGCTTTTTTCCACCTTACTTGAATGAATAAGATGGATCTCCTTCACTCCCATAGCGGTCACGTTCATCAGTGTACGTTTGAGCATATTGGGTCGAGGTAGCGCCAACACTAGTGTACAAGGCAATACTGGTGGAGGTGACAGCAACTCATTATGGATCGTCACCGAACCCGCGTCACGCCGATAAACACCCTGTCCAATTCCCTGATTTAGAATACCAACACGTATGCTGTCCCCATCTTGTTTTTTTAGGATGTTTTCCACATGCTGCACTTGGCGATCATTCAGTTGGTAAGTTGTCTCAGAAGACTGTTGGGTAGCGCTAAGTAAGATGAGATTCATATTCAGAGTTTCAAACAAAGAAAAGGGGCATCATGCCCCTTTTCGTTTATACAAGCAAAATTACAACTTGCTAGCCACGTAAGCCTGCACGTCTGCTAGGCTATTATCCAGCACTTCATAAGACTCATCACGTTCGAACAAGTCTTTCATATGCTCAGGTAATTGTGGCGAATCGCAACCGGCTTTCTCCACTGCTTCTGGGAATTTCACCGGATGAGCCGTTGCCAAGGTAATCATTGGCACAGATTTATCCTTCCAGCACTGACGCGCTGACTCAAGACCGATTGCGGTATGGGGATCGAGCAAGTATTGCGTCGCCGCGAATACCTCAGAAATTACCTCACAGGTACGAGCATCATCGACTTTATAACTATCGAAGTTTTCTTTCACGAACGCCCAAGCGGCATCATTTAGCGTGACATCGCCGGCGTTGAAACGGGCCATCAAGTCCGCCACAGCAGCACTGTCCCGACCATGGGCATCAAATAGCAAGCGTTCAAAGTTGCTGGACACCATGATATCCATACTAGGAGATAACGTCACATTCAGCTCTTGGCGACTCATATCATTGGCTGCAATAGTACGATGCAAAATATCGTTTTGGTTGGTGGCAACCACTAACTGATCGATAGGCAAGCCCATTTGCTTCGCCAAGTAACCAGCAAAAATATCACCAAAGTTACCGGTTGGTACCGAGAAAGATACCTTACGATGGGGACCGCCCACAGCCAAAGCAGATGAGAAGTAGTAAACGATCTGGGCCATGATACGGGCCCAGTTGATCGAGTTTACAGCCCCAAGCTTAGCGCCTTTAAGGAAGCTTTGATCCGCAAAGCTGGCTTTCACCATGCTCTGACAGTCATCAAAGTTACCTTTAACCGCGATATTAAAGACATTGTCATCGATGATAGTAGTCATTTGACGACGCTGAACTTCAGATACGCGCTGATACGGGTGCAGAATAAAGATATCTAGGCGCTCAGAGTGACGGCAACCTTCGATCGCCGCAGAACCAGTGTCACCAGACGTCGCACCTAGGATCACTAGCTTCTCGCCACGTTGACCTAGTACGTAATCCATTAGACGACCTAGCAATTGCAGTGCAAAGTCTTTAAAGGCTAACGTCGGGCCACGGAACAGCTCCAGCACCCATTCGTTATTGTCTGTTTGCACCATTGGCGCTACCGCAGCATGATTGAATCCAGCGTAGGCTTCGTCGATCATATGCTTGAATTCTTCAGCGGGGATCTCGCCTTCAACAAAAGGCCACATCACTTTGAAGGCCAGCTCTTGGTAACTTAAAGACGCCCAAGAAGCGATTTCTTCCTGTGAGTAAGTCGGCAATGTCTCTGGTACGTACAAACCACCGTCACTAGCCAAACCGGCCAACAAAACATCGCCAAAGCTCAATGCCGGAGCTTGGCCACGAGTTGAGATATACTTCATTACTTAAATCCTCTTACGCCAGGTTCTCTACACGGATGCGCTGTACAGCACCCGCTACATCTGGCAATGCTTCGATTGCTGCAATCGCAGCATTCATATTGCGTTCTTTCACATCGTGGGTCATAACCACAAGAGGCACTAGATCACTGCCTTCGCGCTCACGCTGAATAACAGATTCAATACTAATGCCATTGTTCGATAGAATTTGGGTGATATTAGCCAACACGCCGGCACGATCCTGAATAGTCATATTCAGGAAGAAACCACACTCAATTTCATCCATCGGCAAAATTTCAAGATTCGACAAGCTATCTGCTTGGAAGGCTAGATGAGGTACGCGATTATCTGGGTCTGCCGTAAGGGTACGAGCAACATCAACAATATCTGCCACTACCGCAGAACCGGTTGGCATAGCCCCGGCACCGGCACCGTAACTAAGCGTTGGGCCAACTGCATCCCCTTTCACCATCACCGCATTCATCACACCGTTGACGCTAGCCAGTAATGTTTTTTGTGAAATCAAGGTCGGATGCACCCGTAGCTCCACACCGGCTTTGGTACGACGAGCAATACCAAGGTGTTTAATGGCATAGCCTAGCTCACGGGCGTAAGCCACGTCCTCAGCACTCACTCGGCTAATACCTTCGGTATAAGTTTTCTCAAACTGCAATGGGATACCATAAGCAATCGAAGCCAAGATGGTCAGTTTATGAGCCGCATCGATACCTTCTACGTCGAAGGTTGGGTCAGCTTCGGCATAACCAAGCTCTTGCGCTTCTTTCAGTACGTCACCAAAATCACGACCTTTTTCGCTCATTTCGGTCATGATGAAGTTACCGGTGCCATTGATGATGCCCGCCAACCATTCGATACGGTTGGCCGATAGACCTTCACGCAACGACTTAATAATTGGAATACCACCTGCGACCGCAGCTTCAAAGGCAACCATCACACCTTTTTCTTGAGCTTTTGCAAAAATCTCATTGCCGTGCTCAGCGATCAGCGCTTTGTTCGCTGTCACGATATGCTTGCCATGCTCGATACCAGTCAGCACCAACTCTTTGGCTGCTGAAGTACCACCGATAAGCTCTACAAGAATGTCCACTTCTGGGTTCTTCGCGACCGCGAAAATATCAGCGGTGGTATCAATTGCGGTGGTATCACAAGCAGGATTCTGATGACGCGCGCCAATTTGGGTGACAACAATCTCACGCCCAACGCGACGGGTAATTTCTTCTGCGTTGCCCTGCAGTATGTTAAATGTTCCAGAACCAACGGTTCCAAGCCCACAAATTCCGACTTTTACCGGTTTCAAAGTGATACCCCACAACTTACGGTTGTCTTATATAGTTATTGATCGAATGATCGACTGATAGTTAACGTCAAGATTATAACGGTTGCCTTGGCTAAACCCAACGCTGATTGTTGTGATCTGGCGTCAGGTTTTAGCAGATATTACCAATATCTCAGTTAATCCCTAGCTCTTTTGCTAGCTCGTCGGCAGGGAGGTAGCCAGGAATAAACTTGCCATTATCTAGGATGATGCTTGGCGTACCGCGAACACCCACTTTATTACCCAGCTGAAATTGCTCTGCTACCGGGTTGTCACACTGTACCGACGGCACATTTTGCCCTTGTTTTGCCTTCGTTAGCCAGGCGTTCGGGTCATCGGAACACCAAATGCTCACCATATCTTTATAGACAGGGGAACCCACACCTGCGCGAGGGTAAGCGAGGTAACGCACAGTGATGCCCATGTCATTAAGCGCATCGACTTCTTTGTGAAGCATACGGCAGTACCCACAATCAATATCGGTAAAAACACTGATATGGGCTTTTTCCTGAGCGGCCTTATAGATAATCATTTTGTCTTCAGGATAAGACTCAACTTGCGCTAACTTGGCCTGTTCGGTTTCATTCACCACTTTAGTACCGTCAATACGGTAACGATCACCGACGATAAAGAACTTACCATCAGCACTCACATGCAATTCTGGACCATCTTGCAGCTGCACTAGATATAGCCCACTTCCGGCGTGCTCTTCCACCGAAGCAACTTGATACTGGGGCAAAGCCATATTGATCGCCGCTTTGACTTCTTGCTCTCCTGCTACCAAGGTCGAGGCAAAGCCAACACCTAGGAGCATGGTCATGATTCGTTTCATCGTTCCACTTCCTGATAACAAAGTCATCATTAGGCCATAGAGCCATGGGCAAGTTCCATAAAAAAAGGCGACCTAAGTCGCCTTTTTTTAACCTGAAGAGACAGATTAGCGCTTCGCCAACTTCTCTTTGATACGTGCAGACTTACCTGAACGCTCACGTAGGTAGTAGATCTTAGCTTGACGCACGTCACCGCGACGTTTCACTTCGATGCTTTCAACAAGTGGGCTGTAAGTTTGGAAAGCACGCTCAACACCAACACCGCTAGAGATTTTACGAACAGTGAATGCTGAGTTTAGACCGCGGTTGCGCTTAGCGATTACAACACCTTCATAGGCCTGTAGACGCTCACGAGTACCTTCTTTTACTTTTACTTGAACAACAACAGTGTCACCAGGGCCGAAGGCTGGGACTTCTTTTGTCATTTGTTCTGCTTCTAGCTGTTGAATCAGCTTAGTTTTGTTGCTCATGGATGTGACTCCTAATGATTTGGTTTCTTGTTGGCGCGAAGGTCATAACGTTCCAACAAGCTCGTTTTACTTACTCTGCCGAGGTTGGATCTTCGGTATCACGAATAAACTCTGCTAACAACTTTTGCTGCTCCTTGTCCAACTCAAGGTTCTGCAAAAGGTCTGGCCGGCGTTGCCAAGTTCTTCCGAGCTTTTGCTTTAAGCGCCAGCGCCTTATTTCCTCGTGGTTGCCACTAAGTAATACAGGAGGTACTTCCGCGCCGTTAAGCACTTCAGGTCGAGTATAGTGTGGACAATCTAACAAACCATCGGCGAAAGAATCTTCATCCGCTGAGGCTTGTTTCCCCAACACCCCCGGCACCATACGAAAAACGGCATCCATCATCGTCATCGCCGGTAACTCGCCTCCACTCAGGACAAAATCGCCGATAGACCACTCGTCATCAATCATGGATTGAATTAGGCGTTCATCGACCCCTTCATAACGACCTGCCACCAGAATTAATTCTGCTTGCTTGGCAAGTTGCTGCACACCTTGCTGTTCAAGGGTGCGACCTTGAGGAGATAAGTAAATAACTTTTGCGTTTGGCAGCCATTGCTTGGCTTGCTCAATCGCATCTTTGAGAGGCTGAACTTTCATCAGCATCCCAGGACCACCGCCGTAAGGTCTGTCATCGACAGTTTTATGCTTATCGTGGGTAAACTCGCGCGGGTTGAAAAAATCAACCTCGACAAGCCCTGACTTCACTGCCCGCCCTGTTACACCATACTGGGTAATGGCTTGGAACATCTCTGGAAATAGGGTAACCACACCGATTCGCACCCTAAGCCTCGCTTATCACTTAGAAATCTGGATCCCAGTCCACCAA
Organism: Maribrevibacterium harenarium; assembly: GCF_006385675.1. Taxonomy (GTDB): domain Bacteria; phylum Pseudomonadota; class Gammaproteobacteria; order Pseudomonadales; family Marinomonadaceae; genus Marinomonas; species Marinomonas harenarium. Next base: position 42,749 of record NZ_VFRR01000017.1, on the reverse strand, counting down.
CATCTCTTGTTTGTCTAAATCGATGTTTAGCACAAACTGATCTGGCACATAGGGAATCAAACGCTCTTCGCGATCATAGCTTCCTTCACAACTTTTGATCACCAGCACGTCATTCGCACCCGTTTCCATAAGTTGTGAGACACGGCCTAGAAGAACACCTTCTTTGGTCAGTACCTTTAAGCCTTCCAGCTGAGACCAGTAAAACTCGCCTTCTTCTAATGCTGGTAGGTCTTTGGCATCGATATAGATATCCAACCCACAGATTTCTTTAACCTGATCACGGTCGGTATAGCCTTTAACCGCTGCCACCAATCCGCGTCCTTGGACACGACCTTGGCCTACTTGCACAGCTTTCCACCCCTGAGGAGTTTTCAGCCACCAATGCTGGTAATTAAAAATCCCTTGCATTGGCTCGGTATGGGAGTACAACTTAACCCACCCTTTAACACCATATACAGATGTAATGCGTCCTACCACAAGCGCCTGCTCAGGAGCTTTCGCCTGCTTTACTGTAGACATAGCACTACCTCTGTATTAAGCGTTTTTGCTAGCTTCTTTTACAAGCTGAGCAACACGGTCAGAAAGCTGAGCGCCTTGGCCTACCCAGTGATTAACACGGTCTAGGTCAACACGTAGACGTTCTTCTTGACCACGAGCAACTGGGTTAAAAAACCCTACGCGCTCGATAAAACGACCATCACGTGCACGACGGCTATCAGCCACGTTCAAGTGATAGAATGGGCGCTTTTTAGAGCCACCACGAGAAAGACGAATAGTTACCATATTATTGGTTCCTTATTGCTTAACGAAACGCTTCTTCATCATAGATACGACGCACCTACTATAAGAAGGCGGCATATTCTAGTCGATTAGGCACAAAAACAAAAGGGCGAATTACTCGCCCTTTCAACAAAATTCCACTTATCTGCCACTAACAGACAAGCTAAATAAAACTCTAGGTTAGAATTTTGGAAAACCACCGCCACCGGGGAAACCACCGCCCGGCATCATACCGCCCAATCCACGCATCATTTTCTTCATGCCGCCCTTGGAACTGAACTTCTTCATCATCTTTTGCATTTGCTTATGTTGCTTCAACAGACGATTCAAATCCTGAATCTGCAAGCCAGCACCGGCTGAAATACGTTTTTTGCGGGAGCCGTTGATCGCATCTGGGTTGCGACGCTCATCTGGGGTCATAGAATTGATCAGCGCTTCCATCTGCACAAACATCTTGTCATTCACTTTATCTTGGATATCACCAAGCTGACCCATACCCGGAAGTTTATCCAACATGGAGGCCATGCCGCCCATGTTTTTCATTTGCTGCAACTGCTCGCGGAAATCTTCTAGATCGAAGCCTTTTCCTTTTTTCAGTTTACCCGCTAGCTTTTCGGCTTTTTCTTTGTCGATTTTCTGCTCAGCTTGCTCGATCAAAGACAGCATGTCGCCCATGCCAAGGATACGAGATGCCAAGCGATCAGGGTGGAAAGGCTCTAGCGCATCGGTTTTCTCACCCACACCCAAGAATTTGATTGGCTTGCCAGTAATATGACGCACAGAAAGTGCCGCACCACCACGGGCGTCACCATCGGTCTTGGTGAGGATGACACCAGTCAGAGGCAACACATCTCCGAACGCCTTGGCCGTATTTGCCGCGTCCTGACCAGTCATGGCATCGACCACAAACAAGGTTTCTACGGGATTAATCGCCGTATGCAGCGCCTTAATCTCCGCCATCATGTCTTGGTCAATAGCCAGACGACCGGCAGTATCGACGATCAACACATCTTTGTGAGCTTTTTTCGCAACGTCGATAGCATTGTTGGCAATATCAATCGGCTTTTGGGAAATATCGCTCGGGATAAACGTAACGCCGATATCGTTGGCGAGGGTTTCTAGCTGTTTGATCGCTGCCGGACGATAAACGTCGGCACTCACTACAGCAACGGACTTTTTCTGACGCTCTTTAAGATATTTCGCCAATTTACCAGCAGACGTGGTTTTACCCGCACCTTGTAGACCCGCCAAGAGAATAATCGCCGGCGGGGTAGCCCGTAGATTAAGTTCATCATTGGCCTGTCCCATTACCGACTCGAGTTCCTGCTTTACAATCTTCAGGAACACTTGGCCAGGACTCAAACTGCGACTCACTTCCGTTCCTATAGCACGCTCTTTTACCGCAGCAATAAAGTCTTTTACCACCGGCAAGGCAACGTCAGCCTCCAACAGCGCCATGCGCACTTCACGCAATACTTCCTGAATATTCTCTTCGGTGAGTTTTGCGCGACCGCGAATGCGATCGAGCGACGCGGTTAAGCGGTTGGATAAATTGTCAAACATGTTGCCCTCAAAAATCTGCGCTATGTGGAAAAAACGGCGTATTGCGGTTTATCCAAGGTGGAATTGGCTCTATTATAACGGAGTTTTAGTGCACACCCTATACCCTCAGGACGTTGGTTAAACCTATGACTCAAATTGCCTTGTGGTTCGCTTGCCTACTAGCTTTATTCGCTGGCGGCAACTATTACCGAAAGCCAAACACCCAGCTAACCCAAATCACCGGCGTTGCGGCACTAGTTGTACACACAGTAGCATTGGTGCAATTGCTAGCATTTCAAGACGGTTTCAACTTTTTAACCATTGGCCTACTGATCGCACTTATTGGCAATTTAGTGCTTTGGGTCAGTAATCGAGACAAGGATTTATCGTTATTACTAGCGATTGCCTTCCCTGCCGCAGCGATAGTCATGGCCGCTAATGCACTATCTCCGGACAGCCTTATCCTATTACACAGCCCTTCACTCGGAACGTCGCTACACATATTGATTGCATCCGTTGCTTATAGTCTCTTCACTGCCGCCTGTGGCGTTGGGATACTCTTAGCAATCCAAGAGTATCAGCTCAAGCATCACAATCTACGCCAGCTTTTAAGAGTACCAAGCCTGCAGGTATTAGAGCGCCTGATGTTTGAATTTATCTGGGCCGCTTTTATTCTACTAACCATCACCATCGGTACCGGCTTCTACTTTATTGAAGATATGTTCGCCCAACATTTGGTCCATAAGACCTTCTTCACCCTTGCCTCTTGGCTGGTGTTTGCTGGACTGTTACTCGGCCATCATATGCTGGGTTGGCGCGGTAAATTAGCCGTCAAGATCACCATCGGTGGCTTTGTGTTGCTAATGCTTGGCTACTTCGGTAGCAAGATCGTGTTGGAATTCCTGATCGGGGCGGTGTAAAAACCTCACACCGCCATTTGACAGCAACCCAAGCAAACCTAATAATCCGACTATCTTAACTAATTGAGGCTGATTTTTTTTGAACGACGTTCCCTTAAGTATTCTCGGCGGAATACTGTTTTCACTTATCCTCTTCTCGGCGTTTTTCTCCAGCTCAGAAACGGGCATGTTGTCGATCAACAAATATCGGCTCAAACACTTGGTTAAAAATGGCAACAAGTCAGCCGCCCGCGTTAGCAAACTACTAGAGCGGCCAGATCGCTTGATTGGCATTATCCTAATTGGTAATAACTTCGTTAATATTTTGGCGTCCGCTATTGCTACCATTATTGCCGTGCGCATTTGGGGCGACGCTGGTGTTGCCATCGCTACCGGCGCGCTTACCTTAATTGTGTTAATTTTTGCCGAAGTGACCCCAAAAACATTGGCTACTATCCACCCGGAAAAGATCGCCTTTCCTGCTTCTTGGGTTTTGTCACTGCTACTGAAAGTACTCTATCCTCTAGTGGTCGTGGTGAATACTCTCTCCAACGGCTTGCTGCGCATCTTCGGCATTCATCATCATCAAAGTGATAACGATAAACTCAACTCTGAAGAGTTGCGCACCATAGTGAATGAGGCCAGCGGCTTGATCCCCGCAGCCCACCAAGAAATGCTGCTCTCTATACTAGATTTGGAGAAAGTATCTGTAGAAGACATTATGGTGCCCCGTAACGAGGTTGTTGGTATTGATATCGAGGACTCGATAGAAGAAATCATCGAGCAGATTTGTCAGTCGCGCCACACTCGTATGCCGGTATATAACGGCGAGATCAATAAGGTAATCGGCATTCTTCACGCCCGTCACGCGGCGCAGTTCCTACGTGAACCAAACCCAACCAAAGCTTCTTTACTGAAGGCGACGCTAGAGCCTTACTTCATCCCGGAAAGCACTTCTTTGAATACGGTATTGCTAAACTTCCAGAAAGATCACCAACAAATGGGGATCGTGGTTGACGAATACGGCGATGTACAGGGTATTGCCGCACTGGAAGACGTTCTGGAAGAAATTGTTGGTGAGTTCACTCCGCCACAACAGGACGAAGAAGAAGAGATTCAAACTCTCGAAGATGGCTCCTTCCGTATCGAGGGAACCACCCATATTCGTGATATTAACAAAGCCTTGAATTGGCATTTGCCAACCGATGGCCCGAAGACATTAAATGGCCTAATCATCGAAACCCTGGAATTTATTCCGGAACATCCGATCAGTTTACGGGTCGGAAACTATCTGATCGAGATTCAAGAAATCGAGCAGAAAGTGGTGAAATACGCCAAACTTCAGCAACAGCGTTAATATAAGGTAATTGCTATGAGATTCTGCCCCAAATGCGGCCATCAAGTGACGATGGAAATCCCCTCTGGAGATAACCGAGAGCGGGCAGTCTGCCATAACTGTGATTTCATTGATTACGATAACCCGCGCCTCATTACCGGCACCTTGCCTATCTATGACGGCAAAATTTTGTTGTGCAAGCGCAATATCGAACCACGCCTAGGTTATTGGACGTTACCTGCGGGATTTATGGAAAATGGTGAAACCACCGCAGAAGGGGCCCTACGGGAAACCTTAGAAGAAACCGGCGCCACCGCAGTCACAACCGCCCCATACTGCCTAATCAGCATCCCACGAATCAACCAAGTTCATCTGTTTTACTTAGCAAGTCTGCCGCAGCCAAATTTCCATGCAACGGAAGAAAGCTCAGAAGTCGCCCTATTTGAGCTAAAAGACATTCCTTGGGATGAGATTGCCTTTTCTAGTGTCGCCAAAGCATTGGCTTACTATGTTGAAGATAGCAAGACAGGGCACTTTCCATTCCATGAAGACTTGATTACGTTTAATAGTGTAGGCAAGTAGAACCGTCTGCTTAAATTAAGCTAATTTGCTCCGGCTTATCAGACAACCGAATCACTGCTCTCGGCAAAACTACTTGGGAGCCAATGCGCTGCTCAAGCATTTGCGCCAGTAGCGGTGCGTCGTTATTGTCGGAAGAATGCACAAACACATAGGGCTCACGTCCTTCCCTAAGCCAAGCACTTATTTTCGTCGCCCATTCATTCAGCCAAGGCTCGTTGCGACTTAATTCTGGGTGCCCTATAAAACGCACTACTGGTGACCGCGCCGTTGCCACCGCATGGCAAGGCACACGGGGCTTCTTGGCCTGAGCATCTTTCAACCCCTCATCGTATGCGGGCGTTGAAAATACCGGACGCGAGTCCATTACCACCCGATTCGCACCATGATCACGCAACATACGCAATAACGCTACTTCACTGTCGCCTTTCTCAAAGAAGGCAAGATGACGCACTTCTACACTCAACGGCACGGACAAACACCAAGCCGCGACTAGAGACTCAATCACCGCTAAATGCTGTGGCCCCACTTGCGCTGGAAACTGCAACATCACCGGCCCGAGTTTATCCGCAAGGGGCGCAAGGCGATCCATAAATCCCTGCCACAAGCCTAAGAGCTGCGCTGGGGAATGATCATCTAAGTGATGGGAGATCGTCTGCGGCGCCTTAAAGACAAAGCGAAAATCGTCCGGCACCGCGTCGTACCATTGCTGTAGTTGAGCTGGCGCCACATCTGCATAAAAGGTGCTGCCCACTTCGACACTGTTAAACACACTGGCGTAATGACTTAGCCGCTCCGTAGCTGAGGCTGAACGGGGGTAAATCCAATCACGCCACTGGCCGTGATGCCATTGCGCCATACCAAAGTAGATCATTAGACAAAATCGAAATATTCAATACGCTCAATCGTATAGAGCCTTTCGCCGTGGGCGCGACGCAACATGACCTCATCTCCCTCTTCCTTTTTTAGTAAGGCTCTCGCGACGGGCGAATCAATGCTAATGTAACGCTCATCGTGCTCCAGTTCATCCGCGCCGACAATACGAAAACACTCTTGCTCACCATCTTCATCCTCGATGGTTACCCATGCGCCAAAGAACACCCGTGACTGATCTAGCGGAACTCTATCTACAACCGTGCACTGATCCAACCGTTTCTCTAAATAGCGCACACGGCGATCAATTTCACGCAACATCTTTTTTCCGTAGATTCCTCAGCGTTCTCCGACCGATCGCCAAGAGCAGCGGCCTCACGCACTGACTCTGTAATTGCCGGGCGTTTCTCCTTCCAAAGATGCTTCAGCTCAGCCAAAAGTCGGTCTGCCCCCTCTTTGGTGATATAGGCAGATTTCTTGGGTGCAGGAGGACGATAGCGACTCATAATTCTCGAACCAGTTACAAGGCAGCCCCTAAAATAGGGACTGCCAAATGACGACGTTTAATCTTGCTTGCTTAGATGCACATCCATTTGTGGGAATGGAATGCCGACGCCATTTTCGTCGAAGCAGTATTTGATTTTTTCCAATAGATCGGAGCGTAATGCCCAGTAGTCACCGGAAGCGACCCAAGCACGGACACTGAAGTTTACCGAGCTATCCGCTAATTCAGATACCCAAATGACCGTTGCAGGGTCTTTTAGCACCCGCTCATCTGCATCTAGGATACCTTGAATCAAGTTACGAGCTTGGCGAATATCCGAGTCGTAGCTAATACCAATCACCAAGTCCAAACGACGTGTTGCTTCCCGGGAGAAGTTCACAATCGAGCCGTCCATAATGGTGGAGTTTGGCATGATGATAACGCGGTTGTCGGGGGTTTTGAGGTAGGTATGAAACAGTTCAATGCGGTCTACCGTCCCCATCTGACCACCCGCATCGACGAAATCTCCGGCGCGAAATGGGCGCAGTAGAATGATGAGCACGCCGGACGCAAAGTTAGACAAGGAGCCCTGTAATGCCAAACCCACAGCCAGACCAGCAGCACCCAAAATCGCAATAAAAGAAGTAGTCTGTACGCCGATTTGCCCTAAGGCCATCAGGGTTACTGCGGCAAAAATCAAGGCGTATAGAATACTAGAAGAAAAGCCGGCTACAGCTTTATCCACGTTCGCCTTGAGCATACGTTGCTCGCACCAATGGGCAATTTTATGAGCAATAAATTTACCAATAAAAAAGATTACTATGCCGACAACTAGTCCGACACTCTTTTCCATCACCCAAGGCAGCCAAGCCTGCCCCTGTTCAATTAACGCATTAATATCCTGCATATGTCCTCTTCCCAATTTTCATTATGTGGTTTCGCGCTCACGCATGGTACGCCACTTTATGGCGCCACTCATCCAGCAGACTTTCAAGCTGTAGCATACCCTCCTTGGTGAAGCAGACACAAAGTTTCCCCTGCACTAAACGTGCATTCTTCGTGCAATCCTCGTCGATTTGGGCGCAAGTTAGACGTAGCGCTTCTATGTCTTCATCGTAGGTAACCGTAAAGCCAATAAAGACCTGCCAGTCATATTCACTCAGTTCTCCCGACAGGGCTTGTTCTAATATTCTGACACAATCCTGCTGGGAAACTTGATAATAAGGTAACCGACGCTTTTTCAAAGCAAAGAACAACAGTAACCCAACCAGCAAACAGAATAGCAAAGCTAGGCTAATGATAAACTCCAACATGGATTTGAGTTAATCCGGCATAGGAAAGGAATAGGCTAGCAACACCTGCTTGCCAGCACGCAAGCGTTCTAGCAACTGAGTTTCGTGATTATCCATCTCTAAACGGTATTTCATACGCGCGTTAGCTGGCAGTTGATTCCATTGGTCATGGGTGGGGATGTGTTGGGTTTTGGCTTCTAACTCGTAAAACGCTGACACTGTCTCATGTTCAGAAAAATCGACACTGAGTTGATCGAGTAAATTTTTGATACGAATGGAGGCTTCTGTCCAAGTGAGCTTGTCATCGTCTTCCACGGCTTGCAGCAGAATCCGAATGCTGTCGATACGTTTTTGCCGCTCTTGCTGCACAAATTCACGACCAGCACTGATTTTGGCTTGGCGAAGCTGGTTGACCTTAAGCTGACGCTGAATGAAATAGATCGACACGGCGATAACCGCGAGGCTGGCACAAATGGCCAAAATGAAAGCTGTGGTAGACATGAATCCCCTACATGTAAATAAAAATTTATACGGAGGACATTCTACACTGGCTCAGTTATGGGTCACAGGCTAAGCAATAAAAAAGCCAAGCTAAGAATGGTTATCTCAGCTTGGCTTCGATATCTGTATGAAAATGGCGACTTATTTCTTTTCTTTACTGATACGGCGGTAAGCAATCACGCCAAACACACCTAAGAATCCAACCATTAGGCCTACAGTAATCACGCCTGCTAATACAACATCATCTAAAAACATAATGTTTCCTCCTCTTTGAATTAGGTCTAACTCTAGAGGAATCCGAATGGCGCGAGCTGACCTAGATCAGCTTATTTTTTGCACTTTTGCAATATCTCTAATATAGACTGATACAGGTCAGCAGATACCACTAAAAGGTGATCTCCATTTAACTCTAGGGGCCACTCGGCACGCTGTTTGCCAAAGGCTCCAACCACCGCACCAGCTTCTGTGGCGATCAAGGCTCCAGCAGCCATATCCCAAGGTTTCACCGACTCGTAGTAGCCGTCCAAGACCCCTTCCGCTACGCCACACAAATCCAGCGCAGCCGAACCGTTACGGCGAATATCTTGGCAATGGGTTAGGATTTCACGCACATACCCGAGCAGCTCATCTAGGTTATCCCGTACATAGGGAAATCCCGTTGCTATCACAGCGTTGCGCAGCGCTTTACCGCTGGCGGCTGCTAAGGGTTGATCATTACAAAAAGCACCTTGCCCTTTGGCGGCCCAATATTGCTTATGCAGGAACGGCGCCTCAACCACTCCCACGCGTCGCTGCCCACCTTGATATACCCCGATTGATACCGCCACATGCTCCAAGCCTTGGGCAAAATTCACCGTACCATCAATGGGGTCAATCACCCAGACAACTTGGTCAGACTCTGGGTCAAGCAGCGTGGCAGGAGAAGACTCTTCAGAAAAAATCACGTGGCTTGGATACGTCTTGGAAATCTCATCAACCAAAAATTTATCCACTGCCAAATCCGTGGAGGTCACCAGTTCATGACCACTTTTAAATTCTCGATCAAAGCCGTCATTTGCCCGAGCCTGACGGATTATATCTCCAGCTTGGGATGCCAAAGATCGGGCAAAGGTTAACCATTGCTGCTGCATGCTATTTCCTCAGATCAGAATGCTGCCAACCCAGTCTCGCAAATCTTGTACTTGCGCAGGGCATACCGCGTGGGGCATTGGGTAAGTTTTGTAGGTTACTGGGTAGCCTTGTCGCTGCAATAGCGTTTGGGCACGCTCACCCAATTCCGGCACCACCACCGGATCATAGGTACCATGATGAATGCAAAATGGCGTTGCACCATTGGCATTATTCGCGGCGCTGGTTAGGGCATCTGGCGCGGCAAGGTAGGTAGACAAAGCCAGCACCGCCGCTAATTTACGCCCAGAATTTAACGCGTAGTCGTAGGCGATCACGCCCCCTTGAGAGAAGCCCGCAATCACAATACGCTCGGAGGGCACGCCTGCGGCGACCAGCTCATCCACCAATTCATCAATCTGCTGGCGCGATTCCAGAATGTTCGCCATATCCACCTTACGGTCGAGGCTCATTTCCAAAATATCGTACCAAGCCCGCATTTTCATTCCACCATTGATGGTGACGGATCGCATTGGTGCGTGAGGAAAGATAAAGCGAACCGACGAGTCGAGCCGAAGCTCAGGCGCTAACCCCGCAAAGTCATTACCATCGGCTCCGAGGCCATGCAACCAAATCACACCGTATTGGGGCGCTTGATCTGGATTAGTATCCATCTGAATATATTGAAGTGTTGGCGTCACGCTAATTCTCCACAAAAATTTTCTAGCATAATGACGCCAAGACTATCACAACTCAGCCATTTAATGAGACTGTGGCAATACCATACTCATCACACGCTGATGCTCATTTAATTCAAACAAGACATCACAGTGTTTCGGCATCTCAGCAATCATACGCTTGGTGATACGCTCAAAATAATGCATAAAACCACGCAACTCTTGCTCAGACATTAGCTGTAAGTCCAACGTATCTAGGATCCCGCCATGAATATCATGGAGATGTGCCTCTAACATACGCTCCTGTTTGTTACGCCAGTCGTACACCACATCGAAACTCGGTGGCTGCATCCAACACTGAATATCAATTCGAGAGAATAGCTTCGTATAATCCTCCGCCAAAGCGCGATTCACCCCATGACGCCAGTGACCATCAACATCTAACTGCGCCTCTAGGGAATTGAGCGGCTCTGACAAACTCCCATCTGGGGCGGCATTGGCTCCCACACACCACCCCTCAAATAAGATCACATCAACCGGCCCCACTACCTCCGTCCATTTATGAACTGGTTTGCGGTCATCGAGGGATTTATCAAAGGTCGGCACAAACATAACTTCATCCCGGCACAAATGACAAAGACGCTCGAAAATCATCTCAGCCAACATCACATCGTGGGTTCCTGGCACGCCGCGGGTCGCAAATAGCGGATGGATTTGCTCCGCATGGTGGCGCCGCTCTGCACGAGTGTAGTAAAGGTCATCGAGACTCACTACCACGGTATTTAGGTTAAATCCTTTCGTTAAGATATGACTTACCACCGTTGCAAAAGTGGTCTTGCCACAGCCTTGTGGCCCTCCCATGCCGACCACTAACGTTTTATTTCTGGCGCTAGCATGATGGGCAACCCATTGGGCAAAAGGTAGATAAAGGTCATCTAGGCGCTCTGCCAAAGATGAATCAGCGTAGAGCTGCTGTAGGGTCTGCTCCACATCGAAGCGCAGGCGCGCGGCTAAACTAATTGGTTCTGACATCAAGCTGTAGGTTGTCGGTGTTTTCATCATTCACCCCCATTTGATTGGCACTGCTCTCAGAAGCGTAGCTTATAGGTTACTTTTTAACCAATCTTTTGAAGGACAAAAGAAGCGCGTCAAAACCTATACGAAAACCCCGTCATTACCGTAAAATGGCTTAAGTTGTGAGCAGATTCACCGAAAACACTAGGTATGTGATATTGTTTGAGGCAGAAAATGAAGCCATTAATACTCTTGTTAACGACACTGGTGCTATCGGGATGTACCTACAACCACTACTATCAGGGGGACACGGAAATGGTTCCTACCCCTACCAGTGATGCTGCCATGCCGGCTGATATTATTACACCAGGCAAAGTCATCATTTATCGCGTTCACTGATTGAATTTGGAGGCCCCATGAGGCACTTAGGAAAGTTAACTATTGTATTTGGTGTCGCCACACTACTTGCGGCCTGTAGCGGCGGCCCTCGCCCAACCTTCGATTGCAACTCAGTTGCCCCATGCAATGACAGCGTAGTCACCAACTCCCAAGGCGGTAGCACTATGGCGGGGCGAGATATCGAGATTGTCGATGTGGTGCCACGCGATCCTATCATTGTCAATGCGACGGGCTATTCCGCACCCATCACCTCGAAAAACATGTCTAAGCCCCAAGCTCGCTTGATGGCTTTGCGTGGCTCGAAGCTCGACGCTTATCGTAATCTCTCTGAACGGGTATACGGCTTAAAAATCGACGGCACCAGCTCCCTTAGCAATCTTATGATGCAACACGATGAATTGCGCACTTACGTAGATGCCTACTTGGTTGGGGCAAAAGTGATTTCCCAACGGGAACTGGAAGACGGCACCTTTGAAACCGTGGTAGAAATGGCCTTGCAAGAAAACTTCCGCCAGTGCGTTAGCTCCCCTAGCAGTATCTTGAGCAACCCTGGCTGTCAGATCCGCTCCGGCAGCCAAAATACAGGCGTGAACAGTTCCTACACTTCCCAACCTAGCAACTTCTATACGGTTGAATAATGCGTTTAAGCTGGCTTACTCTCACTTTTGCTCTGCTACTTGCTCTGCCCGCTGTTGGCGACACTATTGAAGCCCGCGGACAAGCCGTAATCTACAACGGCGATGTGGCCGATGCCCGCTATCGTGCTACCCAACAGGCAATCAAACAAGCCGTACTACAAGCCAGTAGCCGGGTGCGGGCTAATGAACGGCTAAACAACGGGGAAGTCGACTCCTCCGTAGTAGTGCAAAGTGGCGGTGCGACCAAAAATGCCAATATCATCGCGGAAAGTATCGACGGCGATTTCCTGAGTCTAACCATCAGTGTAGACGTAAGCCCAGAGGCCATGTGTGACAATGGCACTACCAACCTTTATCGCAAATTTGTCGGCGTCACAGGCTTTGCGTTGCAGACGCCACAACAGGCTTCTTTGGGCAACTTGCATGATATTACGCGCTTACTTCCTAAAAGCTTAGTGGATGAAATCAATCGCCAAGGCTATCTTCGGGCGCTCTCGGCAACCAATATCACCATGTACCCAGATCTGATTAACGCTCCCACCTCTACTAACTACGATGGCTCCCTCACCGATGTTGCCCGAATTGGTGAAGAGCTAGGGGTTCAGTACGTAGTCAGTGGCGTGATTCGAGATATTGGCGAGTTATACCCCAAACACCCTGATCAAAAAACGCCATTAAATAGCCTCTTGAGTTGGGCCAACAAAGAAGATCACCAGCGCAACTTTGTTGTCGACATCTATGTTTATGATGGGTTTAGTGGCGCCCTCATTTTTGAGGATCGGGTGCAAGAAGTGGGAGAGTGGGATATTTCCGAACGGGAAAAAATTGGTTTCGGCAGTGGCCGTTTCTGGACCACCCATTATGGCAGAGTAGTCGCTCAAGCTCTCTGGGCTAGCGCTCTCGATACCAGCGACAAGCTACGCTGCCAACCTTTTGTGGCCAACATTTTTCGTACCGAAGGCAACAAGATCCATATCTCTGCCGGCTCATTGGCCGGAATCAAACAGGGAGACCAGTTTCAAGTGTTCCGGCGCTACGAAATATTTGACCAAATGCAGACCCCGCAAACCCAGCTCAACAATGCCAACATCAATGTCACTATCACTCAGGTACAACCCAACTTTGCCATTGGTGAGCTTAGTGTAGACGCGCGGGTACTAAATGTTCAGCAACAAGATGTTGTTATCGCGTGGTAAATCCATACAATCAGCAGAATTAACGCAACAAACAGCCATAAGGCAGTATTTATGAATAACGAACTACTACACCACCTAGAACAACGTATTAATGGCGCAGTTGAAGAGATCCAAACTCTAAGACAACGTATTTCCGAGTTGGAAATGCAAAATTACGAACTTTCCGAAGAGCGCGATGAACTTAAAACTCAACTCAATGAAGTCGGCGAAAAACACAGCAATTGGGAAAATTCTCTGTCCAATATGTTGAATCGCCTTAACCAACTGGATCACAACTAAGATGAAAAAGATTGTTGCAGCTGCCCTCGTACTGGGAGCCACCAGCGCGTCGGCCGCTGGACAATTTTCTACACTTATCACTTATGATGCGGTGTTTAGCCAGCCATCCACTGCTACCGGCACGACCACCACGGTACTCAACACCGCCGTAGAATATGTGTTTCCCCGCAGTTTATCACTCTACGGTGGCTTCGCATTCATTATGCGGGACAGCTTTGAAAGCGCAATCAACTATGGTGTGCGCTTTTATAGCCCTACACCCTTGTTTAATTGGGGCGGTAGCACCCCAGTGTGGAGTTATTTAGGCCTAGGCTACTACTTGGTAGACAATAATGCTTACTACCCAGAAGCAGGCTTACGTGTCGCAACCTCCAATAACACCCGCATGGATATTTTTCTCAAAGTCTTTAATAGTGACAACACAGCCTACGACAAAATGGCGACTATTGGCGTTGGACTCGCTTTTTAGCTTATGAAACTTTTCTCTACTTTGCTCGTGGTGCTGGCTGCATTTGGCGCTTATCGTTGGTGGCTACACAACCCATTTACCACCATTGTTATGCCCACCGAACAACAGAGACATGAAATGGTCGGACGTGCCAATACTCCTTCCGTGCCATTGAATCCGCTATAGGGACGCTCCTCATGGATCAACTTATCAAAACGCTGGAACAGCGTATAGAAACGCTTCTAACAGCACTGAGCGAGGCTCATGAAGAAATCCAGCGCTTACGCTCTCTGAGCGCAACATCACCGACTCCAGTTACTCCACAAGCGGCACAGCCAGACCTGCTGGCACAGCCATTGAAGCGCTCTACTGAAGACCGGTTACAACTCTACATAGAAGAATCCCTTGACCTACTTCCACTAAATCCCGAGGATGGTCATAACAACGCGGGAGATACCGAGAATCAGCTTTGCTTTGATCTTGGCATGACGGCACCAAGCGCCAATCTTCCAGAGACATTCACTAATCAATCAATCGAAACCATGACCCAAGAAAATCAAACTATCGCGCCAGAGGCCTCTGAACAGCTACTTTCTGAAGATGCCAACCAGGAAGCGATCAATGACACCACGACAACTTTAAGCGCTGAACAAAAACGCCGCCAAAAGAACCAGAAAAACAACCGTCGCTTGATTCGCCTACTGGAAGAACGCTACCCGAAAGCGTTTGACTGGAACAATCCTCGCCCGCTGAAAGTAGGGATCGATAAGGACATGGAACTCGATGATAACTTCAACGCCAGTAAGCAGCGCCGTGCCCTAGCCACCTATACGCGCTCTGACCGCTATAAAAAGTGCCTACTTACCGGACAACCGCGCATTGACCTAAATGGCACGCCAGTAAGCGATGAGCCTGCTCTACCTAACACTACACCGACTCCTGCTGGTAAGGTTGAGAAGCGCGCCCCAGCAGCAATGAAAATGAAGAAGTCACGCCCACAACCCACTAATAAGCGTAACCAAAGCACCCAAACCAAACCAACCAGCAACAAAGCCACAAAAATTGCTGCTGAAAAGGACGACCCGTTTGCCAATCTTTCTGCTGAAGAGCGCATGAAAGCCAAATTAGAGAAATTACTCGGCAAGCACTAAAAAAGGCTTTACATTACAAGGCGAGGCAAGTACTATTTGCCCCGCTCTTGTGGAGGGGTTCCCGAGTGGCCAAAGGGAGCAGATTGTAAATCTGCCACGAAAGTTTCGGTGGTTCGAATCCACCTCCCTCCACCATTTCTTTTTTCTACATCCGTAGACACCTCATTTAAGCCAAACACTCAAATCTAGATCGCACCCAATCAAAGTCGGCAGCTATTTAATCAACACCAAAATCACCCGCCACACCAAGCACACCAAATCAAAACACCACTTCAGTGCACCCATAAACCTTATGGGCAACCAAAGGCAGCAACAGACACCAAAACATCTGAAAATTAGCGATTAGCGATTAGCGATTAGCGATTAGAAAATACTAGAGAAGAAAGAGAAAAGAAGAGAAAGAATGGTGGGTCGTACTGGATTCGAACCAGTGACCAATTGATTAAAAGTCAACTGCTCTACCAACTGAGCTAACGACCCATTCTTGTGAGAAAAATCTCGTGACCTGATGGTCGGAGTAGAGGGATTCGAACCCCCGACATCCTGCTCCCAAAGCAGGCGCGCTACCAGACTGCGCTATACTCCGATGGCTCCCTGAACTGGACTCGAACCAGTGACCCAATGATTAACAGTCATTTGCTCTACCAACTGAGCTATCAGGGAATTAATATCAGAGAAAGTTGGTGGGTCGTACTGGATTCGAACCAGTGACCAATTGATTAAAAGTCAACTGCTCTACCAACTGAGCTAACGACCCAACAAGGAGGTAATGGGGTGGACGATGGGGCTCGAACCCACGACCGATGGAATCACAATCCATAGCTCTACCAACTGAGCTACGCCCACCATTACCATTAGACTAAATTAGTGGTCGGAGTAGAGGGATTCGAACCCCCGACATCCTGCTCCCAAAGCAGGCGCGCTACCAGACTGCGCTATACTCCGATGGCTCCCTGAACTGGACTCGAACCAGTGACCCAATGATTAACAGTCATTTGCTCTACCAACTGAGCTATCAGGGAACAACTAATTTTTCTCACAATTTACTTCACTAAGTGAAGATGGCGGAGGAGGAGAGATTCGAACTCTCGGAAGGCTACTAACCTTCGCCGGTTTTCAAGACCGGTGCATTAAACCGCTCTGCCACCCCTCCGTTGCGAGCGAGGTGTATATTACGGATTTGAAATTTCTGTGCAACACTTTTTTTTAAAATTTTTCGTTTTTTTCGCTTACGTAACCCTCATCCCCTTTTGGCTTAATCCAAACGTTAGAAAACCAATAATAGTGGCGACCTGTCTTATCAGGCATAGTGCAGTTTATGCGGCTACGGCCTGCACGGAAGGGGCGCTCAGCAACGACTTTCACCGTCAACTCATCAAGCCAGATAAGCTCTGCCTGATTTTGCCCAGACACATAACAGGCAAGCTCTTTAAAGCGATAGCCAGTCTTATCGAACTGCATCGTCATACTCACTGGCTCCTGCCCTGCATATAGCCCACCTACTTGAGTATCGATAAGAGGCATTGGCTTAGCATTTAGCTTGGTTTTCAAGGTCGCTAACTTGGCATAATGGCCCGCAGCGGGAAAGCGGGGCAAATTGGCAAAATCTGATCCTTGATAAACCACTCCCGACTGTTGCCCGAAACCAATTATCCCTCGGTCTGTTACGTACTCCTGAATTTGGGCATCGGATTCACCATACGGATACGCTAGCATTTTTGGAGACTCACCCAATTGAGTCGTTAGCGCGGTTTCCACTTGCTCTATTTCATGGGTAATGCGAGACCACCATGCCTCAACCGTTTCCCCTTGCTCCAAACGCAGTAGATAAGGGTGACCTACGGTGTGATTGGCAAACTCCCCACCAAAACGCTGCATTTCCCGCATCTGATCCCAAGTCAGAAAGCTCTTGTTGCCCTGCTCTACTGGCCCGGTATTGATGAATACCGTAAACGGGAAACCACGTTCTTTTAAAATTGGAAAACCTTGTTCATAGATATTGCGATAGGCATCGTCAAAAGTAATCGCTACCGCTTTATCCGGTAACGGCTTACCGGCACGAATATCCGCTAGGGCTTGAGCCAAAGGCAACACCTGAAAATTGGCATCACGGAGGTAATCCATATGCTCGGTAAACTGGGCAGGGGTCACCGAGGTCGAAAAGGGGGCATTATCAGACACGTGGTGATATTGCAAAATCGGCAAATAATCTTGGGCCGATGCGTTTATGGCAGTGGCACACAAGCCTGCCACCGATAATTTTTTCAACATGAAACTCGCTCTCCTAAACATTTCTTACAGTTTACGTGACTCCGCAGCGCTATGACACCAAACTGTTACGGTCGTTTCAGATGGTCACTGCATCTACCCAATCCGGTTAGTTTGTTTCTACACTCAAGGAAAGACATTAGGAGCAAAAATAATGAGAAGCGAATTTTTTCAACGACTACAAAGTGAGCTGGATACCATCAAAACACAAGGCCTGTATAAGGAAGAGAAGACTTTGATTGGCGCACAGGCAGGATTTGTTGCAACCACGACTGCCCCCCAGATGATTAACCTTTGTGCCAATAACTATTTGGGCCTGGCATCTAACCCACAAATCATTGCCGCTGCCCATGAGGCGCTTGATCAATACGGTTTCGGTATGGCATCCGTGCGTTTTATTTGTGGCACCCAAACGATTCATCGCCAGCTTGAACAAGAACTTAGTGACTTTCTTGGCATGGAGGACACCATCCTTTACTCCTCCTGTTTTGATGCCAATGGCGGGCTTTTTGAAACACTACTTGGCGAAGAAGACGCCATTATTAGCGACGCACTGAATCATGCCAGCATCATTGACGGCATTCGTTTATGTAAAGCGCGGCGCTACCGTTACGCCAATAACGACTTACAGGATTTACGCACCCGGCTAGAGCAAGCCAAAGCCGCGGGCGCTCGTACCATTATGATTGTCACTGACGGTGTATTTTCGATGGATGGCACTATTGCTGATCTAGCAGCCATTTGCGACCTCGCCGACCAGTTTGACGCCTTGGTCATGGTTGATGATTCCCATGGCGTAGGCTTTTTGGGAGAGAATGGTCGAGGCAGCCATGAGCACTGTGGTGTTATGGGGCGTGTGGACATCATCACCGGCACCCTAGGTAAGGCCCTAGGTGGCGCCTCAGGTGGTTATACCAGTGCCAAGCAAACGGTCATTGATATGCTAAGACAACGTTCGCGACCATATTTATTCTCTAACAGCTTAGCGCCAATGATTGTGGCAACCAGCCTGACGGCACTAAGATTAATCACCCAGCAGCCACAGCAACGCCAGCAACTGTTCGCGAATGCACGCTTTTTTAGGGAGGCACTTAGCGCTGCTGGCTTCACCTTAAAGCCTGGAGAACACCCCATCATCCCAATTATGATTGGCGATGCCCAGCTCACTCAAAGCCTCGCCCAAGAACTCAATAGTAACGGTGTACTCGTTACCGGTTTTTCGTACCCAGTTGTTCCCTTAAACCAGGCACGTATTCGCACGCAGATGAACGCTAGCCATAGCCAAGCAGACCTCGAAATTGCCGTTGCAGCCTTTACCAATGCCGGCAAAAAATTGGGGATCATCTGATTTAGGAGCAAGACATGATTACCTTAAGCAAATCAAACCCCAGCCAAGGGATTTGGCTAACCGAAAAAGAACGCCCCAGCTGCGGCCACAATGATGTGGTAATTCGCGTGCTAAAAACCGCCATTTGCGGTACCGACATGCACATCTACCACTGGGACAATTGGGCCCAAGCAACTATTCCATTGGGGATGACCGTCGGACATGAATTCGTTGGCGTCATTGAGGAAATCGGCCAAGAAGTAGAAGGATTTAAAATTGGCGACCGTGTTTCTGGAGAAGGCCACATCACTTGCGGCCACTGTCGCAACTGCCGCGCTGGTAGACGTCATCTATGTCGTAAAACCCAAGGGGTTGGCGTCAATCGCCCTGGCGCTTTTGCCCAATACCTCGCGATACCAGCCAGCAATGCTTTCAAAATCCCAGCTGATATTAGTGATGATTTGGCCAGTATTTTCGACCCATTTGGCAATGCGACCCACACCGCCCTGTCTTTCGACTTAGTTGGTGAAGATGTACTCATCACGGGCGCAGGCCCGATCGGTAGCATGGCAGCCGCCATCGCCAAACATGTTGGCGCGCGCCATGTAGTAATCACCGACGTAAACGACTACCGGCTAGAGCTAGCCAAGGCGCTGGGCGCTACTCGTACCGTCAACGTAACCCGAGAATCTCTACCTGAGGTAATGGCAGAGATCGGCATGACTGAGGGGTTTGACGTGGGACTAGAAATGTCCGGCAACGGACAGGCGTTTCAATCCATGCTGAGCAGCATGAACCACGGCGGCAAAATTGCCTTGCTAGGCATTCCTGAGCAAGACACTCGCATCGACTGGAACCAAGTCATTTTTAAAGGTTTAACCATTAAAGGTATCTATGGCCGCGAAATGTACGAGACTTGGTACAAAATGGTAGCCATGCTGCAATCGGGATTGAATATTCGACCAATCATCACTCACCAGTTCGATATTCAAGACTTTCAGCAAGGTTTTGACACTATGGCGTCGGGTGCTTCTGGCAAAGTGATTTTAAACTGGTCTTAGGTTGCACGAGGGGCCGGTTCGCGTTAGTTTAGCCGGTCTCTTTCACCTAAAATGCGAACCCGTATGTTAGAAATCGGCAGCCATCCTCACCCTAAGCCACATAAAGAAGCTCTCTATATTCTACTGAGCAATCATTTAGTGCTAACGCAGCAGCAACGCTATTTATTTAGCTTTGAAGACTTTCATCCTACCGCTGATATGCGCTCCGTTTACTGTGGTCAATTAGAGGGCAAAGACGTGTTCGTCTGCCGCTTCCGACAACCTCCCAAAGGGTTTACAGAACAAGGCCTAAGGGAGCTTATCCTAACCCCAGACGAGACCACTTACAGTGTCCTAAGTCGCGCTCACCAACTTTCTACCTGGGACGTGGATCACCAGTTTTGTGGTCGTTGTGGCACTCCACTAAAAGACAAGCACGACAAAGAACATACAAAAATTTGCCCCCGCTGTAACTTGCGCCATTACCCGCGCATTTCTCCCTGCGTGATCGTATCAGTTCGTAAAGGCAATCAATTGCTCTTGGCCCGCAACGTCAACGCCCCAGTTGGGCACTTTAGCAACATTGCCGGATTCGTCGAAGCTGGAGAATCTCTTGAGCAAGCGGTAGTCCGCGAGGTTCAGGAAGAAGTCGGTATTACCATCCGTAACTTGGAGTACATGGGTAGCCAACCCTGGTCATTCCCACATCAAATAATGGTCGGTTTTTTTGCAGAATACGCCTCTGGCGAGGTGACACCGGCTGTTGGGGAAATTGCCGAAGCAGGCTTTTGGCCGGTTGATGAACTACCAAACATACCCAACCCTGCCAGTATCTCCGGGAAGCTAGTTCTTGCTCACCAAGAACGCATTCGCAGCAACTTAAGCTAAGCTGCAGTCCAACACCTAATTCAATAAGAAACCCAGCCGAGGCTGGGTTTCTTTTGGTTTACACCACCAATTAATCAGTAATTACGCGGTAGCAGGGCTCGTACACACTGCCCGGTAACTTCATACGCTGCTGTACAACAAAAGCTTCTAATAGAGCATCGAGCTTTTGCATGAGCTTCGGATCGCCATGTATTTCAAAGGGACCATGCTGCTTGATGCTTGCAATCCCTTGAGCTTTAACATTACCTGCCACAATGCTAGAAAATGCCCGACGCAGATCCGCAGCCAACAGGTGAACCTCTTGACCAAAGTGCAGGTTTAAACCACGAATATTTTCATGGGTCGGCTCAAATGGATGCTGGAACTCCTCTGGAATAAACAGCTTCCAGTTGTAATAGAAAGCATCATGGTGGGCTTTACGATACTGCCGCACCTCTTCCATGCCTTGGGCCATCACTCGGGCTACCTCAGCACCATCGTCAATAATGATACGGTACTTATTCTGAGCCTCAGGTCCTAGCACATCACCGATGAAACTGTGAATTTGCTCAAAATAGGCAGCACTTTCTTTTGGCCCGGTAAACACCAACGGGAACGGCACATCCGCATTACGTGGGTGTAACAAGATACCCAGCAAATACAGAATTTCTTCTGCGGTACCAGCGCCACCGGGGAATACTACGATCCCATGTCCCGTACGCACAAAAGCCTCAAGGCGCTTCTCAATATCCGGCATGATAACTAATTGGTTCACGATCGGGTTGGGCGACTCAGCGGCAATGATGCCGGGTTCGGTTAATCCGAGATAGACACCGTTGGTTACACGCTGTTTCGCATGGGCGATTGCCGCCCCTTTCATGGGCCCTTTCATGGCGCCGGGACCACAACCAGTACAGATATTAAGGTGACGTAACCCTAATTCGTGACCAACATGTTTGGTGTAGTCGTATTCGTGACGAGCAATTGAGTGCCCCCCCCAACACACCACCATATCGGGTGCTTGTATCCGACGAAATACGTTGGCGTTACGCAACAGCTCAAACACCACATTAGTAATCTTGTCTGAAGAGGCATTATTCAAGCCTCGATCTAGGTTGTACTCGTGATAAGTGAAAATAATGTCACGCAGTACACTAAACAGCATTTCCCGCACGCTACTGATCATACGCCCATCAACAAAGGCACTGGCTGGCGCATTGACGAGCTGCAACTTGACGCCACGTTCCTGTTGTACCATGTGAATTTCGAAGTCATGGAACTGCTCCATAACCTCTGATGGATCATCAGAGTCACTGCCACAATTCAGTATGGCCAACGCACAACGGCGGAACAACTCATGCAAGGACCCACTTTGGGAAGACATGCGGGCTATTTCATCTTGAGATAACATTTCCAGCGCACCCTTCGGCGCGACTAGGGCATCGACGCGATCTTCATACTTCATGATCGCCCTCCTTATTTATAACTTATTGTCTTACCAACCAATATTGGTATGCTCCGGACAAATTAGCAAGTTATCACCACAAATAGCTATAAGCGTTACAATGACTGAAGCACCTGCTCAGCAGCACTGATAGAAAATTCGCCCGGCTCTTCTAACCACATCTGTTGCACTATGCCATTATCGACCAACATGGCATAACGGCGGCTACGCAAGCCAAATTTGCCGCGCATTTCCAATCCCATTGATAGGGTAAACTCCCCTAATACATCCGCTGCCATGACAATAGCACCAACCCCTTGATCTTTACCCCAAGCATCCATCACATAGACATCATTCACGGAAAGACAGACGATGCTATCAATACCTTTTGTTAAAAAGTCGTCATAGTGCTGAACGTAGCCTGGCAAATGGGCTCCACTACAAGTGGGTGTAAATGCTCCGGGCACCGCCATTACAACGACCCGTTTATTAGCAAAAAACTCAGCCACATCAATATCCTGTGGCCCAGAATCTGTCATGACTTGAAACTGTCCATGGGGTAACAGATCGCCTGCTTGAATTGTCATTTTGTTCTCCAAGAATCCACCTTTAGTACCTGCATACTACTCTAATTCGATACAAACAAAAGAGCCAAAATCTTCCTCATTACGACGCTGCATCTTCGCCAAGGAAGCCCTATGACATCTGGCGGGACAACCACATTTCTTTGCTGAATGTTGGGCCTACATAGGCAACGCAAGCCGCTTCTGGTAAATTGCTCTGCTCTAAACATAACGATTTTATAGTTAACTATGGAAAAAAACCTTTACGAAAAGATTGCCAATACTATCGAGCAGCAGGTTCGTGAAGGTATTTACCTGCCTGATACCAAAATTCCGTCAGTGCGCAAAACCAGCAAACAATTTGACGTGAGCGTGGCGACCGTATTGCAGGCATACCGCTTGCTGGAAGATCGCGGCATTATCAAAGCACGCCCTCAAAAAGGGTATTTTGTCCATTCGCTACCCAAGCGCAGTCAGAGTCTACCGACACAAACCACGATGACCGGCGCGCCACACACCAGCAAAGTCACCTCGATCATGACGTTGCTAAATCAGGTACTCCATGCCTCGCAAAAATCGGATGTGACCCAATTCGCTGCAGCCATTCCCAAGGGGTTGTATTTACCAATTCGGCAATTGCAGCGCTCGGTAGGTAGGTTAATGCGCCTGGAACCAGAAATCTGTGCCACATACGCCTTTACCCCCGGTTCTGAAGTATTGCGGCGTCAGATCGCTATCCGCATGCTTGATGCAGGTTGTCAGACCGCCATGGAAGATATTACCGTGACGCTTGGCTGCCAAAATGCTCTTCTGCTGGCTCTCCAAGCAACGACACAACGTGGCGATAAGGTCATCATAGAATCCCCAGCCTACCATGGCGTACTACAAGCTATCGATGTGCTAGGACTACAAGCTATTGAGATCCCTTGTCACCGAGAAACTGGCATTGATCTCTCTAGCTTTGAGCAAGAGCTACAAAAAACCAAGGTAAGTGCCTGCATTGTTACACCAAATAACCAAAACCCTACCGGCGCCACCATGCCTC
Source organism: Maribrevibacterium harenarium (assembly GCF_006385675.1). Classification (GTDB taxonomy): domain Bacteria; phylum Pseudomonadota; class Gammaproteobacteria; order Pseudomonadales; family Marinomonadaceae; genus Marinomonas; species Marinomonas harenarium. The sequence continues at coordinate 19,000 of NZ_VFRR01000017.1, read as the reverse complement.
CGGGAGCACGTAAACGCCTATTGGCATTAGCGCAACGGTACGATCTGGTTGTTATCGAAGACGATGTGTACGGTGAGCTCGGCTATGCGGAGCAACGGGAACATGCACTAAAAGCGGACGATAAAGATCAACAGGTGATTTATTGCAGTTCTTTCTCGAAAAGCATTGCACCGGGGTTTCGAGTTGGCTGGCTAGTTGGTGGCGCCTGGCAGGATAAGATCGAGGCACTGGCCCATGCTCAATCACTGGCATCACCAACGTTAACGCAAACGGCTATCGCCAATTTTCTTGAGAATGGCGCCTACGACCGCCATTTACGTAAAACCCGTCAGGCATACCAAGAAAATCTCGCACGTTGTGTAGCACTTATCCAACAGTATTTCCCTGAGCAGACCAAATGCTCACAACCTCAAGGTGGTTTTTTACTCTGGGTTGAACTGCCTGAGTCGATTGACGCACTCGCTATTTACCAACACGCTGCGCAACAAAATATTGTCATTATGCCCGGACAGGCATTCGGCTTGCATGATCGCTACCATAACTATTTGCGTATTAACTACGCCCTGCCTTGGGATAACAGCACCGACAACGCAATTCGAGTGCTCGGGGAACTTTGCCAAGCAAACCTTCATCTAACAAGTTAAGTTGTTTGTAACATCGGACATTTCCCCAGCGAGAGCGAGTTACTTCCTTGAAATTCGGGGCACAGTGTCGGATATAGAATATGGCTATCCAAAAACGACAAAATATTAAAAGATCATTCTGTACAGGGAGTGTAAAAAGCGTACAATTCGCTTTCTTTATAAACTCTCTGGCGGATTGGCCGATAGACTGATTAACACATTACCTGGCTGGTGCGATGGAATTTGTTGCTCATCCCAAAGATTTACCGCTTGAGCTTACTTTGATAGAGAAGCAAGTCTTCCCTACGCCGCAAGCTCCCCGAGAGGGCTTTGTTGGTATTACTTGTCTCGCTGCTGAAGCCTACCTCCCAGGAGATTGCGTACGAGTAGCATTAGCGGAAATTGACCCAAACTTTTGTGTGACTGGACGTATCGTCTGGTGCGACAAGGAACAGGAAGAATACCGCATTGCAATCGAGTTCCCGATTCAGGACGAGTGTTACTGTGTGCGCATGATCGAACAACTATCCCAAATCGAGCACTATCGGCGCCAAGCAAAACATCAGGGACGCCGCCTGAACTATAACGAAGCGGCAGCCGAATGGATTCAGAAGTTTGCAGCCAGCTTCCCAGCATTTATGTCCTAACTACATGACCACACTTTCAGAATCTGACCTTAACATCATCACCCAACAATTAGGCCGAGCGCCAAGTGGTATCAGACGTATCGCCCACTATTCTCCTCAAGGTGTGCCACAAGTTTTAGAAATGGAAACCTGGGTGTTTGACCAGCCCTTTCCCACGCTCTACTGGCTTTCAAGTAGTGCCATTGATAAAGCACTGGCGCGTATCGAAAGCCAGGGTATCGTTAAAGAATTGGAATTACGCATCCAGCAAGACCCAGAATTACGTGCCGCGCACCATCGCTCCCACCAGGATTACATCAAACGCCGCTGGGATGCCATGTCGGCTGAACACAAAGCCATTATCGAAGAAAAAGGCTTTACTCACTTATTTGAAGAGCTAGGGATTGGCGGCATTAAAAATTGGGATCAAGTACGCTGCCTACACATGCAATACGCACATCACCTAGCAGGCGACAACGTTATCGGTCGCATCTTGGACGAAGAGTACGGTATACGCGCCATTGCCGACGCCGAGAAGTAAACGGGAATAGCTGCATCACTAAAATGGCTGCGTAGTGCAGCCATTTTTGCCTAAGGTTACTTACTTTCCAACAATTTCAGCAACTCTTGAGGAGATTGCACTTTCGGCAGCAAAACTCGAATACGATTGAATGCCGCTTGAGCAACCTGAGGACGGGAAGCATAAGTCGCCAGCGCACCACCTGTCCAACCTGCTTTTTTCATCACGTCTTTTTTAAAGTTGTTGCCAGCCACACCATGGCCACCAAGCGCCATCAAGTCATCCTCAATATCCAAGTAACTTGGACGCTCTCCACCAAATTTCATGAAGTCGTCTTGCTGAACTTCCGCATGCAATTTTGCCATGTTGATCAACCCTTATCTAAACATCAATGAGAATAGCTAGTTCCTCTAGCCAGGACGGTACACCTATTGTGTCAATTTCAAATTGTAAATATCGGTGCATGATTCTTTATACACTGTTTTACAAAAAAATACCTCAGTTTGCAGCTTATTCTAACGCGATGAATCACAACAACTGCGGACAGGCATCTGCGGGGCTGTAATTCCGACATTCATCCACCAACCAATTCAGTAGCTGCTGCACTGGCTCCCGTTCCTGATAAGGCTTAGGGCAGACGAATAAGTAAGCATTTCCCTGATCCAGCGTGATATCAAATGGACGTACTAAATGACCTTGGCGCAAATCATCCATAACCAACGGCGTGCGCCCCAAGGCAACGCCTTGACCTGCTAAAGCAGCCTGCACAGCCAAGTCACCGCGATTAAAACTCATACCTCGACTTGGCTTAACACCAACCACACCAGCCTGTGCAAGCCAAGCATCCCATTCTGCGTAGGGACTATGAAAACGCCATTCTGAATCATCATTTAACAAGCGCACCCTAGCTAAATCTTGCGGAGAAGTCAGCCGATGAGCCTGTAGGTAGGCAGGGCTACACACTGGGAAAACTTTATCTTTTAGTAAAGGAACAGCATAGTCATGGCGGTTATGTAGATGGGAATGAATGATCGCAACGTCAATTCGATCTCGTTTGAAATCCACTTCCCGATCACTCGCTTGAATACGTAATTGCAAGTCTGGATAGGCCTGCTGAAATGATCCCAAACGAGGCATCAGCCACCTAGTAGCGAATGATGGCATCACTGACAGGGTAACAATGTTATCCATTGCCCCTTCCCGTAATTCCGCTACTAACTCTTCTAATTGGGTAAAATGCTGACCGGAATGCAAGGCTAGACGCGCTCCTGCCTCCGTTAGCTCCAAGCGCCGATGATAGCGGACGAAGAGCGCAAACCCTAAGCGCTCTTCCAACCCTCGAATTTGTTGACTAATGGCCCCTTGGGTCAAATGCAGCTCTTCCGCAGCCTTAGTAAAACTAAGATGTTTCGCCGCCACTACAAAGGTATATAGAAAACCATATGGAATCTTATGCATCGCTCCACCCAAAGCATTTGGCATTAGCATTTCTATTGCAAAAAGCTAGTTTAAATCGATTGAGCTGAATCTAGCAAGCGCTACAATGGGCTCATGTTTTGGGTTGGACAGCAACCTGAAACGAGGAATGCAACTCCTCTTTACTCTAATTGTGCCCCCACAGCCACAATTAGAGTGTGGCGATATTATCCTAGTTTGTCGTCACGCAACTGCTAGTTACTTTATAACGGGCCTCTGGCCCGTTTTTTTTGGCCATATATTTTTTTATGCAAAAAAAACGGCGACCCGAAGGTCGCCGAACTAACACACATGCTTAATGTGTCCGGTCAATCTATTATGCAGCTTGCTCTGTGCTCGCTTGCTCAGTTACCAAACCGTACTGGGCTAGCTTTTCCATCAAGCGAACTACCTGACAGCTGTAACCATATTCGTTGTCGTACCATACGTAGAGGGTTGCCTGATTACCGCGAACCTTAGTAGACAGAGAATCTAAAATACCTGCCTGCTCACTACCAATGAAGTCTGAGCTTACGGCATCCGCTTCAGCGCTGTAGCCAATTTGACCCGCCAATGCAGCAGAGTCTGACGCTTTCTTAAGTAGCGCATTGATCTCTTCTACGGTAGTAGTAGCTTTCAAAGTTAGGCTTAGAACAGCGATGGATACGTTGATCACAGGAACGCGAATCGCGCTACCGCTTAATTTACCTTCCAAAGATGGAATCGCTTTAGACACCGCTTTGGCAGCACCAGTTTCTGTCATAACCATGTTAAGCGCTGCTGCACGACCGCGACGATCACCTTTGTGAACATTATCGATTAGGTTCTGGTCGTTAGTGTAAGCGTGAACTGTCTCAACGTGGCCAGATTCAATACCGTATTTTTCTTCAAGCACGGAAAGAATCGGGGTAATCGCGTTGGTAGTGCAAGAAGCCGCAGATAGGATCGAATCTTCAGCAGTAATATCGCTATCGTTAACGCCAAATACGATATTTTTCATTTGTTTGCCAGGAGCAGTTAACACCACGCGCTCAATACCTGGGCGCGCTAGATGTACGCTCAAGCCGTCATGATCGCGCCAGCGACCAGTGTTATCTACCATTAGGGCATTTTCGATACCGTAGGCGGTGTAATCTACTTCACTTGGGTCAGATGCATAGATGACTTTCACAGCTTGGCCGTTGATGATCAATTGCTCGTTGTCTGCGTCAACTTTTACGATACCGTCGTAAGTACCGTGAACTGAGTCAAACTTTAACAAGCTAGCGCGTTTCGCAAGGTCGTTATCGCCTGCTTTACGAACAACAATCGCGGCAAGATGCATACCTGGCGTAGTGTGCCCCATCGCACACATACGACGAGCAACTAGACGTCCGATACGGCCAAAACCGTACAGCACAACCGGCACAGCACCGCCTTTAGGTGCGTTTCCAGCCAACGCGGTTAGATCCATCTGTGCCAGCACTTCTTCTAGCTCAACACTTACGTTAGCGACGCCGCTATCTAGCAAGTTATTCAATACTTGCTCAACTTGCACAAGATCCAACTCTGGATACTGGTCAAATACCGCAATTAGGCCGGCTACAGAGTCAGCTAGCAATGTTTGTCCAGCAAGCTGCACCTTAACGGATTGTTCACGTCCTAATTTACCCAACAGAGGAATCATGGATTCAACTTTGGAAACGGTTTCTAACCAAGTGCTTGTCATTATCTGCCCCCAAATAAGCAAATGTTCTAAATTTGGGGCGAGTCTACCTTGTCAATCACCACTATACAAATTGTAAGAAGCCTACAAAATTGCTTAATTTTCGGTAACTTAGGGTGTTTTTTTATGAAAAGAACGCCAACACAACAGTCTTGTTGAAAATTTACAACAATGGGCGCAAGGACGAGAAATGGAAGAAGAAAATATCGAGAAATAACGTAATTTTATAACAAAAAATGAAGCAAAATTTCTTTGCATTTTTTACAAATGACGCTTTCTTTCCGCTAAAACACCCAGAAAACTAAACGCTATCGCAACGGCGATCGGACGATACAAATAAGGAACCTGCTGTAATAGCCAGTACACTAATGGCTGAGTCCAAAAAGTAATCAAACCATAACCAAAGGTGCACATGAGGATAAAAGCACCAACTCGGGCGATAAACACCCACCCCGACACAGCTCGTTTCAATACCCCATTAACCCAGTTACCATAAATCACTAGGATGGTTGCCACTAATGCCAAAGCAATATCCCTCAGATAAGGATGCAGTACTTGAGCTGCTGCAGCGTTAATTTCTAACAGAACATTCATGATTAACTATCTGGATTTACGCAACAAGGCTTCGACATCGATACGCCCAGAAGTTGAAACTTGCTTGGGGGCCTGATCCACATAAATGACCGACACATCAAAAGTGGTATTACGCAACTGGATCATGGTGCCATCGGAGAAATACCAAGTCGCTCGACCATAGCCATCGCGCACAAAACCCTGTGTGGGCTCCCCGTATTTCTCCACTAACAAACGCCCCAATGTAGAGCGCTGCTTAGCATTCTCTACCACACCGGACATAGTTGCCTGCTGAAAGTAAGCAAAGCGATTGAAGGACACCGACAAATTTTTTATTCCTAAAATCCCTTCTTTTCCCAAGCTGTAAGTTACAACCCCTTGGTGATAGGACGGATAAGCCTCTAGGCCCATTTTCTTTAAATGAGACTCAAACTGCGATTTTTCTAGATCATTGATTTTAATACCAAATAACTCGGCTTCGGAGGAGGCAGCAAACATTTTGCTGCTCAATACTAGCAAAAATAGCAACCCTAGTTGCCAACGGGACACAACCAACGACATTCGAAATCTTCTCCCCATAAAATACATAACCAGCAGGTCAGGAAGCGGAACGCCACATCTTCTGGTAAAATCCAATTTACTCACACTCTCATCATTGTAGCATTGATCAACACCAATTCGAGGTAATACATGGCACTTGTCATCGGCGTGACTGGCATTTCAGGTAGCGGCAAAAGCCGTCTGTGCGCCCTTTTAGAGGAAGGCTTAGAGCAAGAGCTCACGATTATTTGCCAGGATAGCTTTTACAAAGGCTGTGGCAACATCGATCCAGATGTTTACAACTTTGATGATCTCGACTCCCTCGACCTAGAAAGCATTCGCCTAGCTATTCATAATTGCAAAAATCGCCAACAACCAAATGAAATTCCAGTCTATGACCATAGTAAGCACGGTCGCGTTGGCTATCGTAACCTCCCCCCTTCTCAAGTGGTTTTGGTGGAAGGTCATATGATGTTTCAAGATGCCGCTATTCGCGCTGCCGTAGACTACCTGTTATTTGTCGATACTGACATGGATATCGCTATTGTACGTCGACTAAAACGCGATATTGCGGAAAGAGGGCGCAATGTCAATGAAGTCACCAGCCGCTATATGCGTCACGTTCGCCAGGCCTCTTTAAAAACTTTGGCCATTCGCAATCAGGCGGACTTCATCATCCCCAACAATGATAGCTTTACGAATGCGGCAGGATTATTACGCCGCCATATTGAGTTTTTACTCAAAGAAAAAGGGGCTCGCTGAGCCCCTTTGATCACTAAACTAGCTGTCACTATTTTTTAATGTCGTCGAAGAATTTCTTCACGCCATCGAACCAGCTTTTCTGTTTAGGCGAGTGATGGGAATCTTCACCCATTGTCTCAGCCAATTCACGCAATAGCTCTTGTTGACGCTCGGTTAGGTTTACCGGTGTTTCGACGATTACTCGACAAATCAAATCCCCAACTGGGCCGCCACGGACCGGTTTAACCCCTTTATTACGCAACCGGAATAACTTACCAGTCTGACATTCTGGGGTCACTTTTAGACGCACCCGACCATCTAGCGTCGGCACGTCAATCTCGCCACCAAGTGCAGCGGTAGTGAAGCTAATGGGCACTTCGCAGTACAGGTTGGCACCATCACGCTCAAAGATAGCATGGGGCTTTACGGACACCTGAACAAACAAATCACCCGCGGGGCCGCCAAATGTTCCCGCTTCACCTTCACCTGATAAACGGATCCGATCGCCAGTATCAACACCCGCAGGAATCTTCACATTCAGGGTTTTGTATTCCTGCTTACGGCCTTGACCATGACAAGAATTACAAGGATCTGAAATAATCTGACCTTGACCATGACACTGGGGACAAGTCTGCTGCACCGAGAAGAAGCCCTGGGACATGCGAACTTGACCAGCACCATTACAGGTTGGACAGGTTTTTGGTTTCGTACCAGGCTTAGCACCTGTGCCGTCACACTTCTCACAATCCACCAAGGTCGGAATACGAATTTTTTCTTCGCAACCCCAAACCGCTTGCTCTAGTTCTAGCTCCAAGGTGTAGCGCAAATCAGAACCGCGACGGGTACGAGATTGCCCACCGCCAGCGCCACCACCGAAGATATCGCCAAAAACATCGCCAAAAATATCACTAAAGCCACCGGCACCACCAAAACCTCCGGCACCAGCTTGCCCGTTTACCCCATCATGACCAAAGCGATCATAAGCAGCTCGCTTGTCATCGGATGACAGCACTTCGTAGGCTTCAGCGATTTCTTTAAACTTATCAAGAGCCTCTGCGTTATCAGGGTTCTTGTCTGGATGGTACTTGTTAGCGAGGGAGCGGTAAGCTTTTTTGATCGCTTTTTTGTCAGCATCGCGGCTAACACCAAGTACCTCGTAATAATCTCGTTTGCTCATTGCAGGGTATCCTGAGTTATTCGAGTGTTTGCATTGCAAATTGCTTGGCCCGAAGACAGCAAAACACGGTTACGTCCCGTGTTTTGCCTTAGTCCCTTCGGGACGACGATAATTAATGACTAATAGGCATTATTTTTTATCGTCTTTAACCTCTTCGAACTCTGCATCAACTGCATCGTCCTGCTTCGCACCGGCTTGTTCTGCACCCGCATCCGCTTGACCCGCTTGAGCTTGCTCATACATCTTCTGCGCCAATGAACCAGAAGCTTGAGTCAACGCATTGGTCTTCTCTTCGATCTGATCTTTGTCATTGGACTCTAGAGCAGCTTCTAGGTCTTTAATAGCAGACTCGATCGCCTCTTTTTCTTCAGCAGTCGCTTTGTCGCCCGCTTCTGTCAGAGTTTTACGAGTCGCATGAATCATGCCATCAGCAGTGTTGCGTGCCTGCACCAACTCTTCGAACTTACGGTCTTCTTCCGCGTTCGCTTCGGCATCGCGTACCATTTTTTCTACTTCTTCGTCGCTCAAACCAGAAGAAGCTTTGATAACAATGGATTGCTCTTTGTTAGTGGCTTTGTCTTTCGCCGATACACTCAGAATACCGTTAGCGTCGATATCAAAGCTCACTTCGATTTGTGGCACGCCACGAGGTGCTGGCGGAATATCAGCCAAATCGAAACGACCCAAAGATTTGTTTTGTGCTGCTTGCTTACGCTCGCCTTGCAGTACGTGGATAGTAACCGCATTTTGGTTGTCTTCAGCAGTCGAGAACACTTGTGATTTCTTGGTTGGAATCGTGGTGTTTTTCTCGATCAAGGCTGTCATTACGCCACCCATGGTTTCGATACCAAGCGTCAACGGAGTTACGTCAAGCAATAGCACGTCTTTCACATCACCAGCAAGTACCGCGCCTTGGATAGAAGCACCGATCGCAACCGCTTCATCTGGGTTAACGTCTTTACGTGGCGCTTTACCGAAGAACTCAGCCACTTTCGCTTGCACCAAAGGCATACGAGTTTGACCGCCCACTAAGATAACTTCATCGATATCAGAAGCAGACAGATCTGCATCTTTCAATGCTTGACGGCAAGGCTCTAGCGACTTGGTAACTAGCTCTTCAACTAAGGACTCAAGTTTAGAACGCGTTAGCTTCACATTAAGGTGTTTAGGGCCTGTTGCATCAGCGGTGATGTAAGGTAGGTTAACTTCGGTTTGTGATGAAGAAGACAGCTCAACCTTAGCTTTCTCACCAGCTTCTTTCAGACGCTGTAGTGCTAGTGGATCGTTGTGTAGATCAATGCCCGTGTCTTTCTTGAACTCAGCAGCCAAGAACTCGATCACACGCATGTCAAAGTCTTCACCACCGAGGAAAGTGTCACCATTAGTAGACAATACTTCGAATTGTTTCTCGCCATCTACATCCGCAATTTCGATGATAGAGATGTCGAATGTACCACCACCCAAGTCATACACAGCGATAGTAGAGTCGCCAGATGCTTTGTCTAAGCCGTAGGCAAGGGCTGCCGCGGTTGGCTCGTTGATAATACGTTTAACTTCTAGACCTGCGATCTTACCAGCGTCTTTCGTCGCTTGACGCTGAGAGTCGTTAAAGTAAGCAGGTACTGTGATTACCGCTTCAGTTACCTTCTCACCTAGGTAGTCTTCTGCGGTTTTCTTCATTTTCTTGAGAACTTCAGCAGAAATTTGGGGTGGCGCTTTTTTGTCGCCTTTCACCTCTACCCACGCATCGCCGTTATCCGCAGCAATGATTTTGTAAGGCACCATAGAGATGTCTTTTTGCACGACATCATCTTTAAAACGACGACCGATCAAACGTTTAACCGCAAATAGGGTATTCGTTGGGTTGGTTACTGCTTGGCGCTTCGCTGATTGACCCACTAGGGTTTCGCCATCTTCGGTGAATGCCACGATAGATGGGGTGGTGCGATCGCCTTCTGCGTTTTCAATAACACGAGATTTGTCACCGTCAAGGACAGCAACACAAGAGTTGGTTGTACCTAAGTCAATACCAATGATTTTGCCCATGGTTTTATCTCCAGTAAAATTCGTTACGTTATTCAGTTACTTCTGTATTTGGGCGCGCTTTTTTACTTTTCAAGCGCCTATCGTCAAAAAAATGACAGTCTTATGCAGCGCTTGATACCACTACCATTGCTGGGCGCAACAGGCGTCCATTTAAGGTGTAACCCTTTTGCACTACATCCATCACTGTATTTGGTTCTAGGTTTGGATTAGGAACCATGGTCATTGCCTGATGCAGCTCTGGGTTGAACGGTTCACCTTCAGGATTTACAGCAACAACATCGAACCGAGAGAGCGTCTCGATCAAATCCTTCAGCGTTAATTCCACACCCTCACGCATTGGATCTTCTTGGTTATCGGAAGAAGCTAAAGCACGCTCTAGATTGTCCGCCACCGTAATAACGGATTTTGCAAATTTTTCCAAAGCAAACTTATGAGCTTTCTCCACGTCAGCCTCTGCACGACGACGCACATTTTGCGCTTCTGCTTGAGCTCTTAATGCGGCTTCTTTGTATAGAGCAACATCCTCAAGCGCTTTGGCCAGTTCATCGGACTGCTCTTCTACTACTGGGTCTGCTTGCTCTAGCTCTACGTCTGGGGCTTGCTGTTGCTCTTCGTTAGTCACGTCTAGTTCCACTTCTTGGTTCTGGTTAGTTGCTTGCTCGCTCATTTGTCACTCCAAATAACAGAAAAGCTTTTGTTATCTGATTCGCCTATATGGGGACTGACAAGGCGCTTTCAATACCAGAAAAGCAAATTATTTACGCAATTAGACAGATAAAATTCGCAACAAGGGCTTGTCAAAAAACAAACAAACACTGTATAAATAACCAGATAAAACTGTACGGAGTTGCCACATGTTGACCAGCATCGCTATCTCGAATTTCGCCATTGCCGACAATCTAGATCTAGAGTTCAAACCAGGAATGACTGTTATCTCAGGGGAAACGGGTGCTGGCAAATCCATCATGGTTGATGCCTTATCATTGTGCCTCGGTGGACGTACCGATGCCGCGGTAGTGCGCTATGGGGAGAAAAAGTCCGATCTGTGCGCCACCTTTGATATCAGCAATTACCCACATGTCTATCAGTGGCTCTGCGAACGCGACTTAGAAAACGAACAAAACTGCATTTTACGCCGTGTAATTACCAAAGAAGGCCGCTCCAAAGCATATATCAACGGTCGTCCTTGCACATTGGCGGACCTTAAAGAAGTAGGTAGTTTTTTGGTAGATATTCATGGCCAACACGAGCATCAATCGCTACTTAAAAAGAGCTCCCAACGTCGTCAACTGGATGAATTTGGCCAACTAACAGAACTATCTAAAGCCGTACAAACCGAGTTTTATCAGTGGAAAAAACTGAAAGACGAACTGCACAACAAGCTCAACATAAGCGCGGCGATGGAGGCAAAAATCCAGTTATTAACCTACCAAGCGGACGAGTTACGCCAACTTGACCTGAAGGAAGGGGAGCTAGAAGAACTGGAAAAAGAGCAAAGCTTTCTCGCCAATATTGCAGACGCCCAAGGCAAAGCTTACGTTGCCAATGCCATACTCAAAGAAAACGACGAAGGCAATGTCTGCTCTTTATTGCATCACGCCATTACTCAAGCAAGCAGCATACACCCACAAACTCCTGCACTTGAAAATGCTCTTGAAATGATGAATCAAGCCTTAATTCAGGCAGAAGAGGCCTGTGCTAGCCTGAATCAATATCAGGATACACTAGAGCAAGACCCTGCCAGACTGACTGAAGTAGAGAACCGCTTGAGCGATATTTACGACACCGCCCGTAAACATAAAGTTCAGCCGGAGCGACTACTGGAGCTTCTTGCGGATGTTGAGCTAGAACTTGCCGAGCTATCCGGCGGCGAAGACAGCATTGACGCACTCAAACATAAAGAAGAAGCCGCTTATCAACAGCTGACGTCAAGTGCCACCCTATTGACTGAAAAACGCATGCAAGCCAAGGAGGAACTGGCTCAGCAAGTTGAAGCACAGATCCATGGCTTAGGTATGCCCCATGCACGCTTCTTTATTGATTGCCAACCCTTGGATGAAGTGACAGCTAATGGCTTTGAAGAAATTGAGTTTATGATTGCCTCTAACCCGGGGCAACCAGCCCAACCTATTCGTAAGGTCGCTTCTGGTGGGGAGTTGTCGCGCATTAGCTTGGGCATTCAGGTGGTCACGGCCAGCACCTCTATTATTCCAACATTAGTTTACGATGAGGTAGATGTGGGTATTAGTGGTGGTATCGCCGAGGTGGTCGGGCGCATGTTGCGATCAGTGGGGCAGCGTGGACAAGTCTTCTGTGTAACCCATTTAGCTCAAGTAGCAGCCCAAGGCCATCAGCATTTACGGGTTAGCAAAGAAGTGACAGACAACAATACTAGCTCAAAGGTAGATCGCCTGTCAGATACGGATCGCACACACGAGATAGCGCGATTATTGGGAGGAATTGAACTCACCGAACAAACTCTAGCTCACGCCAAAGAAATGCTCGGCAACGTTCATTTACAGTAGCAAACTACTTTGACTTAGGACGCACGTAAAGAATGAGATTGTGGTCTTCGATATCATAACCATGCTCTGCCGCGATCTCTTTCTGGCGTTTTTCAATAATAGGATCCATGAATTCAATGACCTTACCTGTTTCAAGGCAAATCATGTGGTCATGGTGGTCACCTTTCGCCAACTCAAACACGGCTGTGCCTGCTTCGAAATGGTGACGTGCAACTAATCCCGCAGTTTCAAACTGGGTTAGCACCCGATAAACGGTAGCCAAGCCAACATCCTCACCCTGATCCAACAAAGTGCGATACACATCATCAGCACTCATATGAAGGTCACCGGCGTTTTCTAAAATCTGTAGGATCTTCACGCGCGGCAGCGTTACCTTCAACCCGGCTTTTTTGAGTTCTTGATTTTCACTGGTCATGAGTCATTCTCTATTCGATCTATTCGTTATTTACTTTATCATTAGTTGCCCCCAAAGAAGGACAGTCTTAATGAAGAAAACTATTTTTTTACTACTCGCCTCTGTGTCATTGAGCGCCTGTAGCTTATTACCCGAGCCGTATAAAACTCCCGTAAGCCAAGGCAACGTCCTAAAACAGGAACAAGTCGCACAAGTCAAAGTGGGGATGTCGGCCAGTCAAGTCTCTTATTTACTTGGCACACCCATGGTAAGAGACTCATTCGCGCCCAACGAGTGGCACTACCTTTACACCAGTTTGTACGCTGACGATAACACTAAAAAAAGTGAAATTGATCATCTAGTGCTAATATTTGACAACGACATACTGCAGAAAATTGAACAACGCTAATCTTTTTTGGCGGCACGATTGGCCCGAGCTTGCTTCGGGTCAATCTTAAGCTCACGATAAATTTCTACCCGCTCACCGGCTTTTAATGCAACTGTCTCTGGGTTTCTCACCGCTTTACCAAAAATGCCTACCTTGGCATTAGCCAGATCCAAGTCCGGGAAAAACGCATCGATATTAGATAACATCAATGCTTGGGCAACCGTTGTTCCAACTTCCACATCCAATGGAACAATTTTTTGCTTGTCTGGAAGCGCATAAGCGACTTCTACTCTAATTTTCTCAGCCATAAACAACTTTTGCTCGCTCACTAAAGGCTTCCACCATGGCATTTGCGACTTGGCTAAAAACTCCTCCAAAAGCAAACTTCAACATGCCAGTTAATTCAAATTCGATACTCAGTGATATTTTACACTGAGTATCTGACAGAGCATCAAAACGCCAAACACCATGTAGTTTTTTGAATGGCCCTTGTACCAATGTCATCTCGATTTGCGTTGGCTCTTGCAATAGGTTACGGGTAGTAAACCCTTGACGAACTGGGCCTTTTCCAACTTCTAACGAGGCTACAATCTCTCTATCCGTTCGGGAAAGAGTTTTCGCCCCAATACATCCAGGTAAAAATTTTGGATACTGATCCACGTCGTTAACTAGATCATACATTTGCTTTTGACTGAAATTGACGTGAGCAAAACGCTCTATGCGACTCAAGCTAATCTCCTATCCATCCTGCCAAAGTAAGCAGCACCATTACCGGAATGCTGACAAATTTGAGCACATTGTACCACCATCTGTAGTGACGAGGGTTACGTGTGATCTGCTCATTTTTGAGCATCTCCGTCGGTACATACCAAACCACTAATACCGATAGAGCAATCGCGGCGATTGGCAACATCACAAAAGAGGTAATGTCATCAACCAACTCAAATAAATTGCGACCAAATAGCAATTTGCTATCCCAATGTGAAAAAGTCAGCGCTATTGGAACCCCCAGCAACCAAATTCCTCCACCGATTAGAGAAGCTGCCTTCAGTCGGCTAATGGAGTAACGTTCATGCAACCAAGAAATAAATAGCTCAATCATGGCTATAGCGGAGGTTAATGCAGCGACGATCAGCAATCCGAAAAATAAAGTGCCGACAAGCTGTCCGGCGGGGAGAGATGAGAAAATAATCGGCAAAGAGACAAAAGGTAGACTCGGGCCTGACTCCACATCGAGCTGAAACTGAAATACCAACGGAAAGATAATCAGAGTCGCCAGAATCGACACTAATAAATCTAGACCGGCCACTATAGAACAGGCTTTCACGATGGACATGCGTTTGTTCATGTAGGCACCATAAGCAAACATCGCCCCCATACCAACACCTAAACTAAATAATGCATGACCGATAGCGGAAAGAGCCACATCGAAGGACAAATCTTGCCAACGCCAACGGGTCAAAAACTCTACCGCCCGTTTACTGTCGCCTGTCATCAGAGAAAATATACACAGACCAAGTAGTAATAAAATAAGTGCCGGCAATAACACTTTGACTACGCTGGCTAATCCGCGGGTGACCGACTGCCCCACCGTCAATATCACCAGCGCCATAAAAATGGTATGCCAAAATAGCAATTCAACCGGTGAACTTAGCAAGCTCTCAAACAGGTTTGCAGCTTGTTGCTCATTTAGATTTTCTAACTTTCCGGTAACACTACGTTGCGCGTAGGCAAATGCCCACCCAGCGATGACACTGTAAAAGGTTAGTATCAGCGCGCCCGCTAAGCCTGCAAGATAAGGTACAGCTACCCAGTTTTTATGGATCAATTTACGATCAGCTAAATCGTTTATCGTATCTATGGGGTTGGAACGTACCGTTCGTCCCAGTGCCACCTCTGCAATTAGCATTGGCAACCCAACCAACACCATACACAGACAGTAGATAAACAAAAATGCGCCACCGCCGTTCTCCCCCACCATGTAGGGAAATTTCCAGATATTTCCAAGCCCAATAGCTGCGCCACTGGCGGCAAAAATAAATATCAATGGACTGGACCAGATACCTTGTAAACAACGACTCTCGAGCATACATTAACTCTTTATATGGATGAGCTCGGTGATCGACCTCACGAGTTACTAAACACAGCGCTTTCGGCCTATTCGCCAATTGGCGCAAATTTTCTATCATTCAGCGGTATACCTCAAGAAAACCATAGGCAATAAGCTGGATCAACCTTATAATTTCGCCCCATGAGTAACGCAAAAAAGAAAAAGTCCCCTAGTTCGGGCACGATCGCGCTAAATAAACGTGCGCGTCATGAATACTTTATCGATCAGAAGTTCGAAGCTGGCATCGAGCTTTCCGGCTGGGAAGTGAAAAGCCTACGGGAAGGTAAAGCACAGCTAGTCGATAGCTACGTGATCATTCACCGTAATGAAGCCTATCTTATCGGCGCTCGCATCACACCTCTATTGAGTGCTTCCACCCATGTAGTATGTGAACCGCTACGTCAGCGTCGACTTCTACTTAACCGTCGCGAGATTGATCGTATCATCCAAATCACCGAGCAAAAGGGCAAAACCTGTGCCTGCATGGCTCTGTACTGGAAAGGTAATAAGATCAAATGTGAGATCGCTCTTGTAACTGGTAAGAAAGACCACGACAAACGAGACAGTGCTAAGGAACGGGATTGGAACCGCGACAAAGAGCGCTTAATGAAACATAAGGTTTAAATGTGGATTCTGGCAAACAACTGGCGTTGCGCCAATTAGTTCGCTAGAATTACGCCAACTTCGGGGATGACATGGTTTCGACGCCGGTTACAAAACCTGAGGTGCATGTCGAGAGCGATACGAGATCTCGTAAATCCACTTGTATCATTGAAATAGTCGCAAACGACGAAACTTACGCTCTAGCAGCTTAATAACCTGCTAGTGTGCTGCCCCTAGGTTGCTTGTAGCCCAGGATTCCGCAGTATCATAAACTACAAGATGCTATCTGATGCCCTGCCTGGGGATAAGGATAAAAGATCAAGCAGGCTCGCCAACTACACCCTGTCCTTCGGGCGGTAGGTGGTCAAACAGTAGAAGTGACTAAGCATGTAGATCCGATGGCAGCGGACTGACGGACGGGGGTTCGACTCCCCCCATCTCCACCACTACCAGAAAGGGGGTATTTTCCTAAGTTTTTCAATAACTTAAGAAAGCCCTCTTTTTTTATTTCCCCCACGTTATACCCCCACGCTTTTCCCCCACGTTGTACCCCCACGCTCAACCTCAACCATTTCTATCGTTTTAGCGATGGGCAACCCCACTGATTTAGACCTCACAGACCACACAAACTGATCAATTATTGAGCTTTCATCTTGGGAGACTAGATCGGTATCAACTTGGGGTTGCCTGTATCATGATACACACATAAGGAAGATACACCTCTAGGAGACCTAGAAGTCCATCTCTCCATTATCTTCAATGTCATGCCTTAGAAACTCAGTCAGATCATTGAGCAACTTGATGGAGTAGTATTCTAGTGCTCTAGCGAAAACTTCCGGCTGCTTACTGGCCTGCTTTCCAAACGCTTTAGATAATCTCATTGCCCAATCTTTGGCTAGATTATCCTGCCATTCATCATCATAGCTTTTCTCCTTTCTTGGAAACTGCTGTGCTTCCTTCCAACTCATTCCAAAAGCAAGATCCTGCCAACCATGCGGTTGCAACTCTTGAAGCTCTTGAAGCTTTCTCCGCATGCGTGACACCGTTGCTGATCCAACTTTGCAGGTCAACGCAATCTCTCTTTTTGAGAAGTCTTGCATCACGGTTAATCGCCAAGCTCGATTGATCTTGTCGTCCTTTGTCATGGGCAATTTATCTTTGGAGTTATGCCTTATGGATTCCAACATAGCTCCGTTTAGATCCCCCTCAAAGACTCTCACGGGGATTTTGGGGATCTTGATCCTTTTTTGAGCAATGACTCTCTTATACGCTTCCAATCGATGATGACCATCCAACAGATACCATCCTGCTCCTGACCACCAAACAATGATGGGATCTAGCACTTTTGAAGGATTACAGTAGATTGCATCCACAAGCCCCCTGATGTGGTTCTCCTTACTGCCTGTATCATTTCCTAGGTCTCTCGGCTGAAACACCGAGACTTCCACCCGAATTGATTTAATGCTCAACTTTGAGTTGATCTTAGGGGCTACCCTACCGCTATTCTGTTCATTTTTTAGTCTCTCTAACACTGCGGTAAAAGTGGTTGTCGTATCAGACATTCTCGCTCTCCAAAATAAATTCAATGAACTACTTAGATAGGGGGATCGCTCTCCCCCATAAGTGTCTCCGAATAGACTGAAGCGATAGAAAAGTGAAAAATGATAGTAAAAGACAATCAATAAAATGACGACTTACTTAATTGCCATAGGTTTAGAAGGGGTATTTCCATTCTCGCTGGCTGCTTTACATGCTCGCTTAACGGAAGCTGTTGATATCCCAAAGTGATCGGCAGTTACCTTAATGGAGGCACCATTAGCCTCTCTCCAAGCAGCTACAGCTCTATCATCAATTACCTTTTCCTTACCAAGATTCTTGCCTGCTGCTCTAGCTCTTTCGATACCAGCCATTTGCCTTGCCTTGATGTTAGACCTCTCTAACTCAGCCATAGCTGACAGCATGGTTAGCATGGCTTTTCCAATGGGTGTGGAAAGGTCAAAACCTTCACGTAAAGACACCACTGAAACGCCCTGAGATTCGAGCTGTGAGACGATCTCTAGGACATCTATGGTATCCCTACCGATACGATCAATGGCGCTTACAACCACTTTGTCGCCCTCTCGTACGTACTTTAGAAGCTCACTCATGCCTTTTCGGTTTGATCCTTTGATTACCCCTGATACGGCATCATCTTCAAACCATTTATCAACAGAGTGCGCCTCGCTGATCTTGAAGCGTTGACTCTGGGTTGATTGATCATCAGTACTGACACGAACATAAGCGACAACAGCCATAAGCCCTCCATTAGATAGATCAAAAGATATGGATCAATCTATATTGCTGGATCAATGAAAAGTCAACAGCTATGAGCCACTCATTAAGGTAGCTCTAGGGAATGGCTCAGAAGGTACACCCTATGAGCCAACAAAAAATTTGCAAACACCACCCCCTCACTCCATAGAAAACTCAAGTCACCTAGCAGGGGCAAGGGGGGATCACTCCAATTGAATACAACGTATATCGGCTCGAAAATTTGCTACCAAAATTTACGAGGGTTGATACTCAATCAACCAGCGGATACTCAATCTTGGAGATTGCATTGAGCTTTTCATCGTAGCTATAGCCACCTGAATACAGGCCATAAGTCAACGATCCATGCTCATGACCAACTATTTCAGCAGCCAGATTCTCTGGAACGTTTGCGTTTTCGAGCAACGTAGCAACCGTTTTCCGAATCGAATGAAACACCTTAGATTCATCAAAACCCAAACGCTTTTTAAGCCGCCCGAAACGCTTACCTATTGCACTAGATCTCTCGCCTGAACTTTTGGGAGCCGACAGGCCTGACATAAGATAGCCATCCGTTGATTCATCTAATAGCTGCATATTCTGCCCAAACCTGAACACCCATTCTGGATGAATGTGAACACCTCTACTGATTGAACGTGAACACCCATTCTGATTTGAATATGAA
>NZ_VFRR01000016.1 GCF_006385675.1 Maribrevibacterium harenarium | reverse complement strand
AGAGACAGTAGCGGATACAGCAATTCCTTGAGCATTTGCGAAGCTCAGGCAGCGGGCGATTTGACCATCTAAATCCTTTTTCTGATCGGAGCTGGAGATGCGAGTATAAATAACAGCTTTAGACTCTCTAACAACCTCATCAACAATGATCGTGCCAGTAGGCAGCTGCCTTGCAGGCACAGGAAGCTTGCCGCTACGAAACTGGTTCCATGCGGTACGATAGCTTATTCCTTGTTTTCTTGCCCAATCTGAAAGCTTCATTTACACCAATATATTACTATGTATATATATACAGTAACATAAAATCAGCAACAGTTGCAAACCCACGCCGGGGAAAAATTGGTTTTGGTGCCGTGATTTACGGGGACAACAGGTTTCATCAGGCTCATCATTAAATATTGGATGGGACTTTCTGCCTGAATCACATTCACTTTTCAAGTGTCACCAAGTATCAGGAACGATGAATAACCAACTTCCAGTTTGGCGTTCTGTCATATTTCCGTCATTTTCGATGTTAATACGGTAGAGAAGTGGTCGTGAATCCCGCAAAAATTGATCCGTTAGAGTTTTTAGATAAGCAAAATTTATCTTAATTTTTAGTTCATTAGATGCTTCAAAAGCCAACCAATTGGGTTTTATCGCTACATCCCCATGTAACTCAAATGGTAAATCGGCAAGCTCACTCAGCCTCGCCCAGTACCCATTACTGGCACTATCCTGACCCAAGAGATGATACATTTCATTACATTTTGCACTATCTAAGTGCCAGAAGCGACGCCCAAAGACCATCAAATTAGCGCGATAGTTAACGGTTTGTGACAAATCACTCAACCAAGCTCGCCCCGGCAATGTATTCAGTATTTGCAATTGATGTAGTCGCGCATGGGAGACTTTTTTAAATAAGCTATCGTTTTTGTTCGGCCCAATCCAATCATGGGGAGCAAGATCAGGTCGATGTAAATAGAACTTGGTTGCAAATTCAATTTGCATTATCTGTCCATCAGGTAAGCGTACAAGCGCATCCACCTCCCCCAAGGTGACACCGTCTTGATGCAGCTGATGATGTTCAGCCAGTATTTCTAACTGATAAAAATGACGTAGGGCAAACGAAAACAATCGTTCTGCGTAAACACCGAGAAAATGGGATTTAGCTTGCGCCATCCATTGCACCAATGGGTCTGGCCGCGTAACAAGCTCGTCGTAGCGTGAACGCCAATCCTGATGACGGTAGGGCAACAACGAACTATCCGCCCAGATCAGTTCTCGTTCTTCAAGCAGCCAAAGTAAATCTGCCAACAGTTGTTGCACTCGCTCCCCTCATCATTTTCTTCATGGGCACTGCCCTTTGTTATCACCATCTGACACTAGAAGATTTATCGTCTCAAAACGATTATCATGGCGTCTAGTAAATTTTGGGGTGAGCCCGCTGGGTGTCACCGTCCACACAAGAGTAACCCGTATTGCTATCCCTATGAAGAGTATTGAGTCCCTTGGCGATTTATTCGCTGCCGTCGATTGCCATGCCACCTTTTACGATGTTGGGCGTCATATTCAACGCCTGACACCACAACAAGTGATCCAATTCGATCGTAAGCAAACCCCCTATCCAACTCCGTTCCGCCAACACGCTTGGTTAGCCTGTGTCCTCAGCAAGGTTCAGGCACAAGGCAAGGAGTATGTGGTGTGGTTTATTCGCTTGCCAGTGGATGAGCAAGCCTGCTTGAACCTTGGGGCCAGGGATCACTTTATCAAAACCATTGTTGATAAGATCATGCACAAAGGGGAAGAAGCCGGATTGCAAGAGGCACTAGAGGACAACCCTTACGCCTTTCAACCAGATCAAGAGCGCTTAGCCAGTTTTCATGCCAAATTAGGCCGCGACTTAAAAACCCAACCTTCCTCGTACTTTGCGCCCGTTTGCGACTATATCGCCGGACTCCCCTCAACTACCGATGGTTGGGATGAATTAGGCCTACAAGGTTTAGCCGAATTAGCAGCGCGGGTAGATATAGGCCAATATGAGTCGTTGATTCTACAGGCGGTACAAGCTGCGCCGATGCCACTATTAACCTCTCTCTGCCACGCTTTAGAGCACGAACATTTACCACCTACTGTGGTACAGGCGCTCGCCGAACGTTTGCAGGAAAGTGATATTTCGGTAACGCCTGCATTTATCCGTGCGCTGTCACGGGAACAAAATGCACAGGCAGTGGAAACGAGTTTACTGACTCTTTTAGGTGACTTAAGTAGTTGCTCTGATGCTCAAATCCATATTATTGCGGCACTGATTGCCAAGGCACCCCAGTGGCTCAGAAGCAGCCCTATTCTGCTGCGTGTCATTATGGAAAAGCTAGCACACCGAGACGATGGTTTGACAGCATTTCGTCAGGTGTTATCGGAATTGACTCAGAATCCAGAAGACCGAGCAACAATCTGGGCCCTGCTGCGTTCGCCAAGCATTAGCCCCAAACTAGCCGAGGCGGTAAGCCAGATCTTTACGCCGACTCAGAATACTGTGCAATAGCATTAGTGGCGCGTATGCCCAGAGTCGAAAGGCTCGCGCATACGCTGCCGATGTTGTTTGAACTCTTCGCTTAGTTGATACTGACCGTCATCGGTAACGGCTAAGGCCCCCCGACTTACTAAGGCGTCGAGAGTCTTTGGCAGCACTTTTTGACGGCGCTCTCCTTTGACAAAATACAATTTGTCATCAAGCTCAACCAGATCAAACCCGGATTCAATAAAGCCGATACACAGATTCTGAGTTGGCGTAAGTTTTAACTTCATCTTTGATACCCTCCACATGCATGGATGCTTTGGGTAACTATAGCCAATTTTCCAGATAACAAAATGTTATTGCTGTAACAGGCACAGAAGCATAACTCACCGAGCGGGATTACTCACTGAACACAACCGTCTTGTTGCCGTGTACTAATACTCGGTCTTCGAGGTGGTAACGCAGGCCTCGGGCTAACACCAATTTCTCGATATCTTTACCCAAACGCACCATGTCAGTAGCCGTGTGACTGTGACGCACGCGGATCACGTCTTGTTCGATGATTGGCCCCGCATCCAAATCTGCCGTTACATAGTGGCAGGTAGCCCCGATCAGTTTTACGCCACGTACTGCCGCTTGGTGGTAAGGTTTCGCTCCGATAAAGGAAGGTAGGAAGCTGTGATGAATATTGATCACCCGATGGCGGTATTTTTCACACAGATACTCTGGAAATATCTGCATATAACGAGCCAAAACGATGGTGTCAGCACCGGATTGGTCGATCGCCTGCTCGATTTGAGTGAAGGCCGGCATTTTGTTTTCCTTCGGCACATCAATACAGTGATAAGGCACCTGGTACCACTCCACCATGGAGCGTAGATCCTCGTGGTTCGCTATCACACCGACGATTTCGCAATGTAATTCTTCGGTATGCCAGCGGTGCAAAATATCGTTTAGGCAGTGGGACTCTTTGGTGGCCATAAGCATTACTTTAGGCTTGTCACGACTATCGGTGACGTACCAGTTCATATCAAACTGTGCGGCAATCGTGGCGAATTCAGCGCGGAACGTCTCAATATCAACCGTCAGACTATCCGCATCGATGACGTGACGCATAAAGAACCATTTCTGCTCCGGATCGGTGTGGTGATTAGCTTCAATGATGGAGCCATTACGTTCGTGCAGATATTGACTGACTGCTGCCACGATACCCACTCGATCGGGACAGCTGATCACTAAGCGAAAAGTGTTACTCATGGTTTTTCTAACCTTGTTGTCGTTTCTCAATAAAAGTCATTGGTTGACATTCCAGCCACAAGTAATGGGGTTACTTGTGGCGAATAATCCAACACTGGTGAATTTTGGTATTGCGTTCGAAGTCTGGGTCCAGGGTGCGTCGGGTAATATCTTCTACTTGATAGCGAGTCAGAATCTCATCATCCAACACAAAGCGACGATAGTTATTCGAAAAGATCAACTCGCCGTCTCGGTGTAATAAGGCCATCGCACCATTGATTAGCTCAATATGATCGCGCTGTACGTCTAAGACATCGGCCATTTTTTTGGAATTTGAGAAGGTCGGCGGGTCCATAAAGATCAAGTCAAACTCACCCTCGCCTTTTTCTAGCCAACGGAAACAGTCGTCGCGCACAACTTTATGATCCCGTTCCGAAAATTCATTCAAAGCAAGATTACGTCGCGCCCAATCAGTATAGGTATTGGACATGTCGACGCTTAATGTTGATCGCGCACCACCTTGACCCGCATGGACGGAAGCGCTAGCGGTATAACAGAATAGATTTAAAAAGCGCTTGCCATTGGCTTTATCCTGAATCAATTTACGCACCGGACGGTGATCTAAGAATAAGCCAGTGTCCAAGTAGTCATGGAGGTTGACGATAAAATCACAGCCATGTTCTTCAACCGTCAGCTCATGCTGGGTCTGATCCATACGCTCGTATTGTTGTTTGCCCGCTTGACGCCGACGCTGCTTCACGACGATTTGGGTCTCGGGAATATCCAGTGCCACAGGCAGGGCCGCTACCACATCAAATAAGCGCTGCTGCACTTTTTCTGGGTCAACACTCTTCGGCGCTTGGTACTCCTGCACATGGGCCCAATCGCCGTAAATGTCGATAGCTACAGCATATTCCGGCATATCTGCATCATAGAGGCGGTAGCATTGGATATTTTCCTTGGTGAGCCATTTTTTCAGACGTTTCGCATTTTTTTGCAGACGGTTAGCAAACATCTGTGCGCCGGATGACATGCCAATCTGAGCAATATCGCCCTGTTTAATATGTTTTTCAGAGAGCGGAAATTGATACGCGCGACACTCTAAACCGCCGTTAAGTATGCGAGTATTTTTGTCCGGACGCACTGGGATCTGCCGCGCCAATTGTTCGTTACTGGTCAGTAACATCAGATGGCCGCCAGGGTTATGGGTGACAGCCCATTCCCCAAGCTGTCGATACAGGGCAACCAACGCCATTTCATCCCCAAGACGTTCTCCGTAAGGAGGATTCACCATAATCAAAGATGGCGACTGATCCCAATTGAATTCATGGTCTTGAAAAGGGGACAGAGTTACTTCAACGATACCCACCAAACCGGCACGTTTGATATTCTCGCGGGCTGCGGCAATGGCTTTGCTGTCGCGGTCTGTACCTTGGAAACGCACACCAAGCTCTTGTGCTTGTTTACGTTGATTCTTCGCTTGATCTTGAAGCTGTTGCCACAAGCGATGATCATGCTGACGCCAACCTTTAAAGCCCCAGTAGGGACGGCGCAAGCCCGGCGCAATATTCAGCGACATGAGCGCTGCTTCAATAAGAAACGTCCCAGAGCCACACATTGGGTCAACTAACTGGGCAAAGTCCGTTTGTTTTCCACTCCACCCCGAACGCAGCAATAGACCTGCTGCGAGGTTCTCTTTCAATGGGGCCATGGCACCCTGCTGCCGATAACCGCGACGATGCAAACTCTCCCCAGATACATCCAAACTGATCACAGCTTGGTTGCGCTTAATGCGTAAGGCGATACGAATATCTGGTTGCTGTTTAGCGACACTCGGACGACGTTGTTCTTTCGCCATAAAAAAATCAGCGATGGCATCTTTTGCCCGCACCGCGCCGAACTGGGTGTTACGGATAACTTGGTTGGTGCCATGGCAATCAATGGCGATGGTGCAATCTGCAGTCATGTGCGCCGCCCAATCGACGCTGGCAACCCCATCATATAGATCTTGCGCCGAATCGACGGTAAAGCTATGCAACGGCAACATTACTCGGGTTGCTACCCGAGACCAAAGACAAGCGGTATAGAGTCCGGCTAAGTCCGTCGTTAGCTTAACTTGAGCCTCCCCAAGACGGGTTTGCGTCAAGCCAAGATCAGAAAGCTCTTGCGCTAGAACGTGTTCAAGCCCTAGGGGGCAAGTTAGCTCTAGGTCAAAAGCGGCGGGGGTTGGCGCAGTTTGCGTTTGGGTATCGGTCATGTTTAATTACTTTTTATTTCAGTTTTATGAATTGTTAGAACAAAGTGTTTTTAGACAAACGTTCAATGCTCTACTAAACCTTAAAATTCGGTGTAAGAGCAATCAGAACTGAGAGGAACTTTCCGATGAAGAAAATGAAACGTGACCAACATTTAAGAGCCTATGTTCGCGGATATCGCGCAGGTATGGCAGGACGCTCAAAAGCTCTATGTGAACAATGCGGAGCCAACGCCAGACAGGACTGGTTAGCAGGCTGGCGCGAGGGTCGAGAGGATATGTGGAATGGTTTAACCCCCGTCGACGGCACCCATAAAGCGGTCAGTTTTTCTCAGTAACTTTTACTACTTACAAATAAGGCCAGCTTTTGCTGGCCTTTTTTATTTATCTCGTCTGCTGACGAACAAAGGCATCGGTACTGGCAATAGCTTCTTTTATTAGCTGTGGTCCGCGATAAATAAAACCGGAGTAAATCTGCACCAGACTCGCTCCTGCTTGCAATTTTTCAACTGCGTCGGCTCCAGATAAAATACCGCCAACCCCGATTACAGGTAATTGACCTTTTAAATGCTCGGTCAGCACTTTAACTACATGGGTGCTAGCGTCCCGCACAGGGGCCCCGCTCAAACCGCCCGCCTCTTCTGCCAATGGATGACCATTTACTGCGTCACGGCTAAGGGTGGTATTGGTCGCAATGATACCATCGACTTGTTGAGCGACTAAGGTATCGCTCACGAGCTTAATTTCGTCATCCGTCATATCTGGCGCAATCTTCACCGCAAGTGGGACATATTTTCCGTATTGCTCAAAGTAACGTTGACGGGCAGCGACTAGCGGTGAAATCAGCTGGGCTAAACTGTCACCAAACTGCAAATTGCGCAGTCCTGGCGTATTCGGAGAACTGATATTAGCCGTAATGTAGTCAGCATAAGGAATCACCGCTTCTAAACAAGCAAGGTAGTCCTGTGCGGCATCTTCAACACTTGTGGTAAGGTTCTTACCGATGTTAACGCCGAGCACGCCATCAAAGTGGTGCTTACGAATCCGGCTAACCATATGGTCGACGCCCTTATTATTGAAGCCCATGCGGTTAATAATGGCATCGTGCTCCGGCAAACGAAATAGACGTGGTTTGGCATTGCCGTGCTGGCCTTTCGGAGTAACCGTACCCACTTCAACAAACCCAAATCCTAACGCGCCTAAGGCCTCAAATGCGTCGGCATTTTTATCCAAGCCTGCCGCAAGACCAACGGCATTGGGAAAATTGAGCCCCATTACCTTAACTGGTGTAGCGAAGGATTCTTGCTTAAAACAGCGATCTACACCCAGGCGAGCGGATGCGCCAAGTAAATCCAAAGATAATTCGTGCGACACTTCCGGATCGAGTTTAAACAGTAACGAGCGTGCTAAATCATACATGGTACGTTGCCTTATCTTTTAGTGGTCACAATTACCGTAATTTGGTGATACCGACGAGTTTTTTGTTGTCATCAAATTCGACTTCAAAAGAACCATAAACTCCCTGCATGGTGACGAACTGCTGAAAAGCGAGAAGCGGCAACTGGATCTTGCGACCATCTCGACTTTGCACCACCAATCCCTTGACCGATCCCTTGTACATTTCTTTGTATTTGTAGGCCGGTAAACTGACATCGACGACGATTTTTGTCATTTGCTGTCTTATTCCCCAATCTGAAGCGCCACGACGGCTTGTAGGCGTGATTTCTATTTCGTTAAGATGGACGCTATTATATTGCCTCCACCCCATTTTGGACAGTTATAGGATCGACAAAACCTATGGATACCGCAATTGATCTGTTAAAAGAGCAACTTAGTCGCGCCATCGTCGGTCAAGAAGACCTAATACAAGAGATGCTGATTGCGCTGATTGCTCGGGGACATATTTTACTAGAGGGGCCACCGGGAATTGCCAAAACAACCGCAGCTAAAGCACTGGCCGGCGCCATCGATGCTGAGTTTCAGCGCATTCAATTCACCCCGGATCTGTTACCGGCGGACGTGACCGGTTCTGAAATCTATCAACAGGATCAAGCCAAATTTCAGTTCTCCCCCGGCCCCATTATGCACGACATCGTACTAGCGGATGAAGTTAACCGCGCACCTGCCAAAGTACAGTCCGCACTGCTGGAAGCAATGGGAGAACGTCAAGTAACTGTGGGCAGTCAAAGTTATGCCCTTTCCCCGATTTTTTTTGTTATCGCCACGCAAAACCCGATTGAACAGGAAGGCACCTATTCTCTACCTGAAGCGCAGCTCGATCGCTTTGTCATGAAGATCAAAGTGGACTATCCCGATGCGCAAACGGAACTAGCGGTGATGCGACTAGTGCGACAACAGGATCAGTATGCACAGGCCGGAGCCGCAACGCCGACTTGCTCCGTAGAGGATATATTGAGATTACAAAAAGCTGCCCTCGAGATTTACATGGCGGAGTCCGTAGAAAACTACATCGTACATTTAGTAATGTCGACGCGGCGCCCGCAAGAGTATTTTGCCGAACATGGGGAAGAGATATCTACCCTAATAGAATACGGTGCAAGCCCAAGGGCTACACTGGCATTGGAACGCTGTGCCCGTGCCCGTGCAATATTGGATGGCAGAGACTTCGTGACACCAGATGATGTCAAAGCCGTTGCGCCAGCCGTGTTGCGTCATCGCATACTGCCTAGTTTCGAAGCGGAAGCGCGAGGCTACACCACGGACCGCATCATTCATTCCCTGATTACCTATTTGCCATTGGTATGATGTTGGAAAATATCGTCGCCCCCGAGTCACCGATTCTAAGTGTGAAGCAGCTGGTGCAATTGGCGCCATTTGCGGCTTCCCTTGGACGCAGGACGGTACGACGCCAAGCTAAAAAGGAACAAGGCAGTTTGCGCCAGACGCGGCGCGGACATGGTCTAGAGCTATTGGAATTGCGCGCCTATCAGCCCCACGACGAGGTAAAGCATATCGACTGGCGGGTTACTGCTCGCACCGGCCAAGTTCATACTCGCCTCTATGCTCAAGAAAACGATCATGTGCGTTTGCTACTATTACAGCTCACCAATGACGCCTACTTTGGTACTCGTCATACATTCGTCTCTACCCGTTACTTACAGCTCGCCAGCTTGCTGGGCTATCGCGCCAAACAGCAGCAAGAGCAGTTAACATTCTGGGATGGTTGCGATGGAAAATGGCAACATTTCGATGCTAATCAACGCTGGCAAAAAGTCCTAGAACAAATAACCAAACGTAGCCAAATCCCGCTTCAACCTGTTATTGGAGCCACATTTGATAGCATGGTAAGTAAGGGGCACGGATACAGTTACCTGGTCTTGAGTAACCGTATAGAATTGAGTGATCCTGAATGGCAGCGTCTTTCCTATCTAAGTAAGCATCACGATGTCACTTGGATTTTAATCGATGATCAACGCAGCTTTTCTCTCCCCCCGGGGCAATATCAACTAATGGGAGAGACTGGCGCGACGGCTGTTACCATTACTAAGCAGACGCAACACAAAGCATTGCAGGCATATGAACGCGGCCTTGGCAACTTTCATCACCGCTTACAACAGCATGGCGTGACTCTGCTCCGTTACGATGTGGAGAACTCGCCCATTGAAATTGGCCGACACCTATTGCATCGGGGAGTCATTCGCTAATCATGTCGACTTCTGCCATCGAATTACCTAACCGTGCTTATATGCTACCGGAAAGCATCCCACTGTGGCCGCCGGCTTGGCCTTTCTGGCTAGTGGTTGGCGGATTAATTGTTAGCGCTGTGGTTGCTCTAATTTACTACGGTAAACGCTATCGCCGGCGCGCCTATCGCCGGGAGGCAGAGCAGCTGCTACCCAACCTTGATCGAGATGACTCCTGTCAAGCTGTCGTCAGCGATTGTCTTGAACTAATACGACGCTGCTTGCTCAGTGCGAAACGACCAATTGATGCTGCGCGCCCAATCAGTGAGCTCATGCCACTGCTTGACGAGCAGTTGCCGTCGCGCTATCGATTTGGCAAAGACGGGATACGTATCGCCGCCAGCATATATCAAGCCCATGCCAATATTAGCAAACAAGATCTTGAACACTTTATAAACAGCACTAAACATTGGATACGGAGGCACCATGGTTGAGCTAATTTGGCCGTGGTTTTTAGTGCTGCTACCACTGCCTTTGCTGTTGCATTGGCTCGCCCCAGCACGGAAACCTCTCGACCAACTGCGGTGGGCACATGTGTCGTTACTGCAACAACATCAAGGACAATATCAACACAGCTACCACTTGTTTGCACGGGGGCTGATGTTACTTGCCTGGTGTGCTTTGGTGGCAGCTATCGCGCGACCAGTTTGGCTCGGTACTCCCACGCAAATCACTCCCAGTGGTCGCGATCTAATGGTAGCAGTGGACTTATCGGGCAGTATGCAAGTCACGGATATGACAATCAATGACAAGCCTGCAGATCGGCTTGCTGCCGCCAAAGCCGTGTTGTCCAACTTTATTAGTGAACGTAAAGGCGATCGGATTGGGATTATATTGTTCGGCACCAAAGCCTATCTTCAGGCTCCATTAAGCTTTGATCTACCTACCATTGAACAATTCGTGCAAGAAGCGCAAATTGGCTTCGCCGGTGAGCAAACCGCCATTGGCGATGCTATCGGGCTAGCCATTAAACGCTTACAGGATAAGCCTGCGGACAAAAAAGTTTTGATTCTGATGACCGATGGCGCCAACACTGCCGGGCGCGTCACACCGCTACAGGCTGCGAACTTCGCGGCGCAGGAAGGGGTTCGCATCCACACTATCGGTATTGGGGCGGACTCAATGGTTGTTCAAGGATTTTTTGGCCCTAAGGTCATAAACCCTTCAACAGATCTGGATGAACCTCTACTCACTGAAGTCGCCAATCTCACCGGTGGACAATATTTCCGGGCGCGCAGTACCAACGAACTTGCTCGCATCTACCGTCTCTTGGATGAATTAGAGCCGACTCCGGCGACAGATACTTGGCAGCGTCCGAAAACTACCTTATTTCATTGGCTAGGATTGCTGTCGCTGGTGAGCTTTGCGTTAAGTTTATGGTTTGGTCACCATGTGCAGATCAGAGGGAAAAAGTCATGACGCTGCTTGAGCATTTGCACTTTACTCGCCCCCATTGGCTCTTGTTTATCCCTATGTTGCTGGCGTTACTACTGGCATTGCAGCCACGTACGCAACCATCAAAACTTCCTAAACTCATCAGCGCCAATCTACTCCCTTGGCTAGAGCAGCAACACCAAGGACTGCCGGTTAACCGTATTATTGGCCTCCTATGTGCGGTACTCTTTATTCTTGGCTTAGCTGGCATCAGCTTCGTAAGTAAAGACGCGCCTATGTATGAATCTACCAACAAAAGCGTCTTTCTGATTGATCAGTCCCTATCAATGTACGCAGTGGATTTACAGCCCAATCGTCTTACCCGTATGACCCAAACCATGCGCGATCTACTAAACGCACAGCAGGATGGGGAAGTGGCCCTAGTCGCCTACGCCGGAGACGCCTTCGTTATCAGCCCATTCAGCCAAGATAAGCAGACCTTGGTTCACCTTTTGCTCGCCTTGGACCCTACCATCATGCCCGTGTATGGTAGTCGTCTTGATTTAGCACTTAACACAGCGTTAGAACTGCTTACCAATCAGCCCAGCTCCCAAGCCCATCTCGTACTGTTTACCGATGATATTAAAGCGAGTGAACTTGCCAGCGTGCGTCAGCTTATCCAAACTAGTGGTTTTCATTTAGACATCATTAGCTTTGGCACACCGGAAGGGAGTTCCGTCAAACTGCCCAATGGAGAAATTTTGCGAGACTACGGCCGCGAGGTTAAACCGACAGTCCCCGTTGATCGCTTTGAAGAACTGGCACAGGAGACCAATATTGATTGGTTTTCCTATCCCCTAACTAATGTAGAATTAGAACACTTAGCAACTTATAACCAATCCCAAGGGGGAAATGCCAAATTATCCAATACTCGCAGCCAAATTTGGCAAGAGGAAGGACATTGGTTTAGTTTGCCATTCCTGCTTTGGTTACTGTGGCAGTTTCGCCGCGGTGGTTTGTTCATGGCGCTAATCTGGTTCGGGGTAAAGCAACCTGCACAGGCGAGTTACCTAGATTGGTTGTACACACCAGACCAGCTTGGCCAACAAGCGGTAGATGAAGGTGACTGGCAACGGGCGAGAGACCTATTCCGCAATCCTAAATGGCGCGCGGCGAGTGAGTATGCCCTAGAAAACTACCAAGATACCATCGCGCTACTGGATGGTAGTGCTGAAACGGCCCGTGACTACTATAACCTAGGTAACGCCAAGGCTCTATCGGGCGATATTGAAGGCGCTATTCACGCCTACGAACAGGCGTTGCAGCAACAGACGGATTTCACCGAAGCCCAAGAGAATTTAGACTATCTGCGCGAGCAACAGCAACAGCAACAGCAACAGCAACAGCAACAAGAGAATGATAGCCAGAGCAACGACTCATCTACAGCTAACAAGGATTCCCAAGCCTCCCAGAATGACAGTGAGAACGGGGATGGGACAAGCGAAAATGGGGCTTCAGAGCAACAACCCCATGCAGCGAATGCACAATCGCCTTCAGCCAATCAAGCCTATGCTCAAGCTGAAGAAGATAACCTAGCAATGGAACAATGGATGCGCCAGATTCAGGATGACCCTGGCACTCTGTTACAACGCAAACTCTGGTATCTTCACCAAGAGCGACGTAATGAAAACCGATTCAGACAGGAAAATGGTGAGAAGCCATGGTAAATAAGCGGCTAATTAGGCAGGTCAGCGCGATCTTTAGAGTAGTGTCTTTTGGGATAGTATTGCTGTTTACCGCAATCGCTCAAGGTGCGGAATTAACCGCCGCCCTAGATAAAGACGTGATCGCTGAAAACGAAGTGGTGCAACTCACTCTAAGAGCGGATTATTCAGATACTGGTAATGGGCCAGACTTTTCACCATTGCGTCGCGATTTCGAAATCATTAGCCAGAGCCAAAATAGCCAATTTAGTTTCAACCTTGGCACCAATAAAGCACTTAACTTCTGGGTCGTCACCTTGATGCCCAAAGCCGTCGGTAATTTTCAAATCCCCTCGATCAAAGTAGGCAATTACAGCTCCCAACCGCTATCAATAAAGGTGAATCCGGCACCGCAACTACTTGATGAAAACGGCAACGCCCCAGTGATGGTCAAGTTCACTACCAACACCTTGTCTCCCTATGTTCAGCAACAAGTGTTACTGACAGTTGAGCTTTACACTTCGGTGGCACTCCAGAATGCCAATCTCTCAGCGCCAAATCACCCCAGCTTATTGATAGAACGCTTAACCGACGACCAGCAGCGCTATGAGACCATTAATGGTACTGCTTATCAGGTACTCCAGCGGGATTACATTGCCTTTGCACAACGCAGCGGCAAACTCGAACTGATTGGCCAAACTATCGAAGCCATGGTGAATACTAGCAATGGTCGGCGACGCATCAATGTCAAAAGCGCACCTATCACCTTAGATGTACTCCCCATCCCACCCACCTACTCGGCAGATACTTGGCTGCCAGCAGAAAATGTCACTATCTCAACCAAGTTGCAGGGCCCGGATGAAATTAAAGTTGGCGACACCCTGATTTGGACGATAGATGTTGCCGCCAAAGGAGCGCTTCCCGAGCAGCAGCCCATCATCGACATCATCAGTACGAGAGACTACAAAGTCTACCCATCTAGTCCGCGCTTCAGCAGTGCGAAATATGGTTCAGGTATCGTTGGTAAGCAGACTATGCAAATGGAAATCGTACCAACCCAAAGTGGTGCCATCACCTTGCCGACCATTTCTATCCCCTACTGGGATACGAAACAACGCCAATTCAAAATTGCGACCAGCAACCAAGAGCAAATCAATGTAGTGGGGCTAGCCACATCTAAGGATGCCGACAATTTAAACAACGACAGCAGCTCGGATTCGGCACCGCTGCTACCACCACAAACAAAGTCTGTCGCACCTATATCATTGGCTAAACCAAAAGCTGCACCGACACCTGAACCAACGCCAGAGCCTACCATCGCCTTGACGGTAGAGCAGCCCGAACCGGGTACGGATTGGCGTACACTAGGGGCTCTGGTTCTCGTATTACTCGGTGTTGCGGGATTACTAGTGTGGTGGTTCAAGCAAAGACGCTCTAAGGCCGAGAAGACTGACGATGAAGTCCCAATGCTTGCCGACTTCGCCCCTTTATCCTCAGCAAGCGAGACGATCGCGTACCAGAATTTACTGAGTTGTTGTCAGCAAAGTGACCTCAGCCGGCTACAAGGGAATTTGCTTGAATGGGCTCGCCATCGTTGGGGAGACAGTCATGTGAGAGGGCTTGATGACATCAAGCGACTCGCCAATTCCCCACGTTTATCACAGTTACTTATGGAAGCCGAGCTGGTGATGTACTCAGAGCAAGCCGCCAGTCAGTGGGATGGCTCGCCTTTGGCGGATGCCTTGCAGGAATACAAAACTGGGGTGACCAAGCCCAGTCAGGCGAGCCAACTCAAAACCCTCTACCCAAATTTTTAAGGGTACTGGTAACAGAATGACAACCGAAACGACGAGGAATAGATAATGCCCTATCAGTACGAAGACGCCATTCTGGCGGAAGCCTCAAGTGATGCTAGCTTCCTATTCTTGACAGTTGATCCCGCCCAAAAACAGCAGGTCATAGAGACACTGAAAAACATTCCACAGCTCGTTAGTGAGCAACGTCAACTCTTCCCAGATTGCGAGTTACTCGGCTTAGTCGGTATTTCCATCCATGGCTGGCGCGCACTTTTTGGCGACAAACCAACCCCAGCTGAACTCACTGAGCAGCCATCACTAAAGGGCCCTTTGTTGAGCGTGAGAGATATTCCCTACGATCTCGTATTGCATATACGTTCTCTGCGTCGGGATGCGACTCACTCTTTGGCGTTGACGCTCTATCGTGCATTTCGCCAGTCTGTGACCTTGGCGCAACAAACGGACTGTTTCAAATACCTTGATAATCGCGACTTTACCGGTTTTGTGGACGGCACCGAGAACCCTGTTGACGACCAGCGCCGTAAGGTTGCCTTGATTGATCAAGACAGTGAATTGATGGGCTGCTCTTATCTAAATTTGATGGAGTTTGTACACAATTTACCAAAATGGGAAGCCGAGCCCTTAAAAACACAAGAAGATACCTATGGGCGGACAAAGGCAGACAATATCGAGTATGCCAGCGCCGATAAACCGCTAACCGCCCATACCAAGCGTACATCGTTAAAAGACGAGAATGGCAACTCGTTGGAGATTCTGCGGCACTCTATGCCCTTCGGCAATGTGGAGCGACAAGGCTTAATGTTTGCCTCTTACAGCAAAACGCCACAGCATTTTAACAAGATGCTCCGAAGCATGGTGGAAGGTGACGATCAAGGAAATGTAGACCATCTGATGGCCTATACCCAAAGTGAGGGTGCCAGCTTGTTCTTTGTGCCCAGTGCGAATTTTCTACATCGACTAGCATAGTAATCGGCCGATAATTGCCTGCTCTTTCCCTAGAACGAAAAGCGCCTCCAACTGGAGGCGCTTTTTTGTAAACCAGCTGCTATCGTATCAACGAATAATTTCCGCTTGGGACTCAAGAGCTTGTTGTTGTGCTTCCAGTAATAACGAAGTCATCGCTTGAGCCAAGTAGTTATTATAGATCTCTTCTCGATCTGCATCTGCCTCAGTTTCTGGCTGAATGACATCCAGTAACCGCAATGCAACAACATCACCATTAGCGGTGGTTTTTATTGCAGTAGTGGGTCCATCTACAGGATAAGGCATAGAAAATGCTAAAGCGGTGATCTCGTCTTGCCCGCGTGAAGCCGCTTCAACACTTGTAAACGCTGCATCGCTTCCTCCTGCTAGTAACTGCTGTGCTTGGGATTCAATCAAGTCCCTCGCTTTTTGCTGCACGACAGCGGCTGTAACAGCTTCTCGAGCTTGCTCAAAGTCCTGAACAGCTTGTGGCTGATGCTCAGCTACACGAACAACAACGACTTTATCATCTGCTAACTCGATCAAATCACTGTTATGGCCATCTTCCAATACTGGCCCACTAAAGGCAGCAGCAATCACTGCGGCAGAAGACGTTACTTCGCTACGACCACCATCGCGACCAAAGTAGTCAGTGGTTGACACACCGACACCATATTCGTTAGCTAGAGCTTCAAGTCGATCGCTAGCGTAGGCGAGATCGGTGATATTCTCATGCTCGTCCAACAGCAGTTTAACCGCTTTGTCAGCTCGAACCTGTGCCGTTAGCTCCTCAGTCATTTCATCAAGGGTAGGAGCCTGGGTGGCATGAATCTCGCGTAGTTGTACTAGGTGGTAACCATATTCAGTTTTAACTTGGCGCACTTCACCTTCAGACATGGCAAATAGGGCTTGTTCAAACTCTGGCACCATCAAGCCTTTGGTAACGTATCCCAGATCACCACCTGCCTCTTTCGAGCCAATATCATCCGAATAGGTTTCTGCTAAATCCGCGAATACTTCCCCTTGGGATAACTTCTGCTCGATTTCAGCGACCAGCTGCTGAGCATCAGCATCAGTGCGTGACGAAGTATCGATCAAAATATGTGACGCTAAGCGTTCTTCCGTTTCATAATCGGCAATGGCGGCGGCATAGGCTTCATTTAGTTCCGCCTGAGAAACTTCAACTCGACCCGCCAAGTCATCAGCAGTGATGATTACATAATTTAATTTAACCTGTTCCGGACGAATGAACTGATCTTGATTAGCTTGGAAGTACTCTTCTAAGTCAGCATCACTTACCGCTACCTGCTCCGCCGTGTCTGCCAAGATAAAGCGTGCGTACTCATAGCTACGTTGCTGGTTTTGCAGGTCCACCACTTGTTTAATCTGACTTGGCAAGACAAATTCAGAGGCTGCAACCGCATTACGCAACTGCTGCACCAACACATCTTGCTTTACCCGATTTTTAAATGCCAACGGCGTATAACCCAAGGTCCGAATAAAATTAAGGTACTTCGCTTGGTCAAACTGTCCGTCTGTTTGAAATTGCTCTGCTTGCAACAAATATTGATCTACTTGGGCATCAGATACGCCCAATGCCAAATCATTAGCTTGGTTCGTCAATAGAGTACGTTGAATAAGCTCCTCTAAAGCACGCAGTTGCAGTTGATTTTCTTCTAGTAAGGCGGGGTCAAGCTGACTCCCCATCATGCTGATCAACTGACGACGCTGGGTTTCAGCGGCTTGTAATAGTTGTGTGCGGGTAATTTCTGTGCCGTCAACCTCTGCTACTGTGTCAGATGAGTTGAAGCTGGTTACCAGTGCATCAACACCGAATAGAGCAAAAGTCACGACAATGAAACCGACGATTACTTTTACAATAATGCCCTGTGACTTGTCTCTGATATCCTGGAGCATCTTGCCTCCGTATCAATGAGTTTATAAATAAAAAAGGTGCATTCCGCTTGGAACACACCTCTTTCGCTAATGGCGGAACGGACGGGACTCGAACCCGCGACCCCCTGCGTGACAGGCAGGTATTCTAACCAACTGAACTACCGCTCCATAAACATTAGTTTACCGCGTCTTTCAAGCCTTTACCGGCTTTGAAGCTAGGAACCTTAGCCGCTTTGATCTGGATCTCTTCACCAGTCTGTGGATTGCGGCCTGTGCGTGCTGCACGGTCTTTAACAGCGAAGGTACCGAAACCAACAAGTGTCACTTGATCACCACTAGCTAGCGCTTTTTCGATGGCTTCTAAGGTCGCATCAAGCGCATTGCCCGCAGCAGCCTTGGAAAGATCCGCTGACGCGGCAATTGCATCAATCAATTCTGATTTATTCACGTTGTACCCCTTCAGTATTATCGTGGTTCCTTAGATATTTAATCGGCTTTTTCTCGTACCGACAAAGTTGAGCATTTATACTAGCCCTTGCTAAGCCTTGTCAACTCTGGCTTTGGCTAATGATGACTCACAGCTTCTTGTTCATCAACAGTTTTTTCCTGTGCCGGTGCAGTTTCTTGCACTTTTGGCTGTGGAACATATTCCAACGCTAAATCCAGCACTTCATCGATCCATTTTACTGGATGTATCGCAAGATCCTGCTTGATATTATCTGGGATTTCCTTTAGATCACGGGTATTTTCCTGTGGGATGATCACCGTTTTGATGCCGCCACGGTGGGCAGCCAAAAGTTTTTCCTTAAGTCCACCAATCGGCAATACTTCCCCACGCAAGGTAATTTCCCCAGTCATGGCAACAGACGCCTTTACCGGCACTTTCGCTAACACAGATACGATGGCTGTACACATGGCGATACCGGCACTTGGACCATCTTTCGGGGTCGCCCCCTCAGGCACATGCAAATGCAGGTCTATCTTTTCATGGAAATTAGGGTCGATGCCTAAGCCCTCGGCGCGGCTTCGCACAACCGTAAGAGCTGCCTGAATTGATTCTTGCATCACATCGCCGAGTGAGCCAGTTTTTACATGACGACCTTTACCTGGTACACCAGCTGCTTCGATAGTGAGCAATTCACCGCCGACTGATGTCCACGCCAACCCCGTCACTTGTCCGATTTGATTTTTCTCTTCGGCTTTACCGTAATTAAACTTACGCACGCCGGAGAAATCCTCAAGATTATCGGAGGTCACCGTAATCGGTTCTTTACCTTTCGTTAAGGCTTGCTTCTTAACTACGCGACGACAGATTTTGCTAAGCTCACGTTCCAGACCACGCACCCCTGCCTCTTTGGTATAGAAACGGATTACATCCATTAATGCCTCGTCACCAATCAACATTTCACTGTCTTTTAAGCCACTGTTTTTCATTTGTTTAGGCAATAAGTAGCGCTTAGCGATATTCAGTTTCTCGTCTTCGGTATAACCTGGGATACGAATCACTTCCATCCGATCTAAAAGCGGCCCAGGAATATTCATGCTGTTTGACGTACAAATAAACATCACATCCGACAAGTCATAGTCTACCTCAAGGTAGTGGTCGTTGAAGGTATGATTTTGCTCCGGATCGAGCACTTCAAGCAGTGCTGATGCTGGGTCGCCACGATGATCCATTCCCATTTTGTCGATTTCATCAAATAGAAATAGCGGATTCTTCACCTTCACCTTGGCTAGTTTCTGTAACAATTTACCCGGCATAGAGCCAATGTAGGTACGGCGGTGACCGCGAATTTCGGCTTCGTCACGAACGCCACCAAGTGCCATACGCACGTATTTGCGGTTAACCGCCCGAGCAATGGACTGACCTAGGGAAGTTTTACCCACCCCTGGCGGCCCTACCAAGCACAATACCGGACCTTTCACTTTTTTGACGCGTTGCTGCACCGCTAGGAATTCAAGAATACGTTCCTTGACGTCATCCAAGCCATAGTGATCTTCGTTTAGCACTTTCTCCGCATAAGCCAGGTCATTTTTTACTTTAGAACGCTGCTTCCACGGTAGGGAAATGAGCCAATCAATGTAGCCGCGCACTACCGTCGCTTCGGCAGACATTGGCGACATCATTTTCAGTTTTTTCAATTCCGCTTGCGCCTTCTCCGTGGCTTCGGTAGTCATCTTGGCTTCGATAATCTTTTCCTGCAAAAGGTCAAGCTCGTTACCGCCCTCGTCCATGTCGCCAAGTTCTTTCTGAATCGCCTTAATCTGCTCATTCAGATAGTACTCGCGCTGACTTTTCTCCATCTGCTTTTTGACACGACTACGAATGCTCTTTTCTAGGTGAGCAATATCAAGCTCCCCATCCATCAATGCCATTAGATAGTCGCTGCGCTCATTTAGGCTGACCAATTCGAGCACTTGTTGTTTGTCATCCAACTTAAGGCTCATATGGCCGGCGATCGAATCAATCAGTTTCGAAAGGTCATTGATAGACTTAAGCGAAGTTACGACTTCGGAGGGGATGCGCTTACTACCGGCGACATACTCATCAAGCTGCTTCAATATGGCGTGACGAATTGCGCTGTATTCGTTCTCTGCTGGGGCAGCTTCCCCTGACAAAGGCGATACCACCGCGTGGTTAAAATCGTCACCCTGATCAATAGAGTTATGAGTAGCGCGGTACTGGCCTTCTACTAGCACCTTAACGGTACCATCAGGTAATCGTAACAGCTGAATTACCTTTGCAACCGTACCGACTTGGTATAAATCCTCGTACTCTGGCTCGTCTTTGGACGCGTCTTTTTGCGCTACCAAAAAAACCAGTTTGTCACTATCCATAGCGTCATCAAGGGCAGCAATGGATTTCTTTCTACCAACAAAAAGTGGCAATACCATATTGGGGTATACGACAACATCCCGCAGGGGAAGCATCGGTAAAGTAAGTATATTTGACATAAGCGGTTCCAACCCGTAGCCATTCGTTATTCGAATGGAAATAAATATTCTTTAGAGATAGGGGCGCTAAGAGAAATTACAACGCAGCTCACAAAATTTATGAAGCAAGAATGAAAACGGACGCCTTAGCGTCCGTTTGCTTTTATCAGGCGTTACTGACCGACTCTTGTTCAGTCTCAAGAACCATTAAGGGAGCCGTTTCACGACGTATGGTTCCGGCATCAACAACGACTTTCACCACATCATTGCGATTTGGCAGTTCATACATACTGTCTAGTAGAGCTGATTCTAGGATACTGCGCAAACCACGTGCCCCGGTCTTACGCTCCAAGGCTAATTTTGCTGCTTCACGCAAAGCATCTGCGGTGAACTCAAGCGCCACGCCTTCAAGCTCAAACAAGTGCTGATATTGTTTGGTCAAGGCATTCTTAGGCTGACTCAAAATGGTCATCAAGGCTTCCTCGTCCAACTCCGCCAACGTGGCTACCACCGGCAGACGACCGACAAATTCAGGAATCAAACCAAACTTCACCAAATCTTCAGTTTCTACTTGATCCATCATCTCAGAGAAACTGCGGGTCTCTTCTTTGCTTTTGACGGTAGCCTTAAAGCCGATGCTGGATTTTTCAGTACGATCGCTGACAACCTTTTCTAGGCCGGCGAAAGCTCCGCCACAGATAAAGAGAATATTGGAAGTATCTACCTGCAAAAACTCCTGCTGGGGATGCTTACGTCCACCTTGGGGAGGAACCGATGCAACCGTGCCTTCTATCAGCTTCAATAGCGCCTGCTGCACACCTTCACCTGATACATCTCGGGTAATGGATGGGTTATCAGATTTGCGGGAAATCTTGTCAATTTCGTCAATGTAGACGATGCCACGCTGGGCTTTCTCGACATCGTAATTACAGTTTTGCAGTAATTTTTGAATAATATTC
This sequence comes from Maribrevibacterium harenarium, assembly GCF_006385675.1. Taxonomy (GTDB): domain Bacteria; phylum Pseudomonadota; class Gammaproteobacteria; order Pseudomonadales; family Marinomonadaceae; genus Marinomonas; species Marinomonas harenarium. The sequence goes on along the minus strand of NZ_VFRR01000016.1, from coordinate 60,454 downwards.
TCGACGTCTTCCCCCACGTACCCAGCTTCAGTCAAGGTTGTGGCATCAGCAATGGTAAAGGGCACATCTAATACCCGAGCCAAGGTTTGTGCTAATAAGGTTTTACCGCTACCAGTGGGGCCGATCAGCAGGATATTACTCTTGCCCAGTTCAACCTTATTATCGATGCCACCTTGATGGCGCAAGCGCTTGTAGTGGTTGTACACCGCTACTGCTAGCACCTTTTTCGCACGTTCTTGTCCAATAACATAATCATCCAAGGACGCACTCAATTTGCTCGGTGTCGGCAATTCATTGGTTTCACCGTTGTCATCATCACTTTGCGTTAGTTCTTGAGTGATAATGTTATTACATAAATCTACACACTCGTTGCAGATATAGACCGAAGGTCCCGCAATCAACTTCTTTACTTCATCTTGGCTCTTGCCACAAAACGAGCAGTAAAGTAAGCGCTCGGAATGATCACCACGGCTATATTTATCATCAGACATTCTGTCTACCTTTTCTCTTATACGTCACGCTTTGCCAAGATTTCGTCGATCAGACCGTAATCTTTTGCCATCTGCGGGCTCATAAAGTTATCACGATCAGTATCTTGTGCAACCTGCTCAACCGGCTTACCAGTGTGATATGCGATAATTTCATTCAATTTATGTTTGATACCCAAGATCTCACGAGTATGAATCTCAATGTCAGAGGCTTGACCTTGGTAACCCCCCAAAGGCTGGTGAATCATCACGCGAGAATTTGGTAAGCAGTAGCGTTTGCCCGCAGCACCTGCGGTCAACAATAGCGCTCCCATGCTGGCGGCTTGACCGATACACATGGTACTCACATCAGGCTTAATAAACTGCATGGTATCGTAAATAGACATACCCGCTGTTACCGAACCACCTGGTGAGTTGATATATAAATGGATATCTTTATCTGGATTTTCCGATTCAAGGAACAGTAACTGAGCTACGACCAAATTAGCCATATGATCCTCGACTTGACCAACGAGGAAAATCACGCGCTCTTTCAACAAACGAGAGTAAATATCGAAAGAACGCTCACCGCGAGCGGTTTGTTCGATAACCATTGGCACTAGACCATTACTAGTAATAGCTACTGGACCGGTGGTAGGTGTCGTTAAGTTCATACATCTTGTCCTTAAACAAAAAAGCCGACATAGCATACGCTATATCGGCCTTGTATATTGGGTAAGCTAAGCTTACGCTTCAGCGCTCTCTTCTGCTTCTTCAGCAGGCGCTTCTGGCTTGATAGCGTCTTCGTAGCCTAAAGTAACTTCAGTCACTTTAGCTGTTTCAAGAAGTTTATCAACAACTTGCTCTTCAAGTACAGCAGATTGCACTTGAGCTAGCTGCTCTTTATTCTTCAAGTAGAAATCAATCACTTGCTGCGGCTCTTGGTAGGCTTGCGCCATGTCTTCCAAGAATGCTTGCACGCGCTCATCTTCTACTTTTAGTTCATTCTTTTGGATCACTTCAGAGATCAAAAGGCCAAGCTTAGCGCGCTTAGTCGCTTCATCTTGGAACAATTCAGCAGGAAGCTGAGACTCGTCAAAACCTTGGCCACCAAACTGACGCGCAGCCTGTTGACGTAGACCGTCGATTTCTTGATCAACAAGCGCTTTTGGCACTTCGACTGGGTTGTTAGCCAACAGACCATCGAACAAAGAATTTTTAAGCTTTGCTTTAAGTGCTTGATTGAGCTCACGCTCCATATTTTTACGCACTTCCGCTTTCAAACCTTCAAGGCTAGCTTCTTCTAAACCGAATTTTTCTGCAAACTCATCGTTTAGCTCTGGTAGCACTTGCTCAGCCACTTCATGTGCAGTGATTTTGAAAGTAGTTTCTTTACCTGCAAGGTGCTCAGCTTGGTACTGCTCAGGGAAAGTAACGGAAATAGTACGTTCTTCACCTGCTTTAATACCAACGATGCCAGACTCAAAACCTGGGATCATTGTATTAGAACCTAATACAAGTTTGTGACCTTCAGCTTTACCGCCTTCGAATGCTTCATCACCAAGGAAACCTTCAAAGTCGATAGTTACTTGGTCGCCATCAGCAGCTTCACGCTCAACCGCAGCCCACTCTGCGTTTTGCTTACGCAATGTTTCTAGCATGTTGTCAACGTCGGCGTCAGTCACTTCAGAAACAACGCGTTTTACTTCGATCGCAGAAGCGTCAGCTAATTCGATAGTTGGGTAAACTTCTACTTTAGCAACAAACTCAAGGTCAGCACCTTCAGCGATGTTTTTTGGCTCGATAGAAGGCATTCCAGCAGGCTGTAGAGACTCGCTTTGGATAGCTTCAACGTAGGCATCACGCATGATCTGCTCAACAGCTTCTAAGCGAATGCTCTGGCCGTAGCGTTTTTTAACAACGCTTACTGGCACTTTGCCTTTACGGAAACCATCAATACGGATAGTACGAGCTGTTTTCGCCACTTCCGCTGTTACTTTTTCTTCGATTCGAGCTGCAGGAACGCTAATAGTCAGTACGCGTTCGATTGGAGACGTTGTCTCTACAGAAACTTGCATAAAACTTCCTCTTGGGAACTCGCTTTATTTGTTGACGCCGCCGCGACGCATCACGACTTAAATTAGAAATTAACAGCCAACAAGACCTTTGTGTGCACAATAATGGCGCGCCTGAAGGGATTCGAACCCCTGACCGTCCGCTTAGAAGGCGGATGCTCTATCCGACTGAGCTACAGGCGCATATCATCGCTAGATAAATGTGGCGGCTATTATAGAGATGGCTACGCAATCGTCAACTGATTGCAATAAAAAAGCCCAGCAAAGCTGGGCTAAAAATGACTTTTCGTCACCAAGGAACCGAGAATGAGGCTAAGCGTGACTTAGTCATTCAACAGTACAAATATCACAAAAGGAACGAGATATATAATACGCAAAAACGCACCAAACCACAACAAATTACGACCAAAAATAAGCCAAACGCACCGCGTTCGTGCAAACTCCACAATAGCTACACAATCAAACATATTCGATTTCCCTGTCATAAAATTGTATGATCGTTAATCTCTTGAAGACTCTATCTAGGCACTATATGGAAGCCAAATTTTCAGTAGCAATTATCACCTTAACAAAGGAAGTTCAGGGATATATCCGTGATCATGCTGTTTCATTACGAGCTGCCCAGCTCACCCTCGCAACATTGTTGGCCGCTGTGCCCATTTTAACGATCGTTCTCGGCATCTTAAGACTGACTCCCGCGATGGCGAGTATGGAAACCAATCTGGTGCAATTTGTAGAACAGCATTTGGCTCCGGGTAGTAGCGAAACACTTGTGCCCTACTTACTCAGCTTTTCCGAGCAAGCGAAAAATTTACCGGCCGTTGGTGTGATTACTCTATTGGTTACCGCACTACTGTTACTGAATAGTTTTGAGGCCGGTGTACAGCAGATTTGGCAAGTAAAGCAAGTTCGTAAGTTGAGAGAACGCCTACTGATCTACTGGTCAATTCTGACCATGGGTCCGATTCTGCTTGCCGCGGCCGGTAGCTTGTATGGCACCCTGCTGAGCTACCAGATACAAGGGCTTTCAATTTCTACTCTATTTAATCAAGTGGTGGAGTTCGGTGGCTTCGTTATCTATTTTATCGCTTTGTTTGTCCTTAATTATTTGACGCCGAATACCGACACACAACTCAAACCAACGGCTCTTAGCGCTCTTATTGGCGTCGTCGCGCTATCTCTTGTCAATTGGGCGTTCAGTAACTTTGCCCAATTCTTTGCCAATTACCAAGTGGTGTATGGTGCCTTTGCTGCCTTACCAATTTTTCTCGTGTGGCTTCAGATCACTTGGCTCGTCATTTTGATCTCTGTATGTATAAACGCAGCACTCCATCGCAATCGCCTTTTTATTAAGTTAGAATGATCGGTCAATTTCTGGGGAAATAGATTATGTCTACGAAACGTCTTGACGAACTAAATGCCATTTTAGCCAATGCTGAATGCTTGGTTACCCAACAACAACTTAATGTTGCACTAGATAGTATGGCTGAAGCCATTACTAAAGACTTACAAGATAAACTCCCCATCGTTGTCTGCGTTATGAACGGTGGTTTATTGCCTACTGGTGCGCTGATGCAACGCCTGTCTTTTCCGCTTGAAATCGACTATGTGCATGCGACTCGCTATGGTATGGAGTTTGAAGGCGATAAGTTGGAGTGGATTAAGTTTCCACAGGTCGATTTTGAAGGGCGCACTGTGTTGGTGGTAGATGATATTTTCGATCAAGGCCACACCTTAGAAGCCATCATCCATTGGTTTGAGAACAACGGTGCGAAAGAAGTCTACACAGCGGCTGTCGTTAATAAGTTGCATGATCGCAAGGTCGAGATGCGTCCTGACTACCTAGGGCTAGATGTAGAAGATAAATTCCTATTCGGTTATGGCATGGATTACCAAGGCTTTTTCCGTAATTTACAGGGCATTTACGCCATCAATCAGTAACCATACGACTAAAAAGGGCTTCCATGGAAGCCCTTTTTCGTTCAATCAGAACACTCGGTTAAAACCATTTAACGCCGCAACCCGATAGGCTTCCGCCATGGTTGGGTAGTTGAATGTGGTGTTAAGGAAATATTTCAGGGTATTTTGCTCACCCGGCTGCTTCATAATAGCTTGGCCGATATGGACGATCTCTGAAGCCTGGTCACCAAAGCAGTGAATCCCAAGGATCTCCAAGGTTTCCCGGTGAAATAGTAGCTTGAGCATACCAACTGCTTCACCAGTAATCTGCGCCCGGGCAGTATTTTTAAAGAAAGCACGCCCTACTTCATAAGGGACTTTTTCTGCCGTGAGTTCTGCCTCATTTTTGCCGATTGAACTAATTTCAGGGATTGTATAAATACCTGTTGGCACTTCAGAGATAAAATGACCACCCTCCAATCCCAGCATATTAGCCGCTACAGAGCGCCCTTGGTCATACGCTGCACTCGCCAAACTTGGCCAGCCTATTACATCACCTGCCGCATAAATGTTTTCTACTGATGTTTGGTAGGAATCATTCACCTGCAACTGACCACGAGAGTTCGCTTCAAGGCCAATATTCTCCAAGCCCAATCCATCGGTGTTACCCGAGCGACCATTACAGAACAATAACGCATCGGCGCGAAGCTTCTTACCAGATTTAAGATTCATCACTACGCCACGCTCGGTAGTCTCTACCGACTCATAGGTTTCGTTGTGACGAATAAGAACACCGCTATCTCGTAGGTGGTAACTCAACGCATCGGTGATCTCATCATCCAAGAAACTAAGTAGCTTCTTGCCTGGGTTAATCAGTTCAACACGCACTCCTAAACCACAGAAAATCGAGGCATATTCGCAGCCGATAACCCCAGCACCATAAATAATCAGGGATCGCGGCGTATGACTTAAGCTCAAGATAGTGTCGGAGCAATAAATTCGCGGATGAGAAAAGTCTATGTCTACTGGGCGATAAGGCCGAGATCCGGTAGCAATAACGACTTTTTCTGCCACTAGGGTCTCGGGGCCCTTTTCGTAGGTATTTACTTCAATAGTGTTGGCGTCTTTGAATTTGCCACGGCCAAAGTACACATGAATTCGATTACGAGCATAGTATTCAGTACGCCCCATTACCTGCTTATCGATAACTTTATTGGCGCGATCCAGCACTTTAGGAAAAGAAAACCAACGTGGCTCACCGATATCACGGAACATAGGGTTGGTATTAAAGGCGATAATTTCTTTCACCGCATGACGTAACGCTTTTGACGGAATGGTTCCTAAATGGGTACAGCTACCACCCACACGAGGACTAGCTTCCACTACCGCTACGCGCTTACCAGCTTTCGCTGCGTTCATAGCCGCACCTTCGCCGGCAGGGCCAGTACCTAGTACCACGACATCATAATGTCTTGTTGTCATAGTGGTTATCTTCCTCTTCTATTTAGATGCGTCGTAAAACTGGTCATTCTCTACAGCAGCAGCCTGTGCTTTTTTGGTTTCTTTTTCGCACTTGCCTTTATCCCCGCCGCAAATATCACAAGCGACTTCCATGCCAAGGGCACTCATACCGCCACAAGAACCCGAGATTGGCTTGCGTCCCATAAGAACGCCTACCGCCATTGCCACTACAAGTAGAACCATCAACACAAACGCTAGAATAATAGTCGTCATTTCTTACTCCACTACTCAGTTAGGTATGGGCGAAACGCCTCTGAGTATATTTCTTTAAAACCAAGATCTTCTTTAACTAACATATATGCCGCAATGCCATTCTCATTGGCCAACTCCAATCCTTTTTCCGGGCCAAGCACGGTAAGCGCTGTCGCCAATCCGTCAGCAAGCATGGCGTTGTTGGCAATAATAGTTACCGATACTAGGCGGTGGGTTATTGGCCGCCCGGTGGTTGGATTGATGGTATGACTGTAACGCACACCATTCTTTTCAAAATAATTTCGGTAATCGCCTGAAGTCGCGATACCCGCATCCCCTGGCGAAATCACTCGCTGGGCGATGTTGTGCCCACCAGCAGGGCTTTCAATACCTACCAACCAAGCTTCGCCATTCGGCTTATGTCCTTTTGAACGCAATTCACCACCGACTTCAACTAAGTAGCTATCAATACCTGCACGTTCAAGTGATTCCGCTACCTTATCGACACCGTAGCCTTTGGCAATGGAAGACAGATCTACGTAAATACTTGCTTTTTTGGTTAGTTTGCCTTGTTCAAGAACTAGGCGATGGTACCCGACCTGCGCTTTTGCGGCGGCGATTTCTTCATCAGTAGGAACTTGATCTGATTTTTTACCAGGCCCAAAACCCCACAAGTTGACTAACGGTCCAACGGTCACATCATATTCGCCGCCACTCATTTCACTAATCAGAAGAGCTTGATCAATTACTTCGCCAAGCTCGGGGGACAGCTCCATGGAACCACCGCTAGGCAACTGATTAAAGCGTGAAAGCTCAGAGTTCGGATCATAGGTAGACATGAGCCGATTAATATGTACCAACACCTCATCAACATCCTGCTTCAGGAGAGAGGTGGAGTTGTGTTGTTTAGTCGAAACAAACTTTACTGTGTAAGTCGTCCCCATAGTAGGACCAGAGAAACTCAACACAGTCGGTGAAAATGCCATCGAGCGGTATCCAACCACCGCTAACACCACAACACCTAAAACGATAAATAATTTTTTTAGCATATACCGCTTATTCTAAATTTCACCAAAAACAAAGACCCACATCAGTGGGTCTTTGCGAGACAGATACTAACCGCCAAAGTCGTCAAGCAGAATATTATCACGCTCAACACCTAGATCCTCTAGCATCTTAATTACTGCAGCGTTCATCATTGGAGGCCCACACATGTAGTACTCACAATCTTCTGGCGCTGGGTGATCTTTCAAATAGTTTTCATACAACACGTTGTGGATAAAGCCCGTCATACCCGTCCAGTTATCTTCTGGCTGAGGATCAGACAACGCCAAGTGCCAAACGAAGTTTTCGTTTTCTTCTTGAAGTTTATCATACTCTTCCACATAGAAAGCTTCACGCAAACTACGCGCACCATACCAGAAAGACATCTTACGGGTGGAGTTCAAACGCTTAAGCTGATCAAAGATATGGGAGCGCATTGGCGCCATACCCGCACCACCACCGATAAAGACCATCTCGTTGTCGGTGTCTTTGGCGAAAAATTCACCAAATGGGCCGTAAACTTTAATCTTGTCACCTGGCTTCAAGCTAAACACATAAGAAGACATTTGACCCGGTGGCACATCATCTTTACCCGGTGGGGGTGAAGCGATTCGAATATTAAATTTCACCAAGCCTTTTTCTTCAGGGTAGTTAGCCATTGAGTAGGCACGGATAATGGTTTCATCAACCTTGGAAACGAACTTCCAAAGGTTAAATTTATCCCAATCACCACGGTACTCTTCTTGAATCTCAAAGTCTTTGTAGTTAACCGTATGTGGGGGTGCCTCTAGTTGAACATAACCACCCGCACGGAAGTTAACGTTCTCACCTTCTGGCAAACGCAACGTTAGCTCTTTAATGAAGGTAGCCACGTTCGGGTTAGACTCAACAGTACATTCCCAAGACTTAACGCCGAATACCTCTTCAGGCACTTCAACGTCCATATCCTGCTTGACTGCCACCTGACAAGATAGACGGTAGCCTTCTTTTTCTTCACGGCGAGTAAAGTGAGACTGCTCAGTGGAAAGCATAGAGCCACCACCAGACATAACCTTACACTTACACTGGGCACAAGTACCGCCGCCACCACAAGCAGAGGACAGAAAAATACCAGCGTTTGCCAAAGTCTGAAGCAATTTACCGCCCGCAGGCGCAGTTACTTCTTTTTCACCATTAATACGGATCGTAACGTCACCACTGCTCACCAAGCGAGCACGAGCTGCCAAAATAACAGCAACCAGCGCCAACACGATGGCGGTAAACATCACAACACCTAGAATGATTTCTAAGTTCATGTTAGTTAAACCTTATTCTTGGTTGTCCCAACTGTGCAGCCTTACAGCTGCACACCAGAAAATGACATGAAGCCCAAGCTCATCAGACCAACAGTGATAAAGGTAATACCTAAACCACGTAGACCTGCTGGAACGTCAGAATACTTCAACTTCTCACGGATACCGGCTAGAGCAGCAATCGCTAGCGCCCAACCAATACCAGCACCTACGCCGTAAACCACAGACTCACTAAAATTGTAGTCACGCTCTACCATGAACAAAGAAGCACCCATGATGGCACAGTTCACAGTAATCAACGGCAAAAATACGCCCAATGCGTTATATAACGCTGGCATGTATTTATCTAATGTCATTTCCAGAATCTGAACGATCGCTGCGATAACACCGATGTAGCTCAACAAACCAAGGAAACTTAAGTCAACGCCAGGCAAACCAGCCCAATCCAACGCACCTTCCGCCAATAGGTTTTGGTAAAGGAGGTTGTTCACCGGCACGGTAACTGCCAACACGATGATAACAGCGATACCCAGACCAATGGCAGTTTCAACTTTTTTGGACAAAGCCAAGAAAGTACACATACCAAGGAAGAAGGCTAGCGCCATGTTTTCTACGAAAACCGCTTTTACAAACAAGCTAATTAGGTGTTCCATTACATTGCCTCCTGGGTACGAGAGTTAGCGGCAATTTTGAACTCCGGCTCTTCGACTTGCTCTTTCTTATAAGTGCGTAACGCCCAAATAACCAAGCCAATTACGAAAAACGCGCTAGGAGGTAGCAACATCAAACCGTTTGGCTGGTACCAGCCACCGTTTTGAATGGTAGTGAAAATCTCAACACCAAATAGTTTACCAGCACCTAAAAGCTCGCGGAAAAAGCCAACCACGATCAACATCGCACTGTAACCTAGACCATTACCGATACCGTCAAGGAAGCTCATTACCGGGCCATTCTTCATGGCATAGGCTTCGGCACGCCCCATAACGATACAGTTGGTAATGATTAGACCAACGAATACCGAAAGCTGTTTACTAATTTCAAAAGCAAACGCTTTGAGGATTTGATCAACCACAATTACCAAGGAAGCGATAATGATCATCTGCACAATGATCCGAATACTGCTCGGAATATGGTTACGGATAATAGCAATAAAGAAGTTAGAGAATGCAGTAACCATGGTTAAAGCGATCGCCATAACCAAGCTCACACTCAAACTACTGGTAACCGCCAATGCCGAACAGATACCAAGTATCTGCAGAGCAATTGGGTTGTTAGCCAAAATCGGCCCAAATAATACTTTTTTCACTTCAGACATTATTAGACTCCTTCGCTACGCAATTTAGCCAAGAATGGACCGAAAGCTTCACTACCTAACCAGTATTGCACGAGGTTAGTTACACCGCGGCTGGTCAGCGTTGCACCAGAGAGACCATCGACCTTGTACGCTGCTTGCGGATCGTTATTGTCCACGGAGCCCTTGACCAAATGTATCTCGGCCTCACCAGCATCATTGTAGACTTGTTTACCTTTCCACAATGCTTTCCAGTTAGGGTTATCGACCTCACCACCTAGCCCAGGGGTTTCAGCTTGGTCATAAAAACCGAAACCGATGATGGTAGAGAAGTCATTCTCCAAGGCCATAAAGCCGTACATAGTCGACCATAAACCGTATCCGTGTACTGGCAAAACAATACGATCAATATCGTTGCCGTCACGCACTAGGTAAACAGTCGCAAATTTGGCGCGACGCTTGATACTAGCAGGATCATTCTCGCCATTCAGAGCAATCGACAAAGCAGGATCTTGTGCAGCTGCTTTTTGGTCGTAAGTTGCCACGTCGATGCCTGCTGCTTGAATCTCTGCATCAGTCGCAAAACGACCTGCTTCTAGATTCACCAAGCGCTGCTCTACCTTTGCAAAGGCTTCGTCAACCGACGTGTTGGCATCCAACATGTTGGCAGCAGCAAGAATATTGGTTTTACGATCCAAATCCTTGTTGGCTTTTTGGATAGGCTTTAAGCCCACCGCGGCGGCTGCAACAAAGACGGAACACACCAAACACAGAGACAGAGCAACTGTGATGGTTTTTTTAATGCTATCGTTATTGCTAGACATTACGTGCAAGCCTCCGTTTGATGTTCGCTTGTACAACAAAATGGTCGATGAATGGGGCGAACAGGTTAGCGAATAGAATCGCCAACATCATACCCTCTGGGTACGCAGGGTTTACCACACGAATCAGTACTACCATCAAGCCAATCAAAGCACCGTAGAACCATTTACCACGGTTAGTCATAGAAGCTGACACAGGGTCGGTTGCCATGTACATCATACCAAAAGCAAAACCACCCATAACCAAATGCCAGTACCATGGGGTAGCAAACATTGGGTTAGAATCAGAGCCAATCAGGTTGAATAGCAGCGACGTTGCTACCATGCCCACCATAACACCAGCAACGATGCGCCATGCAGCAATCTTCATCACCAGCAATGCACCGCCACCAATCAAGATAGCCAAGGTAGAAGTTTCACCCATAGAGCCTTGCACAAAGCCAAAGAAGGCATCAGTCCAAGATACGGTTAACGCTTCCACACCACCAGCAGCAACCATACTTAATGCAGTTGCGCCGGAGAAACCATCTACCGCCGTCCACACAGCATCACCAGACATAGATGCAGGGTAAGCGAAGAATAGGAAGGCACGACCCGCAAGAGCTGGGTTAAGGAAGTTTTTACCTGTACCACCAAAAACTTCTTTCGCCAACACCACACCGAAAGTAATACCTAGGGCGACTTGCCAAAGGGGAACAGTAGCTGGAAGAGAAAGTGAGAACAGAATGGAGGTAACGAAGAACCCCTCGTTGACTTCATGCTTGCGCACGGAAGCGAACAAAACTTCCCAGAAACCACCCACCACAAATGTAGTCAAGTATACTGGCAAGAAGTACATCGCACCGTAGATCATATTGTCCCAAATACTATCTACATTGTAGCTAGTTAGGGCGCCGATGATCCCATGACGCCAGCCTTCTGCAGCAGTAACACCCATTGCATCCATAGCACTGTTTGCTTGGAAACCGATGTTATACATACCAAAGAACATGGCCGGGAACGTACACATCCACACTAGGATCATGATACGTTTCATATCAACTGCATCACGTACGTGAGAGCTTGCTTTGGTCACTTGGCTAGGACGATAGAAGATAGTGTCTACCGCCTCGTACAAAGCATACCAGTTTTCATACTTTCCACCTGAATGAAACTCAGGCTCGATTTTGTCTAATACTTTTCTTAGACCCATGACTTAACCCTCTTTCTCAATTGTGGTGAGACAATCACGTAGAATCGGGCCGTATTCAAACTTACCAGAACAAGCATAGGTACATAGAGCTAGATCTTCTTCGTCCAACTCTAGGGCGCCCAATTTTTGCGCTTGTTCGGTATCACCCACTACTAGCGAGCGCAGTAGCTGAGTCGGCAGAATATCCAACGGCATCAAACGCTCAAAATGACCAAGCGGCAACATGGTGCGATCACTACCGTTAGTGGTAGTTGTCATGGCAAAACTGGTTTTACCAGTTAACTTGGAAAGAAATACGTTCAATACCGAGTGTTTCTCTGCACCAGCACGAAGATAGTGCATCATTTGACGCTCACGTCCTTCTGCCAACACAGTAACTTGCTGGTGATAGCGACCAAGATAAGCGTACGGACCTGCTGCTTTACGACCAGATAACACAGAACCCGAAATGATACGATTCTCGCCGTCAGCCAGTTCACCTTTGGTTAGTTCTACTAAATCAGCTCCTAGACAAGTTCGCACCAAACGAGGTGATTTAACCTGTGGACCTGCTAAAGAGATCACTCGGGTAGAATCTAGCTGACCTGTCACAAAGAGCTTGCCGATAGCGATGACGTCTTGGTAACCAATTGACCAAACGGTCTTTTTGTCGCTAACAGGGTCAAGGAAATGGATATGTGTGCCAGCCAAGCCTGCAGGGTGCTTACCCGCAAACTCTGCGACTTCAACCGCAGAAGTGGTAGGTACTTTTGCCCCGGCCGCTTTACAAAGAAACACTTTGCCCTGGGTTAAGCGTGTTAACACTGTTAAACCATCAGCAAAAGCTTCAGCTTGGTCTGCAAGAATTAACTCAGGATTGGCCGCTAATGGGTTAGTATCGATCGCCGTAACAAAAATTGAGCTTGGGGTGGAATCAACTGCAGGAACTTTAGAGAATGGACGGGTACGCAACGCAGTCCACAAGCCTGACTCTACTAAATTCTCTACAACTAACTCACGTTCAAGGGAGCCTAATTGAGAGCCTGAATATTTCGCAAATTCGATGCTCTCACTGCCCGACACTTCAATCACTACCGATTGTAGTACGCGGCGTTCACCACGATTAATAGCCACTACAGTTCCGGCAGCTGGGGCGGTGTACTTTACTCCTTCGGTTTTCTTATCCGTAAAGATTACCTGCCCTTTTTTGACCTGATCACCTTCTTTGACCAGCATGGTAGGTTTCATACCATGGTAGTCAGGTCCGATGACAGCTACCCGCTTAGCCGGAGCCGCGTTAGCAATCTCTTGCTTAGGCGCACCGCTAATAGGTAGGTCGAGGCCTTTCGTTATTTTAAACATATGTTCTGCCCAACAATATAATTGAACACAAAAGCGTTCTACGTTTGCCACCAGACCCCCTCCGGGAAAACGTCCAGTTAAGCGAATCGCCTAAAAACGACATAAACGTAATAGCACTTCACCAAAAAAACCGGTGTATTATAGAGATCAATCCGAACCTTGACTACTGTTGTTATCCCTCTCTGACCATTCAAATAGTGAAATAAAGCTTCAATAATGAGCATAAATCCCCTTTATTTGGGGGGATAATAGGATCCCCGATGTCATTTTCTTACAAAATTCATCAACAAAATCGATCTTAATTCACCGCTATCACGTAGACGCAACCAGTTAAGTTGCACTTGAATGCCCAAGCCTTCAAAATACGCCATCAATGGCGCCCACAACAGGAATCACACCATGAACGATAAAGCGCAAATTCGTATCAAAAACCTACGCCTTCGGACTTACATCGGATTTAATGAAGAAGAACGTAAAAATAAACAAGATGTGGTGATTAACGTGTTGCTTGAGTACCCCGCCACGAAAGCTTGCCAGACGGATGATGTGGCTGATGCGGTCAATTACCGCACCATTTGTAAGCAGGTGATCCATCACGTTGAAAACAACCGCTTTTTGCTACTAGAAAAGCTCACCCAAGACATTATCGATATTTGTTTCAGCAACCCGCACATTTCCTTTGCTCAAGTGGAAGTAGATAAACCCCACGCCTTGCGCTTTGCTGATTCGGTATCTTTTAGTCTAAGCCGTAACAACGATTAACATTATCAAGACCATCAAGGACACCATGAAGCTCGAACCGGGATTTCGTAATTACGCTCAGTATTTAAATGGCGCACAACTGGCCCATCAATTGGTACAATGCACACTGCAAACACACCGGCCAGTATTGTTTCTTGCTGAGAATGTGGGCGATTTAAATGAACTAGAAGACAACCTCAGCTTTTTTTTACCTGAACAGGCGATACTACTGCGCTTCTCCGAGTGGGAAACGCTTCCCTATGACAGCTTCTCCCCCCACCAAGATATTATTTCCGACCGACTACAAACACTGGCACGTATTAAGGACATCAGCACTGGAGCTCAGCCACCCACTATTATCATCGCCACCGTTGGGTCTGCACTCACCCGTCTATGTCCCGCTTCGCATATCGATGCACAACGTTTTCAAATCCAAACCGGACAGAAAATTGCTCAAGAGACCCTATGCTCTCAGTTGACCAATGGCGGCTATTTGCATGTCGATACGGTGCGCGAACACGGAGAATTTGCGACCCGAGGTGGATTGCTGGACGTCTTCCCAATGGGAAGCAAGGCTCCCATCCGCCTAGACTGGTTCGATGATGAAATCGATAGCATTCGCTGGTTTGACCCGGAAACTCAACGCACTGTTGAAAAAGTTGACGCCGTTAGCATTTTACCCGCCCGCGAATTGCCAACAACCGAACAAGGGATCAGTCGTTTCAGACAGCGCTTTCGTGAACGTTTTGAGCGTACATCGTTAACGAACCCGATCTATCAAGATGTCAGTGAAGGCAGCATGCCGGCAGGAATTGAATACTACTTACCATTGTTCTTCGAGCGAACCGAATCATTGCTGGAATATTTACCTGACAATGCCATTATCGCTAGGCAGGCACACCTTAAAGAGCAATATGCTGCTATCAAGGCAGACTTTGAGCAGCGCTATGAATCCCTCGCCTACGACGTGCAAAAACCGTTACTTAAACCAGAAGAAATCTGCTTAAGGGAAGAAGAGTTATTCCGCCACATCAACCGCTATCCTAGTTTGGTATTTGCCACTGATCCCGATACCGACAGCAGTTATCGCCCGGTAGCAGATGTGTCCGCTGATGCCAAGAGCCAAGATCCGCTAACGAAACTCCGTACTTTTATCAACAATATCCACCAGCCTGTGTTGTTAGTCGCCGAGTCAGCCGGCCGTCGTGAAGCACTATTAGAACTACTACGTAGCGCCGACATTCGCCCTCACTACACACCAGATTGGCAAACGTTTGTCTCTTCCCCAACCGCTCTCGCCATTACCGAAGGTCAAACTACCCAAGGTTTTCAATATCGTAGCGACTGGACACTTATTACCGAAGCACAAATACTGGGCGCTCGCGTTTCTCAGCAAAGACGTCGTAAGAGTTCAGACATATCGGAAGAGTCAATCATCCGTAATCTGACAGAGTTACGTATTGGTGCCCCGGTCGTACACATAGACCATGGTGTCGGGCGTTATTTGGGCTTAACGACTTTATCGGTGGATGGTCAGGAAACCGAATTACTAACGCTAGAGTATGCCAACCAAGCCAAACTCTACGTACCGGTTTCATCTTTGCAGCTTATCTCTCGCTACACGGGAGCCGACGAAGATCACGCCCCACTACACAAACTAGGCAGTGAGAAGTGGAGTCAAGCCAAACAAAAGGCGGCAGAGAAGGCTCGGGATACCGCTGCTGAGCTATTAGAAATCTATGCCAAGCGAGAAGCTAAGCGCGGCCACGCCTTCGCCAAGCCTGACAGTCAGTACACTCAGTTTGCCAGCGGCTTTCCGTTTGAAGAAACACCAGACCAACAACTCGCCATTGACGCTGTCATTAGCGACATGACCAGCGCCAAAGCCATGGACCGTTTAGTGTGTGGTGACGTCGGTTTTGGTAAAACCGAAGTAGCCATGCGTGCCGCTTTCCTTGCGGTACAAGACGGTAAACAGGTGGCGGTGTTAGTCCCTACCACCTTGCTGGCACAACAACACTACGAAAACTTTTGCGACCGTTTTGCCGACTGGCCTGTACAAATTGAACTGCTATCTCGCTTCCGCTCCGGTAAGCAAACGACTGAGGCCCTAAAACGCATTACGGAAGGCAAAGCAGATATTGTCGTTGGCACCCATAAGTTGGTGCAAAGTGATGTGGCATTTCATGATCTTGGGCTCGTTATTATCGACGAGGAGCACCGCTTCGGCGTCAAGCAAAAAGATCAGTTTAAAGCTCTGCGTGCTGAGGTGGATGTACTAACCTTGACCGCTACGCCCATCCCGCGAACGCTCAACATGTCTCTTTCAGGCATCCGGGATTTATCAATTATTGCCACACCACCTGCCAAGCGACTATCAGTCAAAACTTTTGTGAAGCAAAAAGACCCGGCCCAAATTCGCGAAGCTATATTGCGTGAGTTATACCGTGGCGGCCAAGTCTACTATCTACATAACGAAGTACAAACCATAGGTAAAGCTGCAGAAGACTTAAATACATTGGTTCCGGAAGCAAAAATCACCATCGGTCACGGACAGATGCGTGAGCGTGAGCTGGAGCAAGTGATGTCTGACTTCTACCACAAGCGGGCCAATATTTTAGTGTGTTCAACGATCATCGAGACTGGTATCGACATCCCCAATGCCAATACGATCATTATCGAGCGCGCAGACAAGTTCGGTTTAGCGCAACTTCATCAGTTACGAGGACGCGTTGGGCGCTCGCACCACCAAGCCTATGCCTACTTGCTAACTCCAGAAGATAGACGCATCACTACAGATGCTGAGAAACGGCTAGAGGCCATTTCGATGGCAGATACGTTAGGAGCAGGCTTTACGCTAGCAACCCATGATTTAGAAATTCGCGGAACCGGTGAACTCCTTGGTGAAGGACAAAGCGGCCATATCGAACATGTTGGCTTCTCATTGTTTATGGACATGCTGGATCGTGCCGTAAAATCGCTAAAAAGTGGCAAGACTCCTAACGTGGATATTACTACTCCAGCACAGACCGACGTAAACCTGCGCGTTCCTGCCCTGATTCCAGATGATTATCTGGGTGATGTACACTCGCGTTTAATTCTCTATAAACGCATTGCCAGCGCAACCACAGAGGCTGAGCTTAAAGAACTACAAGTTGAAATGATCGACCGCTTTGGGTTATTGCCAGATGCGTGTAAAAATCTCTTCCGCCAGACGGTGCTAAAACTCAAAGCGGAACAACTTGGCATTACCAAAATCGAAGCCAACAACGCAGAAGTAAAAATCCACTTTGGCCCAAATACACCGGTCGATCCAATGAAGTTGATAAATCTGATTCAACGCAAGCCCGATCAATACAAATTGTCAGGATCGGATACATTACGCTGCCTCAAAGCCATGACCACAGCAGAAGATCGCTTCACCTACACCGAACAGACGTTGGAACTATTACATTGAAAAGTTTAGCTATTTGTTCCCTAAGCCTAACACTGGCTATGCCAGTGTTCTCTCTTTCGTTAGAGGAATTTAATCCCGATACCGCTCGGGCCTATCAAGCGCACATTGTGGCTTTCAAGTGGCCCGATCGCTATTCCAGCGAGCATATTGAATACCAGAACATCGAAAATCTGTTTGACGTTAAAAGATTCGATGATTCACCGACACTAGATGATGCCTCTACAGCAACACAGCCTCCGACCTCTCAAAGTCAGCTTCAATCTGGGGAATTACTAGAAGAATCCATATTGCCGCCCGAGTCCATACAAGAGTTCCGTGACTATATTAGTCAAATAAAGCGTCGAGCTAATCTTTTAGTGGATGAAACAGAGACAATAATTTTTAAGGCAACTGGCTCTAAGTTAGAGCTCGAATTTCACAGCGCGCCATTGTATGACGGATTCGCTGAACTGACTGGCAAGGCCACCATTGCATTAGGACGCTACCTGCAAACGGACCTGAGTTACAAACACTATTTATTTGATAGCTTCACCGTGCCACCTCGGGTTGAGAATGAAGCCACATTCGCGCAAGTGCAGATCGGGGCTACAGATAGTGTGGCAGCCCCAGAACCGGACGAAAATCAACCAGAAGCACAGCCTGTGCTGGTAAAGCAGTTTGAACCGGCACTGGTGCTCGACATCCAAATTTCCAATCGCACAGCGAGCGGCAAATTAAACTATCTCGATCACCCAGTAATAGGCACTTTAATCTATTTTGAACCCCTTGAACTGGACTACGCCGTTGCTCTGATTAAGCAGCAACAAGCCCTTGCCAGCAAAGCCGAAATCGATATACAAGCTTTAAAGGAGCAACCATCTAAGGCGTTAGCTGCTCCACAATTCTAGTCGAACCAATACCGACTAAAACCCCCGGTGCTGCATGATTTTACCAATCCAGTACCGGGCTCGCTCTTCTAGGACAGCCATGGCAGATAATCCTAATCGCTCACTCACCGGCCGCGCCTTACGGTAATTTACCTGAATTACTTTAGCCTCTACACAGCGGTCTAGCACATAGTCATCACTGGTCTGAATCACATCCACCAGTCCTAGGTCTTTCGCCTCGCTACCGTACCAGACTTCCCCAGTAGCAATTTCATCAATATCAAGTGCAGGTCGGTGCAGCGCTACATGACGCTTAAATAACTCATGGGTACGCTCCAAATCCTGCTTGAATTTCTCCCGTCCTTCCTCGGTATTTTCTCCAAGTACCGTCAAGGTACGCTTGAACTGCCCCGCCGTATGTAGTTCCACATCGATATCATTTTTATCAAGCAGACGATGAATATTTGGAATTTGTGCCACCACACCGATGGAACCCACAATAGCAAATGGCGCAGCAACCACTTTATCCGCCACGCAAGCCATCATGTAGCCACCACTGGCGGCTACTTTATCGATACAAACCGTTAAACCAATACCTTTGTCTTTAATTCTTTGCAACTGGGAGGCGGCCAAGCCATAGCCATGGACTACACCACCGCCACTCTCCAGCTTCACTACCACCTCATCCGCAGTGGAAGCCACCGATAGAATCGCAGAAATTTCTTCTCGCAGGGAATCGGTTGCCGATGCTTGAATGTCGCCATCAAACTCCACGACAAACACATTTCGAGACGGGCTAGACTTTTGCTTTTTGCTCCGCTTTTCAGACTTCTGCAACGCCTTAAAAGTTTTCTTATCCAATAATTCCTGTTGCATGTGGCGCTTGGTCTGCTGCACTTCCTCGCTTATTTCCGCCACTTGCAAACTCCCCTTACCCTTGTGGTTTTTCGATTTTATACTCGCCAAGGAAGATAAAATCAGCACTATCACTAGCGCGATACTCAGCAATCGAATAAGGAAACCAGCGTAATCCGATAAAAACTCCAATGTCTACACTCCTAATACTGTTGGCTATTTACGACGAATGTCGTACTAATTTACAAATTAACAGGCTTGTTGATTTTTCCCTATAGTCAGCGTTCTCGGGATGCACTATCATGATTTCGCAAAAATTTAGTAAGAAAATTACAAGATTTTAATAAGATTTCCGGGAGCCGTGAATGAACAACAGCCTTTCACAAGCATTTAGCAGCAATTTTCTAGGGTCATCGCCACTTTGGTACAAGCAAGCGATCATCCTTTTTTTAGTCCTTAACCCCATTCTACTCTATACCGTTGGCCCCTTCATTACTGGCTGGCTATTGATTATAGAGTTTATTTTTACCCTCGCCATGGCACTCAAATGTTACCCATTGCAACCCGGTGGTTTGTTAGCCATAGAATCGGTGCTGCTTGGGCTAACCACCAGTGAAGGGGTGTACATGGAGGTAGAGCACAACATAGAAGTTATCCTGTTACTTATGTTTATGGTGGCAGGCATTTACTTTATGAAAGATATGTTGCTCTTTATCTTTAACAAACTACTCGTACGCATTCGCTCAAAAGTAGCGATTTCGTTAATTTTCAGTTTAGCCGCCGCTTTTTTATCCGCATTTCTCGATGCTTTAACCGTTACTGCTGTGTTGATCAGTGTAAGTGTGGGGTTCTATTCGGTCTATCACAAGGTCGCGTCGGACCAGTCCAATAAT
This sequence comes from Maribrevibacterium harenarium, assembly GCF_006385675.1. Lineage (GTDB taxonomy): Bacteria > Pseudomonadota > Gammaproteobacteria > Pseudomonadales > Marinomonadaceae > Marinomonas > Marinomonas harenarium. The sequence goes on along the minus strand of NZ_VFRR01000016.1, from coordinate 40,507 downwards.
AATTCTCATGACCATGGCAAAGACGATGCCATACTCCCTGTCAATCAACAGGACCTAGCTCAGTTTCGCGCATTTCTACGCAGCCTGTTAATGCATGGTGCCGTAGGTACAGCGCTTGGTGGAGTTGCGACTCTTGTTGGCGAACCACAAAACTTACTGATAGCCAAGGTTGCTGGCTGGGATTTCGTTGAATTTTTCCTTCAAGTTGCCCCAGTCTCTATGCCAGTTTTAGTTTGTGGCCTACTAACTGTGGTTATCTTAGAAAAGACTAAAATGTTTGACTATGGCGCAACACTGCCTGAAAACGTACGCAATATTCTGCAAAACTTTGCCAATGCAGAATCCGCTAAAAGTACCAACAAGCACAAGTCACAATTGATCGTGCAAGGCATCGTTGCGGTTTTACTGGTATTTTCACTGGCATTTCACGTGGCAGAAGTTGGCCTAGTTGGTTTGATGGTGATCGTGTTGTTGACCGCTTTCAATGGCATCACCGAAGAACATCGGATTGGTCATGCATTTGAAGAAGCACTACCTTTTACCGCGCTTCTGGTTGTGTTCTTTACTGTTGTATCGGTTATTCACGCACAACATCTGTTCCAGCCAATTATCGATACGGTTTTGGCAATGCCAACTCACTCACAACCATTAATGTTCTTTATTGCAAACGGTTTACTGTCAGCCATCAGCGATAACGTGTTCGTGGCAACCGTTTACATCACTGAAATCAAATCCGCATACGATGCTGGCACCATATCTCGCGAGCACTTTGATATTCTGGCAGTAGCTGTGAACACTGGTACTAATCTACCAAGTGTCGCTACTCCTAATGGTCAGGCGGCGTTCTTATTCTTACTGACTTCAGCTATCGCACCACTGTTACGCCTTTCCTACGGCAAGATGGTACTTATGGCACTTCCCTATACTATCGTTCTAAGTGTGGTTGGTGGACTTTGTGTTACCTACCTAGTGCAATAGGTAATTTGAATTCCCCCAGAGCAACGCTCTGGGGGAATTGCTCTATTGCTCAGCCACTACCATTTTCCTGCGCCAAATAGATTGTTCACTTTTCTTATCTATCATATCCAAACGAGCCTCATGGGCAGCTAACTCATCCGCACTCGCGCGGATCACCTTCAACCTCGGGCGATTTACATCAAAGCGACGCAATCCGGTGGTTTGCTGCTCCTGCTGACTACCTTCCTCTTGAGCGGCGGACAAGCCAAGGGACGTTTGCCCCCCCGTCATCATCAGATACACATCGGCCAAAATCTCGGCATCCAGCAAAGCGCCGTGCAGATCTCGATGGGAGTTATCTATGCCGTAACGTTTACATAGGGCATCCAAGTTGTTTTTCTGACCTGGATGCTTTTGCCGGGCATAGACGAGGCTATCAAACACCGTGCAGATATCGGCAACTTTGGGAAAGCCGCCTAACTTGGCAAACTCATGATCAATAAAGCCAACGTCGAACGGAGCGTTGTGAATAATAAGCTCTGCTCCGTGGATAAAATCTAAGAACTCCTGGGCCACGTCACGGAATAGCGGTTTATCTGCTAAAAACTCATTACTAATTCCATGAACCCGGAAAGCTTCTTCTTCCACTTCGCGCTCTGGATTGATGTAGACATGAAAATGACGCTTAGTAAGTTTGCGTTTTTGCATTTCTACGCAACCGATTTCGATAATCCGGTGCCCTTGTTTAGGGTCGATACCGGTGGTTTCGGTATCCAATACGATTTGTCTCATGCTTCACCTTTGAGCTTTTCAATCCCGAGATTTGCTAACTGGTCAGCTATTTCATTGCCTTCTATGCCCGCATGACCTTTCACCCAGCGCCACTCTACTTCATGCTGGCGACATAATTCGTCCAGTTGCTGCCACAAGTCCTGATTTTTTACCGGTTGCCCTGACGCCGTTTTCCATTGTTTCCGTTTCCAACCCTTCAACCATTCTGTAATACCTTTTTGCACATAGGATGAATCGGTAAAAAGGGTAACCGAGCAAGGTTCGCGCAAGGCTTTTAACCCTTCTATCGCGGCTTGTAGCTCCATCCGATTGTTGGTGGTATTTTCCTCGCCACCACAGAGTTTTTTCTCATGTTTACCGAAGGTTAGCCATGCGCCCCAACCGCCAATACCAGGATTGCCTTTGCAAGCACCGTCGGTATACAGGGTGACTTCTTTTTTCATTCGCTTATTTTCTCGTGATTAGGAGTAAAGCCCACTTCTTTAATCGTAGGCTTAGTTAAGGGTGGAACGCGCACTTTCGCCGCAGACCAGCGAGGCTTTATCGGTATATAACGACGTGTTTGTTTAGTCGCTGTTAATACGTAAACACAACCGAATGGTAGGTTTATGCTTTGCATACCGCGCCCGAGTCCGCTACAACGGTTGCGCCAACGGTCAGATTGGAGCGGCACATCAAAACCCACAAATTCTCTCTTATCTAAGGTCAACCCAGCTACTTTCAGCCAGTCCTCGATTCGTGCAGGACTGATAAATCGCGCAGCCCAAGGAGCACGATTGCGTTTCACGAACGGGCGTCGTAGCCCCCATGTGCTCCACGGATTAAAACCCACAATGATAAGTTTACCACTTGGCAACAGGGTGCGGGCGACTTCGTGCAAATCACGATGGGGATTTTCAGATAAATCCAACGTATGGTGAAGCACAATGGCATCTAATCCATCGCCATCAAAAGGTAGCTCGTCCATGGTGGCAACCACAGTATTCGCTGGAGCACCAAGCTCTAGCACCGGCGCAATATTAAGCGTTTCCCGCATCCGGTGGTTGTGTAATTGCAATTGCTTCAGCGGCGACTGAATTAGCAGGTAGTAACCAATTACATGATCCAGTGCCTGCTCGATGGCCTCGTGCTCTTCACTAAGCAAACGCTCACCAAGGGAGGTTTGATACCATTCTTGGAAAAATTGTCTTGCTTGCCCATTCAACATAGAATGCTCTCATTCTTTTCTTTGTATTTTGGCGGCTAAATTCTACATCCTAGTGCCAACTTGTGATCTACAAGACGGCAATCTTAATTGGAATTTAACCATATTGGTGACTCTATGACATTTTTTCCGCTCCCTGCGTTCAATGATAATTACATTTGGACTTACCGTGACCCTCACGCCCAAGGTGTCTGGGTAGTGGACCCAGGTGATGGGCAAGTGGTGATGAATTATTGTCAACGGGTAGGCGAACCACTCTTAGGAATCTTGATAACCCATAAACACAATGACCACATTGGTGGGGTAGCCATGTTAAGACAGCAATTTGATTGTCCCGTTTATGGGCCAAGCAACTTAGCTGCGGACATTGTAACCCATCCCCTTGGCGAGGGAGACCAAGTCGTTGTGGGACAACATAAATTTACGGTTTGGGAAATTCCAGGACACACGTTAGAACATATTTGTTACGTTAGTCAGGCGAATGAACACAAGCTGCTACTTAGCGGAGACACCCTATTCCGTGGTGGATGCGGTCGTGTGTTTGAGGGCACTTACGAGCAAATGTGCCAGGCGATGAGTCGTTTTTTAAGCTTAGCGGACGACACTGAAGTATTCGGCACCCACGAGTACACGCTAGCAAACTACCGCTTCGCCCTAGCTATCGATCCCCATAACCCGATGCTGATCGCAGCTCAGCAAGACGCGCAAAGTTCGCGGGATACAGGGCAACCTACCCTACCTACTACCATTGGCCTGGAGCGAGCCACCAATCCATTCTTGCGCTTTGATCGAGACGATATCGTCGAACGGGCAGCCTCGCTCATATCTAGCCCCGTGCCGGCGCTCCCTGACCAGCGTTTCGGAGTGATCCGCCGTGCGAAAGACGAGTTTTAGTTGCACTCGTCGGGCACATGTTTAGAATGCTAACGAATTTTATAGACTGAACGAGCACCATGAAGAAGACAATTAGCCTCATGGCGACGGTTTCCTTACTTTTAACAGGTTGCCAAACGCTATCACCTAACACGCAACCAAATGGTGCGAATCAGACCGAAGCAGAAGAAGTCGTAGACAATGAACTGACTGATAGCCCCGTCGATCATGTGCCTTTGGTGATTAAAGCACAAAAGGCACCGCAAACTGCAGAAGTAATTCCAGACATCCCCGAAGAACCACTGCCACCTGCAGATATTTGGGAGCGAATCCGCGCTGGCTACCAATTAAAACTAGACCATGACCAGCCCCGACTCTACTCGCAAATAAAGTGGTATAGCTCTCACCCAGCATACTTAGATAGAGTATCAAACCGCGGTCAGCGCTACTTACATTACATCGTTAGCGAACTTGAAAAGAACAACATGCCACTCGAAATCGCGTTTCTACCGATCGTAGAGAGTGGGTTTGACCCGTTCGGCTATAGTCATGGACGTGCATCGGGCCCTTGGCAGTTCATTCCGTCCACCGGGCAAATTTACGGTCTGGATCAGACTTGGTGGTTTGATGGACGCCGTGACATTGTACTGTCTACCCAAGCGGCAATTAGCTACTTAAAACGCTTACATGGTATGTTCGATGGCAATTGGTTACATGCGCTGGCATCCTATAACTCTGGCGAGGGTACTGTGATGCGTGCTATTCGCAGAAATAAGCAAGCTGGCAAACCCACCGATTTCTGGTCACTAGACTTGCCGGCGGAAACCCGCGCCTATGTCCCCAAGCTATTGGCGTTAGCCACCATTTTCCAAGAACCGCAAAAATACAACTATCAGCCTGTTTTCGTTGCCAATGAACCTTACTTTGAAGAAGTGAATATTGGCGGTCAGATGGATTTGGCTCAAGCAGCACAAATGGCTGATATCAGCGTTGATGAGATTTACTTACTCAACCCGGCATTCAACCAATGGGCGACCTCACCGGATGGCCCTCACCGCCTACTCATCCCAATCGACAAAGCAGAAGCGTTTCGAACTAAACTGGCGCAAATCTCACCGGAAGAACGCCTTACTTGGGTTCGCTACACGGTAGAGGCAGGGGATAATTTGCTGCTTATCGCCAAGAAGCATAATACGACTGTGGCAGTGCTGCAGGATGTGAACAAGATTTCATCTTCGTTTATTCGCGTAGGACAAGAGTTGATGATTCCCGTGGCAGGCAACAAGATGGAAAGCTATACCCTCAGCAGCCATCAGCGACTACTCGCCAAGCAATCAAACGCCCCTAGCAGTAATCGACTCAAGGTAAATTATACAGTGGAATCGGGGGACAGCCTCTGGAGCATCGCCAAGCGTTACAACACGGATACCAAAACCCTAGCACGCTGGAATAGCATGGGACTCGGCGATCCCCTGATGCCAGGGAAGAAACTAGTGGTCTGGCTGAAACCGGAAAAAGGTGCTGCAGCCCCCACCAGCCGTACCGTATTAAAACGCGTGGTTTATACTATCCGTTCCGGAGACTCCTTAGCGGGCGTAGCGCAGCGCTTCAAAGTCTCCGTCGCAGATATCAGAGATTGGAATCCCGATCTTGCTAAGAAAAAATACATACAACCGGGCGACAAAGTGACCATGATGGTCAATGTAACTGGTGGCTAAACCTAGGATGCAGCCGATTCGTCCGGTTGCATTTGCGCCATAATCCACTCACGAAATGCCGCCATAGCAGCAGTGACTGGTCGACGTTTTTCGTACACCAAATAAAAGGATCGGTTCGTAGCAAGTTGAGTATCAAACAATTTGATAAGGGAACCGGCTTCTAACTCCGCTTGAACTAACTCCGCGTCAGCCAAGGCAATCCCCAATCCCTGTACTGCAGCACCGGCAGTAAGCGAACCGCTGGAAAACATTAACCCGCGACGAAACACAGTAGGATCAAGGTCATTTTGCGCTAGCCAATCATGCCACTCGTCACGGCGTTTAGAGACGTGCAATAAGGGGTAGAAGCGCATATCCTCGGGCTTCTCGATGGGCACATCTCGGCGAATCAACTTTGGACTACAAACCGGTGCTAGGCGAATTGGACGTAAAAAGTGCTTTTCTACTCCCTGCCACTGACCCGTACCGTAGTAGACCGCCATATCAATATCAGATGCAGCAAAGTCGATCATCCCCGTTGCCGAAGCAATTTCGATTTCGATATCAGGGTACTGCTGCTGAAAGCTTTCCATACGAGGCATCAGCCAACGGGTTAGAAACGCTGGAGCTACAGCAAGTTTCAGCGTACTGATTTGTTGACTAGCTTGAATATCCGTTGTTGCTCGCTCCAATAAAGCAAACGCATCTTGCACCGGCACCACATAGGATTCCCCTGCAGGCGTCAGCACTACTTTACGCTTCGCACGTCGAAATAACTCAACGCCGAGATGCTCCTCTAACGCTTTAATCTGATGACTCACCGCAGAGGGAGTAACATGCAGCTCTTGAGCTGCGCGATTAAAGCTTCCGTGACGAGCAGCCGCTTCAAAGCAACGCAGGGTATTAAGTGGGGGTAAACGTATGATGGCCAGTCTCCAAAATGATCACTACTATCAGATATAGCGGCTAGCCAAAGCATTTACAATGCCAGATTGCTCACTAGGGCTTTTTTTTCGGTAAACGAAAGGCCTCGAAGCCGTCCTGCTGGTTGCTGTGTAGCACTTTACGGCTTGGTTTACGCTTAGAGGCTTTTTCAATTTTAACGGCGCCGTCTGAATTTTTGTCAGCGTTGTAAGTTTTGCCCCGTTTAGGTGCTTTAGGTTGCACTATTCCGGTGAAGCTTGCTGCTAAACCTAGCACTTGCTCTGTTTCGAATGAGCGACCTAAATAGGCTTCTACCGCTTTGAAATTGATCCAGTCTTTTGGCCCAACAAAGGTATAGGCATCCCCTTGGAAGCCTGCTCGGCCAGTACGCCCAGTACGATGCACAAATTCCTCTGCGGGCTTTGGCACGTCAAAATTGAAAACATGGGAAATAGCACTGATATCCAATCCGCGCGACGCCAAGTCTGTACTAACTAGAACCTTGAAATGCGCCTTGGCAAACCCAGTCATCACTTGATTACGACCACCTTGGGTCAGCTTACCATGTAAGGCTCGCGCCTCGATCCCCCAGCTGGTAATTAACTCAGCAAGTCGCTCGGTATCGTGGCGGGTTGCGGTAAACACAATTGCTTGGCGAATCGATAACTGCTCTAAGAAGTGTTTTAGCAAGGCTTGTTTATGATCAAGATGATCAGCGAGCAACACGTGTTGCTTAATATCCTGATGGGCTTCGAGATCATCACCGATTGCCACTCGCGATGGGGAGTTTAACAGCTCCATCGCCAATTCATTGACACTGGCGTCTTTTAGTGTAGCGGAAAAAAACAGGGTTTGGCGTTTGCGATGGTTAGCCGCGCGATGAATATTACGTAATGCATCGGCAAAACCGAGGTCGAGCATGCGATCAGCTTCATCCAGAATAAGCAACTCCAAGCCATGCAAAAAAACATTTCGCTGACTAAGATGATCGGCCATGCGTCCTGGCGTCGCCACTACGAAATGCGGATCTTTTTGCAGGTCTTTATGTTGATCATTAAAATTTTCACCACCACAAATGAGCACCGCGGAATACTTGCTGCCAGCCAACAGCGTTTTCAATGTGGCATAAACTTGTTTCGCCAACTCCCGAGTGGGGGTCAATATCAGAACTCGTGGATCCCGTTTGCTCAGCGCCTTTTTGCTCGATACCGCATGAATGGCTGGGGCAAGATAGGCAATGGTTTTACCCGAACCGGTTTTTGACGAAGCTAGTAAGTCTCGCCCCACCATTGCTTCTGGAATGGCACGGGCTTGAATCTGCGTCGCTTGCTCAAATCCTAAGTGGCTAATGGCACCAAGCAATTGTTTATTTAAACCGAATTCTGAAAACTGCAACCTATACACCCTTTTAACTGAAATATTTAGCCAAGATTATACTGTAGTCTAGTAGCAGTACGGCAGCTCTTTTTCTGTATCCTTTATCATCTGTCAGCGGCATTAGCTTACTTCAGCACAAACTTAGTTTTTTTCATCTTCAATGAGATCTATTGAATCTGATTCACTGTTAAACTAAGCCCTATCATCACTATTTGAGAATTAGGTCCCCCCATGACGACTGAACTCGCCCGTAAACTCAACGACCAAGAGCGCGGTGTTTACTTTATCGGTACAACCCCCCCTAAACTATCCACTGCTGAAGATCAGCTTGAGGCAATTGCAGATAAGCTGCTCGCCCGTCTAGATGATATCGACGTTGATGGCTGGATTGTCTATGACATTCAAGACGAAAGTAGCCGCATCGATAAACCGCGTCCGTTCCCTTACATGGAAACCCACGATCCAAGGGCTTGGTCACAACGCCTAGCGCGTAAGACTGGTCAACCTGTTATTACTTACAAAAGTGTATCTTCGCGCTCTGCCGACGAGTTCTCTGCTTGGTTAGAAGAAGCATGGAGCAGTTACAACGTACGTGATTTGGTCTTAGTCGGCGCTCCGTCTTCGGACGGCAACATAGTGCTCCCTTTAGCCACGGCCTATGAAACCATCAACACACACCCACGTAAGTTTCACCTTGGGGGAGTTACCATTGCCGAGCGCCACGCGAACAAAGGAGATGAACACCTGCGTTTGCAACAGAAAACCGCTTCAGGGTGCGAGTTCTTTGTCTCTCAGGCCGTGTACAACCCTCAAGCGACGGTGGACTTGATTAGCCAATATGCCCGCTCCTGTAAAGCAGCTGGACAAAAACCAAAGCGTATCGTGCTCACCTTTACCCCTTGCGGTAGCGCAAAAACGCTGGAATTTATGGACTGGTTGGGCATATCTGTGCCAGTAGCCACTCAGCACCGTATTCTTGATGCGGAAAACCCGTTAGCAGAATCCATCAAGGTCTGCCGAGCGGCGTTGGAGCAAATTATTGAAACAGCCCTGCCCCTTGATGTTCCACTTGGACTCAACATTGAAAGCTTAACCAATCGCAAAGAAGAAATTGATGCCTCGATTCAGCTGTATAAACTTCTTAAAGCAACCTTAGAGCTTAAGCTGGCTGAAAAATCACTAGGGTAATCGCAACATTTCCTGGACCTTGGCGAGCACCGCTGTCTCGTCAAGGGAGAGCATAGCGTCTTTCGCGTGCACAGTTGTTGCCCATGGAATTTGTGCTAGCGGCTTCCCCTGCTCCCGCTCGACTAGCTCACGATACGCACTAACGACATGGTGAAGGTCATTATAAGGGCCTGTTCGCTCGGGGTTGGATAAAGCAAATAGCGCCATTACCGGGGTTTTTACCATGGTGGCAATATGGGCCGGCCCCGTGTCTGGACTGATCACAAAAGCGGCACCATTTATCACCGCCACTAGATCTGCGATGGATGTCTTTCCAGCAAGATTAACAAGCTCGAAGCCCTCGGCAATTGCGTCACATAAAGCTCGGTCAGCAGGAGACCCCGTTAATACCACCGACCGACCCGCGTTACGTAGCAGGGAAACAATCTTCCGATACCCCACCACACTCCAGTTTTTACTCGGCTTTGAACCCGCTGGGTTGAGAACCACATACCCTTTCGGCAGATCAAATGGCAGTATTGGTATGTTAATCGCCCAGTCTGGCTCAGTTTGCTTGACCCCTATGGCAGTCGCTAGAGACCAAAATGCGTCTAGTACATGAAACCCCTCGGGCTCAGGCGCCAATTCGTTTACAAACCAGTGCTGCTTTTCTCTGGACAGCGATCGAGCAAAACCAATCCTCCGTTTTGCTTTCAGCATACGAGTCAATAGAGACGCCCGAGAAGACCACTGCATATGCAGCAGTACGTCAAACGACACGGAAGATAACGCCTGTCGTAATGCTAACATGCCCTTTATGCCGGACTTTTTGTCATAGACACGCACGTCGATATTATTCATGAGAGACACGAGCTGTGCCTCTAAGGGCCCGGTAATCCAAGTAATTTGGGCTTCGGGGTAGCGTTTTTGGATAGCAGTTACCACTGCAATGGCATGACACACATCCCCAAGGGCGGAAAGTCGCACCACGGCAATTCGCTGAATGTTTTGCTTCATCTGATCCTCTGGGGCTGCGTTAGCATGGCGCTTATTATAAAATACTGATCTGATTATCAAAAATCGATTTTTACTTTTTCAAATAATGGTTGCCCATGCCCAAACTCATCCCTTTAGAAAATGGCCGCACCTTGATACAGGTTGGGAAATCGCCTCTCTCAGCGGATTATTTCGACCCACATTGGTGGCAGCAATTGGGTAAGGTGAACGCCATTGGCCAAGGTCGGGGCGAAGTATGGTTTGTACACCACCAAAGCCAAGATTGGGTCTTACGTCGCTATCGCCGGGGAGGTCTGATTGGCAAATTTAATCGTTACCTTTATTTGCCTCAGCCACTCACTGCTACTCGCCCTTACCGAGAACTGGATTTACTAGAGCGTATGTGTGAGCTCGGTTTACCCGTGCCGACACCGATCGGCGGCTTAATAATAAGAACAGCATTTGGCTACCAAGCTTGGTTACTCACGCGCCGCATTGACCAAGCAAAAGATCTATTTGACCTGCTACGCCAGTCCCCACTAACAGAAACCACTTGGCACAGCATCGGGCAGACAATACGCAACTTCCATAATGAAGGTATTTTTCACAGTGATCTAAATTGTCACAATATTATGATCGATACCAGTCAGCGTATTTGGCTGATTGATTTTGATAAGTGTGATCAACGAGCAGTTGCATCTAGCTGGCAACAGGCAAATCTGGCTCGATTGCGTCGTTCATTTGAAAAAGAATCCAGTAAACATGCTATTTTCCATTGGCATCAACAAGCCTGGCAATGGCTACTCGGCGGATATCAACATGGCTAATCCCAGTACTCGCAACAAATCTATACGCCCTCTACTCCATCCGCGCTTTTGGCTGGTGTGGCTGGGTATGGGCATAGCCTATCTGCTAAGCCATATATCCTGGCCTACCCAGCAGCGCCTAGGCGCGGGACTAGGTATAGTGCTTTATTATCTTGCCCATCGTCGTCGCCATATTTGTATGACCAATTTAGACATCTGCTTCCCAGATATGGGATTAGAAGAAAAACGGGAACTGGCTAGAAACCATTTTATCAGCATGGGCAAAGGCTTTTTTGAAACGCTAACTTGCTGGTTCCAAGACCGACAAAAGCTACTGCCGCAAACCAAACTCACCGGTGACCACTTGGTCCGAGAAGCCCTGTCCCATGGACGTGGCTGTGTACTAATAGGCGGACACTTTTCTTCAATAGATATCTGCGGCAGCCTATTAGCACACTTTCTACCAGTGCACCCTCTTTACAAACTACAGAGCAACCCTGTGATTAATTGGTTTATGGAACGCAAAAGGGATGAGCTTTATAAAAAAACCATTGAGCGCAGCAATATGCGCGAAGTGATCAAATCGCTGAAAACGAATAACATTGTTTGGTATGCAGTGGATCAGGATTATGGCCGCAAGTATTCGGTATTTGCGCCCTTCTTTGGCCGTCAGTGCGCCACTTTGGCTCATGTTGGGAGAGTCATAAAGTTGTCAAAAGCCCCGGTAATCGCTATTGACTACTATCGGACGGAATCAGGTTATCAACTGGATATGCGGATGGTTCAAGAATTTCCGGCCGAAGACGAAATAGCCGCTGCGACTTTGATGAATCGACTAATGGAAGAAAATATCGTTCGTCATCCAGAACAGTATTTCTGGAGCCACAGGCGCTTCAAAACACAGCAAGATCCATCGGCGCCTTCTCCCTATTAAACCAACAAAAAGCCCTGCTCGCTGGCAGGGCTCTAATCTATTTTTAGGAGTGTAGATAAATTCTATGGGTCTACTCTACTTCATCATCCAAATCTTCGACGATTTCATAGGCGTCTTCCCCCATATCCTCATTGGCAAGTAGCAGCGCCTCTTCGTAAGACCCGCCAAACTCAATTCGAGTGATATCGTAAAGATCATATTCAAACGTCTCATCAAACCACCGTGCGTCAGAACCGATTTCTTCTAACTCAAATGTGGTGGCATCAGCCCGAAGTACACGTCCGATCTCGCAGCTATCTGGCTCAACTTCTTCCCGGTGGATAGTAATCAAACCAAACTCTTCACTGATATCCATTAACAGGACAGCGATGTCATCGAGATCGACTTCCGGGTCTTCAACTTCTTCATCACGTAGTTCAAGCACACGCTTCTGAAAATCATTGAAGGGAGCGGGATGCACAAAATCACTAATGTCTTCGAGAAAGACTATCTGATAGCCATTTAGATGCACACCTTCATCTACAACTTGCAAAAGCACCATCTCTTCGTTGGCATCGATAACAAAACCGTCGGTCCAGTTATCCGGTCCATCTAACTCTTCACGAAAAATGCGTACTACATTTTTTCTTGTCCGAGCTTTCTCCAGTTCGATGAGCATAGGGGCTCCTAAATGGCTTAAAAAGTGTAAAACAAGGCTAGTGTAAACCTACTGATCCAGCGGGACAACTTATTGCACCACTTCATGCCAATTTTCAATCAAATCAATAAGATCATCTAGACCACACTCGGCTTCAATACCGTCATCGGAAGCGTTGTAAAAACCGTTTTCAGTATCGAACATGGCTTTTATTTCTTCCGTAACAGCGCTCATATCTAACTCTCGCTTTACCGCTACACCATCTTTGCTGATCACGACATTGAAGTTGCCATGAGCAAAGTAGGTGGTCTCGCCTTCCTGCTCTGCCAAAATAGCGGCCTGCATAACACGCTGCAAGGTGTCTCTTTCACTTAGGAACTCGCTAATCCACTCAGCGATAGCCGCAAACTCTACATCAGTATGTACTCGGTAGGCGTTTTCTTCAGGCTCAAATGCAATTTCATAATCCATACAAATTCACCTCTTACTCAGAATCCTGATCAACGCCAGATTGTTGGCGCTGTTCTCGATAAGCTATATTCTGCTCTTGCTGTCGTTGTGGGATCGCTGCTTCACGACGCGCTTGACGTTCCGCTTCTTTCGCCGCTTTGACTTGTTCAACTTGTTGCCATTCCGCCGCTACTTGCTCAGGAGTCTCCATCACAAACTGGCCTAGGGCACCGCTGCGAACATCAACCAAAAACACTTCAGCAGCTTTATGTGTGTCTATTTTTCCCCCAGCTCTTAATGCACCACGTTTAGAACCAATTACTTTTAGGGTCTCCATTGGATCAAGGGGCGTTTCTTTGAGTTTATAACGGCTTTGCAAAAGTTGCGCATAATCTTTGATAAAAAAGGCTAGACCCGCCAGCGCTATCTCTTCATAGTCAACTGCGGTATCTCGAACAGCACCAGTCACAGCCAGGCGATAACTGGCATCGGGGTTTTCAATTTTGGGCCATAAAATCCCTGGTGTATCAAGCAACTGAAAGCCATCGTCTACTTTAAGCTTCTGCTGCGCTTTAGTAACCGCCGGCTCATTGCCTACTTTTGCCACCCGCTTGCCCAACAAGGCATTTATTAAACTTGATTTACCCACATTAGGGATGCCGGCAATCATGGCTCGAATCGGTTTCTCCGCTGTTCCTCGGTGTGGTACCTGCTCTCTTACCCAACGGGTTAATTTGACCAGATCGCTCTTATCCTGGGTACTGAATGGAAAGGCAGCAATGGCGTCTTGCTGCTGCCAGTAATCAATCCATTGTTGTAGACGCTGAGGCTCAGCCAGATCTTTCTTATTCAGTAGGCGCACCACTGGCACATCCCCGCGCAGCGTACTCAGCATGGGGTTCTGACTGGCATCAGGGATACGCGCATCTAAAACTTCGATGACAATATCCACTTGCCCCATGGCCTTTTCAATTTCTCGTCTGGCTTTGTTCATATGGCCAGGGAACCACTGCACACTCACAATTTGCACCTCTTCGACTGGATCTTCAATTACGGCGCGCAAGTCTATCACAACACGTTTGCAGCGTAGATGAGGAAAAGAGTCGTTTTCAAACAAGACTATTGACCGAATGAAATTCTCGCTATCACTTTGGCTGACGTGTATCAAGGCAATTATCCTGCTAGCCCTTATACTGCCAAGCATCCAGATAACTTAAGTGTCTCCCTGAATACGCTTGAGGCTCACTCTGGGTGTTCTCTCGATCGGGCAAATAGCCCATTTAGGCCGATGTCAAACATCGGCCTTTTTTATGCCTTGATCACTAAAAATTACAGCATTACCTATCTGGAATTACTATCGGCCGTGATAGCATTGTCTAACTAATGTGCACCTAGTCAGAAACAACATGGAAAATGAATAAGTTGCCGTTTGATGATAGATAACCTTTTTTCCCCGTTTTCCCCTATCGCCTCACATGATGGCAACACAGTGGTATTTTTTAGCGTGTTGGCATTTCTTCTTGGCTACTGCGTCAACTATGCCGCTTTTCGTGAACTGGATTTAGCCCGTAACAATAATGGGGCAGTAAAACAGACACGCCATATACTGCGATCAGCGATCTCACTTCCGCTGGGGATTATGGCAGTGCTGATCCTATCCTTTTTCGCGCAAGTACCTGGCCAATCTTCTACAATAGATTTGGGCGTGATTGGCATATGGTATTTGGTTGCTGTGACCGTCACATTTACCGCTTTTAAGTTGTTCAACGGCGGCTGTGAAACGATTTTTGACCGTAGCCTTACAGGAGTTGCGGTTGGCTTACTCGTTGCGTCAGGTCATGTAATCCTGCATGAAAATACCATCCCCCATAACGGCGCCCATGAAGCAAGCTTAGCCCACTTTTTCTATAGCGCCCTTACGGTACTTTTGTTGGTACTAGGCTTTAACGCTTGCAATTTGATGAGTCGTCTCGCCCGTAGTCCCGGATTGCTATTCTATTCACATTTCACCAAGCCAATGATGGTGACCTTGTGTATCCTAGTTACTCAAATACTGCCTATAGAAGTAAGTTCTACCAACCCTGTTCCAGCGGATAATGAACAGTCTAAAGGACTTATAATCGTTGCATTAATGCTAACCGCGACACTATGGAGCTTTTATTTATTAGCCAGTGGGTTCTATGCCACCTTTATTAAACGTAAATGGAATGACCCTCAATTTCATGCTGATGAAGTCGACACACGACCTCTATTTTGGCAATCGTTAGTAACGACTCAAGCTGCTGTGTTTTTGATCATATCCATTGTGGTTGCGGCACAATGGGGCTATCTCTTATCAAAGCAAATTAGTATCAATGAAGTACAAATTAACAATGCTCGCACTGTAATAGGTACAGAGCTAACTGATATTTACAACGATATAGACAAGGTTTTTTTGGGATTTGATTTTCAAGAAATACTGGAAAACAGCGAAAAAATATCAACCAAAACCCGGTTCAGGGACTATGTCGGCGGATTTGTACAAGCATCGGGCCGTTATCACTACATATCTGTATTAGATCAGAGTAGTCTGGAAGTCGCCCGCATGGAATATAACAATGGATTCCCTGCACTTGCCTATCGCAGTCAGCTTAACGACCGGGATTTCAGTCTGGAAGTCATTCAAGGCATGACCTTGGAGACTGGCCAGTATTTCATTTCTCCAGTGTCTTTGTCTCGTCGCTTCGGCCATCTCGTACAGCCCCTACAGCCAGTATTGAAAATATCCGCTCCTATCGTCGACAGTACAACTGGGGTGACGGTTGGTGTAGTCGTGTTTGCCTATCGTTTTGAGCAACTTGCCCATTTGTTAAATGTCACCAATTCTGGCATCGGCAATCTAAGTGTATTGAGTGAATTTAATCGTGTATTGATAGACCTTGAGCGAAGTAATGACTGGGGTTACCTGCGCGATGTTGGCAACTTTGAATTTATTGATACCGCCCACTTTATGGATGTCACTCAGGATGTAACCACCTTCCACTCGCAAAATGAAATAACTACTTTTGCCAGAGAGTTAAAATCTACTGAGGACAATGTTGTCTCGCAGCAGATTCCAGAATGGAAAATACTGGTTCAATCAAACTATCCGTGGGCACCATTTTATCAATGGAATATTTACTTATTCGTTACTCTCTTTTTTATCGGCTTCTCAGTCGCTCAGGTGATGAGTCGTGGTATAGGGACACTCCTGCAACATGAACGCCAAATTGATGATCTATTAATCGAAATTGGTTATCAAAAGCAGGCATTAGATGAGCACGCGATAGTTAGTGTTGCCGATGTTCGTGGCAACATCATCTATGCCAATGACAAATTTTGTGAAATCTCCGGTTACCAGCGCGACGAACTTATTGGCCAAAACCATCGTTTATTGCGTTCTGAAGAACACCCACACGAGTTTTTCAAAACCATGTGGAAAACTATCGCCAATGGTCAAGTCTGGACTGGGGAGATAAAGAATCTACGCAAAGATCACAGCGCTTACTGGGTACGCGCAACGATTTTGCCAATCCTAAATCGCCAAGGAAAACCAGAACGTTATATCGCGGTACGTACTGATATCACCGCATCTAAAGTGATTGCTAATGTGCTTGAAGATTCGCTACGGGATGCCCACCAAGCAGCGGAAGCCAAAAATCGCTTTCTAGCCAATATCAGCCATGAAATCCGCACTCCCATGAATGCCATCATCGGATTAACCGATGCTTGTCTCGCCGTAGATAACAAGGCCAACCAACGAGAACTGATCCAAAAAGTAAATATTTCGGCTAATAATTTACTGCGTATCATCAACGATATTTTGGACTTCTCCAAGATGGAGTCGGGTAAATTAGACATTGAGCAGACAAGTTTTAGCTTGCAAGATGTGATCGAGCAATACGCTTATGTACATTACAACCAAGCAGTTAAAAAGCAGGTTGAGCTGCTTATTGGTGTTGACTCCAAGGTTCAAGATAATTTGATTGGTGATCCCCTAAGGATTGGTCAGGTGATCAGTAATCTAGTGAGTAACGCCATCAAGTTTACCCAGCACGGCGAGGTTATGTTTTATGTTAAACACTTGCAAACCGTAGGCGATGCCGTAGAGCTTGAGTTTTCTGTACGAGACTCAGGAATTGGTATGAGTCCAGAGCAGGTCAAAAGATTATTCACGCCGTTTACCCAAGCAGACATTTCAACTACTCGTAAATTCGGCGGCACCGGCTTAGGTCTTTCTATTTGTAAAAGTCTCGTGTCTCTGATGGGGGGAGATATTAAAGTCGAGAGCACACTTGGTGAAGGAACGGTATTTAGTTTCACCTTGTTTGTGAAATGCGATACGAATGCGCCAACCTTGTTGTCCCCCAAAGTCCAGTCGGTACTGAATGAACGCAACACGCTCGTGATCGAATGTCATGCCGTTCGACAACAAAATTATGTACGCTACTTAACTGCCTTTGGTACGCGTTTCGACGTAGCGATCAATGTAGACGAAGCAAAGTCGAAACTTACCGCTAAGGGGGTGACCTATGACTACATCCTCGTTGACTGTCACACCGCTCAAGCTGATCCAAGCAGATTCTTTGAACTTGTCGCACAAGCACCGACCTGCACCCAGTTACGCCATATATTCTTTGTTGATCAAGACCACGTTAACCGATCTCTACCAGAAGCTTGGCAAGAACGAGTTACCTTACTTGATCGCCCGGTGACCCAGTCGGTATTACTAGAAAGTTATTTAGCCCAAGAGCAACTAGAAAATAAACAAAGCGATAACGAAGCTGAGCAAGAAGCACAGAAATCCTCTGTGGCGGGCTTGCGGCTGCTGATTGCAGAGGATAACGAAATTAACCAGCTGGTGTTATCCGAAATACTTAAGCTGTGGGAGTTGGAATATCACTTCGCCAATAATGGTGAGGAAGCCGTCGCTATGGTGCAGGAACTTCGTCCTGACGTCGTTCTCATGGATGTACAAATGCCAGTGATGGATGGCTATGAAGCCACCAAAGCGATTCGTTCCTTAGGTGGTTATTTTGCGGATTTGCCGATCATCGCCGTCACTGCCAATAACAGCAATCAAGACATTAAACGTGCTCGACAGACGGGGATGAATGGTCACGTCGCGAAGCCAATTTCCCGCGTTCAGCTCCATGAAGTGCTAAGTCGATATGGCAATAATCAGGACAACCTATCCCTTGATGCTGTTATCGAGGAAACGTCAGCCGATGATGGGCTAAACACATTAGCTCAGCAGCTCCCAGAACTGCACATGAAGGAAGCGATTCAACGACTTGGCGTTGACGAGGACTTCTATAAACAGGTGCTGATGTCGTTTGCGGACGGCATTGACGTTCATCGTAATAACTTGCAAAAAGCCATCAATAATGATGACAACAGCGCCGTGGTAGCCGTGACCCATACGATTAAAGGCTTATCCGGCACACTCGGAGCACAACACATAAGTAGTCTCGCTGCGAAAGCAGAGCGTGCTGCAAAAGAAGGCCATATCGACTTGGAATTGTTGGCTGAGATGACTTCAGCCATCACCGTATTAGGCGATAAAATAAACCTATTATTGGCGCCCAACGTATCTAATACACACGCGACCGGCGACGCACTATCCAAGCACACTCTGAAATTAGCGGATTGCAAAGCGCTGTTTGATCTGGTTGAGTCATATGATACCAAGGCAAATTCGTTGGCGTTTGAGTATATGGAACAACAGCAAAATACGGACATCAGCGAAGACTTAAAGGAAATTTATGATCTGCTCTCAAACTACGACTACGAAAGAGCCAGCGAAGAGCTAACGATCTTAATGGAGCGCATCTCCGAATGACCCAAGAACAGAATAAACCAACGGTACTCGTGGTTGACGATATTGTCGAAAACATCGACGTAGTCCGTAATATTCTTGACCGTGACTACGATGTAAAAGCAGCGACCAATGGTCAGATCGCTCTGCGAGTATTGGAAAAATTTGAGATTGATCTGATTTTACTCGATGTCATGATGCCCAATATCGATGGTTATGAGGTTTGTCAGCGTATCAAGGCACAGCCAAAGTATGCCAACATTCCAATCATTTTTCTTACTGCCATGGATACCCAAGAAGACGAGCAGCGCGGATTTGACTTAGGTGCGGTTGACTATGTCTCCAAACCATTCAGCGCAGCCATTCTAAAAGCCCGAGTTGCTACTCAGTTGCGCCTGTCACAACAAAATCGCACCTTGGCCCTAATGGTGGCAGAACGAACCAAAGAACTCGAAGAAAGCCGTATCGAGGCCATCCAGCGTTTAGCATTAGCGGCGGAGTACCGGGACAATGAAACCGGTAACCATGTCATTCGTGTTGGCGAATATTCTCGTCTTATTGGACAAAAGCTTGGACTGTCCGACGAGGACTGTGACGTGCTTGGAACGGCTGCACCACTGCATGATGTGGGCAAAATCGGTATTTCGGATAATATCCTGCTCAAACCAGGTCGCTTGGATCAACAAGAATTTGAAACCATGCGCGGTCATGCCAACATCGGTGGGCATATCCTAGCGAACAGCCGCTCTCCGATTTTAAAAGCCGCTTATGTTATAGCTATCTCTCACCATGAACGCTGGGATGGCACCGGCTATCCAAATGGGTTGAAAGGCGAAGCGATTCCTCTGTTCGGTCGTATTGTGGCCCTATGTGACGTGTTCGACGCCTTAGCTTCCAAACGCCCCTACAAAGAACCATGGAAGCGAGAAGATATTCATCAATATATCAATGAGCAAAGCGGCTCCCACTTCGACCCAGCGATTGTGGCGTGTTTCAACCAAAATATTCATCACTTTTACCGTATTCTCGATGAACATGCGGACTAGCCATAGGGCAGCCTGCTGACTTCTGATATGATGCAGGCTTTCTTAGCTACCCATTCGAGTATCCTGTGAGTCTATCCGCTGATCCCATTTACCAAAGCCTAATTAATCCATTACAACGCATTTTGGATGATTTTGGTTTTACTGCTTTCACCCCAGTCCAGCAGCAATCCCTACCGCTATTGTTAAAAAACCGAGATGTTATTGCCCAGGCACAAACTGGCAGCGGTAAAACGTTAGCCTTTGCCTTAGGCCTACTGACTCGCATTGATACCCAACAGCGCCATACTCAGGCTTTGGTGTTGTGCCCAACTAGGGAGCTGGCAGATCAAGTTGCCAAAGAAATCCGCAAGCTGGCGCGCTATATTGACAACCTCAAAGTACTGACCCTATGTGGTGGTATGCCATTTGGTCCGCAACTGGCGTCCTTAGAGCACGGCGCACACGTGGTAGTGGGGACACCGGGACGTATTATGGAGCATTTGCGTAAAGGCACATTGCAAACAGATCGCTTATCCGTTTTGGTACTGGATGAAGCGGATCGTATGCTCGACATGGGCTTTGTCGACAGCATTCGGGATGTAGTCGCACTGACTCCCAAAACTCGGCAAACACTGCTCTTTTCCGCCACCTATGAAGACAACGTGGCGGAATTGCGCGAGGAGTTTCAACGGGATGCGGAGTTCATCGAAATCGCCAAAGTCGCCGAATTACAGCCCGATATTCAGCAGTACTTTTTGTCGACTAATCCTGAAAACAAGTTCCAGCAGCTACTGGATACCTTGTCCCACTTTGAGCCTCAACAAGCGATTGTGTTTTGTCATACCAAAGCCGACACCCAAGACACCGCCGATCTGCTGCAAGCTCATAACCTGTCAGCCTTAGCGCTCCATGGCGACCTAGATCAAAAACAGCGAGATCAAGTGTTTGTGCGCTTTGCTAACAAGAGCTGTTGTATCCTTGTAGCAACCGATGTGGCCGCCCGTGGTATCGATGTTAAAGATCTCGATATGGTCATTAGTTACGATACTAGCCGTGACGTGGATGTACACACTCACCGAGTGGGACGCACCGGACGTGCTGGGGCAAAAGGGATCGCGGTTAACTTTGTGAGCGAAAAGGAAGCCTACAAAGTTGAGGCCATCAGCACCCGTTTCAATACTGAGCCTGAATGGCTAACCCTCAAGCCGAATCCATCCGCCCAGATATTTGCCCCGATGGTGACTATCGCGTTTGATGCAGGACGGAAAAACAAACTCCGAGCCGGCGATATCCTCGGCACGTTAACAGCGGGGATTGGGTTAGAGAAAGCCCAAGTCGGTAAGATCGACATTTTCGATTTTCATGCTTACGTGGCCATTGAGCGCGATGTAGCGAAAAGCACTTTAAAAGCCTTGCAACAACGCAAGATCAAAGGCCGTGTTATCAAAAGTCGCATTCTTCGCTAGGGCGGCAACATGAGGAAAGATCTCCTACAGTTTGCAGGATTTATTGTTGGTTTTCTTATCATTTCCTGGTCAACCCTTACCCCGCTTGATCAGCTACCTCCGGTTCCGGGTAGTGACAAGCTTCACCATGTAATTGGCTTTGGCGGCTGGGCGCTGATGTCAGCTTTCGGCCCCAGTCGACGTTTTCTCGTTATGGCGATGGCTATTGTCTGTTGGGGTGGCGCCATTGAATTGATCCAACCCAGTATCAATCGCTACGGGGAATGGGCTGATTTTATCGCCAACAGCACCGGCGTGTTACTCGCTATGGCAGTCCATTGGTGGATCATTAAACCGCGCTTGAAATAGCTCTTTACTGGCAGATCGACATCAGTGGATCAAGGAAGTATCCGCTGTTTTTCATACTAAACGTTGACGAAAATAAACCTTTCGGTCAAGATTCTGCCCGTTTTGCATAATGAAAAGAGACTGATCCATGACCACATACCGCGCTTGGCGCGCGCCACTACTCCACTGTATTGCCGATCCAGACCACGTTGGCATCGAACAGTCCTATCAATATATTGAAGACGGTTTACTGATCACCTGCGGCGATAGAATCCAGTTTTGTGGTAAGGCTGAGGACGGCCTAAAAAACTTACCCAATAACCTGTCTGTGACACAGGTTGAAAACGGTCTGTTAATTCCTGGGCTAATTGATACCCACGTTCATTATCCGCAAACGGATATGATTGCGTCCTATGGCGAACAACTACTCGATTGGCTCGAACGCTACACCTTTCCAGAAGAAACCCAGTTTGCCGATGCGAATCACGCCGGAGACGTGGCAGAGCGATTTTTAAATGAGCTGCTGCGTAACGGTACGACGACCGCCTTGGTATTCGGCACGGTTCACAAAACTTCCGTAGAAGTGTTCTTCGACGCGGCAGCAAAGCGTCGCCTACGTATGATCTGCGGTAAAGTGCTGATGGATCGCAACGCGCCCGACACCTTGTTGGATACCCCAGAATCGGCTTATTCCGACAGCAAAGCTCTGATCGAACGCTGGCATGGCCAAGATCGTCTGCACTACGCCGTGACTCCTCGTTTCGCTCCCACGAGTACCGATGAGCAGTTAGCCGTGGCGGGGCGCTTATTAGCCGAGTATGAAGGCTTGTATCTTCATACCCATTTAGCCGAAAACCACAAGGAATGCGAATGGGTACAGAGCTTATTCCCTGAAAGCCAAGACTATTTGGATGTCTATGACAGACATCACTTACTTAGCGAGCGTTCCGTATTCGCCCATGGTATCCACCTGTCTGATGATGCACACCAGCGTCTCCATCATTCTGGCTCTGCCATTGCATTTTGCCCCAGTTCCAATCTCTTTTTGGGCAGCGGGTTGTTTCCCTTATCCAGCGCTTGTCAGCACGGTGTGAATGTGGGGTTGGGCACCGATGTAGGGGCTGGTACCAGTTTTTCATTGCTGAGCACTATGGGGGATGCTTATAAAACCCAACAACTACAAGGCCAATCTTTACACCCGATGAAGGCGTTCTATTTGGCCACCTTAGGTGGAGCTAAGGCGCTTAGATTAGAAGATAAAATTGGTAATCTGGCCATCGGTAGTGAGGCCGACTTCGTAATTCTCGACTACCAAGCCACCCCCCTACTCAAACAACGCTTGCCCCGCTGCCAGTCTATTGAAGAAATTCTGTTTACCTTGATGATCCTAGGGGATGACCGCGTAATCAAAGCCACCATTGTTGCCGGTGAGCCCATTTATCAACGAGACAAGATATAAAAGAAAAGCTGGCACCAATATTGAATGTTTTAAATGGCAAAGTGCGACTGTGGACTTTGCCAACATTGCCTTTTTCACGCTCCCTTTGGGAGCGTTTTTTTATGTTAGCTATGGATAAAGACGCACAATGCCAGTTTTCCCTTCAAAGTCGGCCACTAACCAGATTTTCTCGAATGGATGCTGTGCCGGAACCGTGATTTTATGCTCTAGCGCTTTAATATCCGCCCGCTGCCAAGCAGGGTGAGCATTGCGAATCACTAACCAAGTTCGGTGACTATCGTAATGTTTCTGGGCTTTATTTCTCAGGATGTCGTTTAACGCTTTCAGCAAACGGTGATCAGGCTCTTTGTCTAACTCCTGCAAGGCCTGCCGGGTTTTGTCACTCAAGTCACGCCCTAAAATGGCCATCGCCTCCGCTTCCGAGCCATATAAATGGGCAATTTCCAAATCCAGCTTTTCCCCATCTAACATACAGGAAGTATCAGGACGCATAGGCTCATTATGCCAAATATGACGGATTCTTAGCCCCGTGTTGCGTTCATACCATCGCATAAACAGCTTGGCTGCATCGTGTTCCAAGCGGATTTTTTCTTCTTCACTGTGCTGTCCCATGCGCTTACTCACTCATTACTACATACGGGGGCAATTCAAATTGGCAAAGGTAGCGCAATTTGCTAGTCTCGTGCGCCAACATTCTCTTCATCACATCACGTATTTGTGATCGCCAAGGAAACCATAACCGCTATGTCTGATACAACGCAAATCGCCACTTTAGAAAAACTTCGCAATGCTTGGCTACCAGCTGTCGAGTTCCTATTTGGCACACCAGCTGCTGGGATCACTTTTGCTGGTTATGAAGTGGATGGCGATTTAGCGAAGCCAGAAACCCTATTAGACGAAACCACGAATACCGTAAAGACTCGTATTCCAGCACGAAGTTTCACCAATGATGTCATGCTCCTCGCTGACATTATTCAAGAAATGGTGCGTGCCCTTTACCCACTGAAAGAGGGTGCTATGCCAAACAACCTGAGTGAAGGTGCGGCGGTATATGGCGCAATCACGGCAATTAAGCAAGTATTTGGTGAAGAAACCTTGGACTCCTACCTCAATGCCCTAAAGGACAATGGCTTCGCCTACTATGATGCCTTTTCATACGTGGCCGTGTTACTCACCGAAGACCCACAGGGAATCAAAAAGGTACGAACACTGAAGCCCTACCTTTATGAAGTTGAACGAGAAGATTTTGCTGCAGCAGGCATCGAACTAGAGCGCAAAATCTGCGATATCTTGACTTATAAGTTTAGAAACTAATCATTTCAAATAGAGCAATCGTTTTTCACACTTTCCCATTAGGTCTACTTTAAATGGAAATTATCAACTATCAGCCCAGCTTTCTGCTCAAATGGAGCAGTCGCCTTACGCTTTTCTCATTATTACTCTTTTATGCTATAGGCTTTCGCTACTTTATACATGCCGCTTTACCGTCAGATTTACTAGGCACCATATACCTTGTTACGGCTTTTATGGGGCATTTCGCCTTTTTAGCTTTTAGCCTTTGGCTACTGATATTGGCACCGTTATCATTTATATCCCCAAATAAAAAACTCGCGCAAACTATAATATCTATAATTTTATTGCTATCAATAATTTTACTATTTATTGATACATTCGTATTTCAACAATATCGTTTTCATTTAAACCTTTTTATTTGGAACCTTATCTTAAATGATAAAAATGGTGAGATCTTTTATTTCTCAACCATCATGAAATTTATAGCTACTTTAGCAATAGCACTCTTAATAGGAGTCTATTGGCTAGCTAGCAAGAAAATCAGCAAAAGCATTAATGTTGCATTTCCAGCCAAAAAAATATGGGGGACGCTACTATCCTTATATCTAGTGGCTAATTTTATTCATATTTATGCTGACGCCCAATATAACCAAAAGATCACTCGTTTTAATCAGAACTTACCTGTCTACTACCCAGCTACGGCAATTTCTTTTATGGAAAAACAAGGTTGGGTGAATTATGAGGCGAGAGAGGCCAATCGAGCACTGACTATCGATAGCAGTCAAAACTTGGTTAACTACCCTCTGGTTGATCTTCAATTCTCCGAAGTAGATAGTAAATACAACATTATCATCATAGCCATTGATTCCTGGCGCGCTGATGAAATGAACGAGTCCTCAAGTCCAAATATTTGGCAGATGGCTCAGAATGGTCTTTATTTCACCAATCACTATAGCGGCAGCAACTCGACCAGAACCGGTATATTTTCGCTCTTCTATGGCCTCCCTGGGGTCTATTGGGATGCTATGTATGCCAATAAAATTAGTCCAGTCCTTCTAAGCACCCTATTAAATCGAGGCTACGAAACAGGTATATTCGCCAGCGCTAGTTTAGATAACCCAGAATTTAATCGAACAGTATTTGCTGATATCAAAGATTTACGCATCGGATCAAGTGGTTCATCTCCAATTGCCCGTGATAGGAACTTAACTGAAGAATGGTTAGTTTGGCTTGAGGATCATAGTAAAAACCAACCGAGCACACCTTTCTTCGGATTCCTGTTTTACGATGCTCCCCACGGTTATTCAATTGACAGAGGATTACCCGCGCCATTTCAGCCAGAAGCTGACATGAACTATCTGCTTCTTAACCCAGACTATGATGCTACAAAAATCAGAAATCGCTATAAAAACTCAGTCTACCAAGACGATTACCTTATCGGACAAGTAATCGAGGACCTAAAAGAAAAGGAGTTACTCGATAAGACGATTATAATAATTACTGGTGACCATGGTCAGGAATTTAATGATAACGATCATAACTACTGGGGACATGGAAGTAATTTCTCTAACGCCCAAGTTAAAGTACCATTTGTAGTTCACTGGCCGGGTAAACAGCCAATGCAAGTAAATCACAGTACCACTCATTTCGACGTTGTACCTACCTTGATGAAGGAAGCATTAGGGGCCACTAGCGATGTCACGACCTATTCCAGCGGCAATAACCTATTTTCTCCAACCGATAAACAGTGGCGACTTGCTGGCAGTTATCGGGACTTCGCTATTATTGATCAGAATCAGATTATTGTCTCAGGCCTCGATGGGATTATGCGAGTCTATGACCATACAATGAATGAGATAGAAAACCCTACTATGAATATGGAGCTGCTGTCAGATGCGATGAAGGAGATGACTCGCTTTTACAAGTAGCTGCACCCTATTGCTTGGGAGTGCTAACCACAGGTGGTACTCTCAAGCCTTTGCCTCATCCGACTTTTTTACTGAGTATCCCGTTATTTTACTGTTTATCATGTACTAATTTCGGCCACTCACTATCATGAGAAAGTGTCCCCATCGCAGCGCTGGCTGCTCTCTGAAACAAAACTGGGGACACTATTATGACTCGTACAACGACTTCTCTACTTCTTTCTACTGCTGTGTTAGCGGCTACCATTGGCAATGCCGGAGCCACGGAGTTTAGCGCCAACGTGGGTGTGGGTGCAGCTCATATTCAAAACCACGTTAAAGGTGAAGATGATAAAAACCAGATCTTTCCCTATGCCGAATTGCAATATGGCATGGTGACGTTAAACCCTGATGGTCTCGGCTTAACGACCTCATTGACGCCAACCAGTGCGCTGAGCTTTGTGCTAAAACTGCGCGAATCCAGCTTTGATGAAAGTGACAATAAGGTACTGTCCAAGTTGACCAAACGGGACGATACCGGCGAGCTCATGGTTAATTGGGTACAAATGACTCCATGGGCCGATGTGAGTGCTTTCGTCAGCACCGATCTGATGGATAAACATGGTGGCTACGAGTTAGGGTTTGGTGTCTCACGTCAAATCCCGATGCTGGGGGGCGTTTTCATCCCACAAGCGGGCATCCAATATCAGTCTGAAAAGTTAGTAGACTACTACTACGGTGTTAGCCAAGGGGAGTCTTCCTCCACAATCGGCGCGTACGATGGTAAAGGCAGTATGACCGCTAACGCTTCGTTAACTCACATCTACAAACTATCCGGAGGTTGGCATACGGCAACCGCAATGGCTTATAACTACCTTGGCGAAGGCATCAGTGACAGCAGTATCGTCGAGCGCGACGGCTACTGGATGGGTTCTGTTTCTGTGTTCTACCAATTCTAGGAAAGGAAACTTAGATGAAAGCGCTTCTAATACTAGGAGCGCTGGCCTTTCTGGCTGGCTGCTCCATGGCTCCGGAAAAACCGGATCGCCCCCTTAAAGATGACTATACCTATTTGAATGCCTACTTGGATTGGACATTAGAGGATGAGCGTCGTCAGCATGATATCGCAGCTATCTCTGTGATGGTGGTGGACAGTCAAAATGTGATTACAAAACACTCTAGCGGTATGGCGGATCGGGACCGAGATATCCCGGCAACTCAAGATACTTTGTATCGTATTGGCTCGGTCACCAAGCTCTTTACTGCCATCAGTATTTTGCAGTTGGTCGACCAAGGCAAAATGGATCTTGATGCCCCGCTACAGCAATACCTACCTCAGCTACAATTGCAAACTCCTTATGGAGCCAGCTCCGTTACGGTACGCCAGGTGCTAACCCATCATGCCGGATTACCTTCCGATATGTGGGATGGCTTTGCCGAGAACCGTGCCCTTGATCAGTTGATTCCGCTCGTTAATGAGCAGTATCTTTCCTATGCCCCCGGAGAAGTGTTTAGTTATTCCAATGTGGGGTACGCGTTGCTCGGTCTGGCGATTGAGCAGACATCCGGACAAGCCTACCCAGACTATTTGCAGGAACACATTTTCCGGCCACTTGGACCTAAGCACAGCACCGTTGGTGTCGCAGATCAGCTGCTTGCAAAAGCCTATCTGAAACTAGATGAGCAAGATTACCCGCAAATTCGCGATCAAGCTGCAGGCGATATCTCTATGAGCGCCGCAGATCTGGCGAAATTTACGCAAGTCATGCTGCGAAATGGGGAATACCAAAACCCGCAAGGTGAGATCAAACGTCTCATTTCTGCCGCTACCTTTAAGCAAATGGTGACGCCACAGAATGGCCAATCCCCTTTGTATCAGGATATGCCAATGGGTTTGGCTTGGTTCCTATTCTACCCTCGTCCCGAACTTGCTGGTCTGCCGGTGAGATGGCATGGAGGCGCAACCCATTACTTCCATTCCTCCTTGATTACCCTACCCAAGCAGGATATCGCTATAGTGGTATTAGCCAATTCTGCCGAAGCCTATGAAAGTGTGTCACGTATCGCCGAACAAACCACTCGATTGGCTTTCGAAGCGAAAACTGGGCAGCTGTGGCCAGCTAAAACCCAGTTAGACAAACAGCCAATGACTCTTTCTGAAGAGGAATTGGGCCGACTTCAAGGACGCTATATCTCCCCCGCTTTAGGTGAAATTCATGTCTCAGTGAATAATAAAAAGATTGTTGCCACCAATGAAGATGGCAAGGTCACTCTAATTCCTTATGCCGATGGCACGATGGGTGTGGAATATAAAGCGCTGGGGGCACTGACCTTTGACAATGATTTCTTTGATCAGCTAAGACTAATACCAATGGAGTACCAAGGGCAATTGGTGATCAAGGAGCAAAACGGTGGAGTGGTCGCTCAGCAGTTTCCTGTCACGCCATTGTCGTCACACTGGCAGCAAAAACTGGGGCGTTATCAACATCAGAACCCAGATGATTTATACGATTTTAGCGAAGTCACCTTAGAGGATAGCGACGGCCTAATTCGTATGACGCTATTTAACGAAGCGAATGACTATCGCCAAATTCTCTATTTCAACCCTATTAGCTCGGAGAGGGCGATCAATATCGGCCTAACACGTAGTAGCGGAGATAGCTTGATCGCTTCTTCTACCGATGGTGATACCCGCTTGCGTTATCTTGGTATGGAATTTCACCGGCAAGCCCAATAACTTCATAAACAAGGAAATGAATAATGAAACCTAGTATTCGTTGTGGAGGCATCAGTGCCATTATCGCTGCCCTCACTTTTCTATTCGGTATGGCCTACTATTTAGTGCTGATGACGGATATCCAGTACGGCAACCTTAGTTCAAATATTGATGAGCAACTGAGCTACCTAAGCGCCCATCACACCATGATCTATGTGTGGTACTTCATCATCTATATAGTATTTGGTTTTGCGCTATTAGGACTGCAAATCGGTTTGTCGAGCTTGTTGCCAAAATCGGCCTTATCCCAAGCCACCGCCATCGTGGCTTATATCTGGGTGGGATTGGTTATTGGCGCCGGTATGGTTGCCAACGTGGGCAGCGCCATGAGTATTCAGTTAAATCAGGTGAATCCTCAGGCGGCCAGTCATGCTTGGGTCAGTGTGCAAATCGTGTTGAATGGACTGGGCGGCGGCAACGAAATCGTCGGTGGCGTTTGGTTGGTGTTGCTATTTTTTGCCTGTGGTAACAGCAACTGTCTGCCCAATGCAGCGCGTCTAGGTGCTTTGGCCATTGGCTGTTGCGGTATTGCAACGGCCATACCTGTCCTGACCGAATTGGGTGCGGTATTCGGTTTAGGTTGTATACTGTGGTTTCTATCCACTGGCCTATACATGCTATTGAATAAGGAAAAATAGCCTATGGACAACGCCTTCTTCAGCTTCTGGCGGCGACATGAACTGCTGCGGGACAGCATCCAGACCATCTTAATCTGCTACATCATTGCCATTATTATTTGGTTTACGGATGCGGGAGATTTTTGGCTGACGCTGCAAATTTCGTTGGTGTTCGGTGTGTCTTGTTTGTCTGGCATTCGAGTCAGTATTCATTACTTGCGGGACAAGACCTCGATCTTAATCGCCACCATCATTGGCTATTCAGCGGGCGTTGTCATTGGCACAATACACTTGCTATACCAAGTGTATGATTCCTTTGAGCAGGTGCGTAACGCCCCTGCTTCTGATCTGGTGCTGAAAATCTTATTCAGTCTGCTGGTCACCTATATTTTTTATAACTCTCACCGAGTAACCCGCAAAGAGCGGGAGTTACAAATTCAACGGGAGCAGACTCTCAAACAAGAAAAAGAGCTAGCGGAATCGAATTACCAAGTACTGCAATCCCAGATTGAGCCCCACTTTCTCTTTAATACATTAGCCAATATTCGCGTCTTAATAGATGTGGAACCCAAGCAGGCCAAAAAAGTACTCGATGACCTGACTGGTCTACTAAGGGTATCCATGACGAAAGCCGAACGGCAGGTGATTGCCTTAGCCGAAGAGTTGCAATTGGTGAAGTCCTACCTCGCCATCCAGCAGGTTCGCATGGGGGACCGATTAAACTTTGAGATCGAAGCACCGGCAGATATGAGTGCCGTGAGCTGCCCTCCCTTCACTTTACAACCCTTAGTCGAAAATGCCGTCATTCATGGTATCGAACCGAAATTAGACGGCGGGAATATCACCATAACGGTATCCATTAGCACCGATCGCTGTCTGGTGACTATACGTGATACGGGGTTCGGGCTGGCGCCAGATTATCAAAACCAACCGCCAAAAGGACATGGTATTGCGGTAAACAATATCCACCAGCGACTGGCGCTGCTTTACCACGAGCAAGCTAAGTTGGAACTCAACAATCATCTTGACAGTGCAGGAAAAGTCGCGGGCTGCGTGGCGACCATTTCTTGGCCTATTTCTACCGGTGCCGGAGGTAAACAATGAACGTAATGGTAGTGGACGACGAACCTCTTTTAAGATTCCATCTGCAGCGGTTGTTACAGGAGCTGTGGGAAGATTTGGAACAGGTGGTGTCCCTTGGTTCCGGTATCGAAGCGGTGAATATGATTCACGAAGTACCGATTCACACGGTTTTCTTGGATATTAAAATGCCTGGTATCAGTGGTATCGAAACAGCGGAGCTACTCCGAGAGAATGGCTATCAAGGGCATATCGTATTTGTCACCGCCTATGATGAACATGCGGTAGCCGCCTTTGAACATGAAGCCGTCGATTATATTTTGAAACCGGTGGAAGAAGAACGACTGCACCAATGTATTGAGCGCATTATCAAACGGGATCAAAAAGAAATACGTTATGAGCTTAATGCCGATCAGTTGCAACAGCTACTGCCGAGCGATCAAGCCAGTTCGGCACCGCTACGCTGGATTAACGCCACCAAAGGAAACCGTATTCATATTGTCCAGCTCGATGATATTTACTGCTTTATTGCCGAAGATAAATACACCACCGTGGTCACTGCCCAAGGAGAATACCTAATTCGCAAAACCATCAAACAGCTAACCCAAGAACTCAACGGCGCGCAATTTTGGCGTATACACCGGGCTGTTATTGTACAGGTGGCGAAGATTGCCGTGGCTGAGCGGGACGAGCAAGGACACTACTCGGTTACCATGCAAGATATTGATCGAACGCTGCCTGTGAGTCGCAATAACACGCATTTGTTTAAGCAAATGTAGCATTCGCATCTGGCGTAAAAGCCACTTCTCGATTAGCATCGCGGTTTTGAAAATTCTGTTTTATTGTGATCATCAATAGGATGTAAATCATGCCAAAGGCAAGTGAAATCAAACGCAACGCGGCCATCAGTTTTGAGGGTGCTACTTACATTGTTCGTGATATCG
Organism: Maribrevibacterium harenarium; assembly: GCF_006385675.1. Taxonomy (GTDB): domain Bacteria; phylum Pseudomonadota; class Gammaproteobacteria; order Pseudomonadales; family Marinomonadaceae; genus Marinomonas; species Marinomonas harenarium. The sequence goes on along the minus strand of NZ_VFRR01000016.1, from coordinate 8,966 downwards.
AGCGCTCTGTTCCTCAAGGCCGTGCCGGTGGCAGCCTTTACCGTATGCGCATGTACGATGTGGTCAGCGACCGCAAGTTGGACCATACTTTTAAGGATTCCGATATGGTGGACTTGGCGGATCTTGTGCGCCGCCCCGTTATCTTTTCTTACGTAGATGGTGACGACTACGTCTTTATGGACGAAGAAGACTACACACCATATAACTTGAATCGTGCAGCGATTGCCGACGAGGTATTGTTCTTTAACGAAGAAACCAAGGGCATGCAGGTATTGATTGTTAACGAAGCGCCTGTCGCCCTTGAAATGCCTACCGTGGTTGAGCTCGAAGTGATTGAAACCGATCCGTCTATCAAAGGCGCATCTGCCACTTCCCGCAACAAACCTGCGGTGCTGTCTACCGGTGCAACAATCCAAGTACCAGAGCATATCTCTACTGGCGATCGTATTCGCGTTAACGTAGAAGAACGTAAATTCTCTGGCCGTGCTTAAGCCATAGAGCAGAAATAAGAAAGCGCGCTGCGATTAAAGAGCGCGCTTTTTTTATGCCTTAATCGCTATTCTTTTACATCCATAAAGCGGCGGGCAAACTCGCGACTTTCATCCAGGGTCGAGTATTTCTCCGATAATTCAGAGGCAGACAATTTCCCTTCGGCAATACCCCGTTGTTCACGCAAGCAATCGTAGGTGGCTTTAATAGCGGCGAAGTAAGCGGCGTGACCGTTTACTACAATACGAACGCCATTTCTCGCAAGACGATCCCGATCCGCTAATGCAGGGTTACCATAAGCGACCAACATCAATGGCACCGTCACATGCTGACTAATGGCTTCTAGGTGGTCAAAATCTTCGATACCCACCATACAGACCCCATCGGCCCCTGCTGCCTCGTAGGCTTTTACTCGCTCAATGGTTTCTTCAATCGTAAGTTGCCCTGCGTTCGTACGGGCAATAATACTCATGGTGGGGTCAATCCGTGCTTCCAGTGCGGCTTCAATCTTACCCACCGCCTCTTCGAGAGGGATTAAGTCGGTAGACTTATGGCCGTATTTTGCAGGTAATAATGTGTCTTCGATAGTAAGAGCCGCTACGCCCGCACGCTCTAGCTCCACAATAGTACGCATGACATTTAGCGCATTACCATAGCCATGGTCAGCATCAGCAATGATAGGCAAGCGAGCAACACGACCAATACGGGTCGCTTGCTCAACAAATTCGCTCAAGGTGATTAAAGCAAAGTCCGGTGCCGCCAACACCTGCAAGGATGCCACGGAGCCCCCTAAAATTCCCACTTCGAACCCTAAATCCGCAGCGATCCTTGCTGACATGGGGTCAAAGGTGGATGCGGTGTAATAACATTGGTTGCTTGCTAATAGGTCGCGAAAATCTTTACGAAGATCATGCTGGGAAGGGGTTGCCATGTATTGCTCCAAAAGTTGTGCCGAGCCTGTACCGATGATTGTCGGTAACAATGGCCCGCTGATTCTGAAGACAAATTTTAACGAATTTCAAACCGCTTGGTCAGACGCCGAGATTGGTAAGACCAAGGAAAAACCATTACCCACAATTATGTTAGAAATTTACCACACCAATACCGACACAGTTAGCGTTCAAAGCGGCATAACACTTGCTGAATTTGCGCCTTAAGCGTCTCCTTTGATCTATTGTTTGTACCAGAGAGACGGTCTAACAGATATGACTCCCTTACCAAGGAGACAATGATTTGATGGCTCAAGGTCTCCACTTTATAGCCTTCTGCGACACTGGAGAATACCTGCGTCAGTAGTCCATCCAACTGTTGGAAGTAGCGTTGCACTTCTCCAGACAGCTTATGGGACTCACCTATGTGGATGCGGTAGGCGCACATACGCAAGCTATTTTCGCTCCACCACTGACCGACATAAAGCATGGCCTCAGTGTAGTTATGGTGTCCGCTTAACTGCGTTTGAAGTGTCGCCAGCTCCGCTTCCGTCTTCTCTATCAGGCTGGTTAATACATCCTGCCACAACAGTAATTTTGATGGAAAATTACTATATACCGTAGGTTTAGAGACGCCGGCAGCAAGCACTACTTGATCGATACTGGTACCTTGATACCCACTCTCACAGAACAATGTCGCGGCAACATCTGCTATTTCTGCCCGCTTACTTGGTCTACCTCTTGCCACTTTCTTTACCCTATCGTTTATATATTCTTAGTATGCCATGAAAGTACTAGAGATGGGCGAACATTTCGGTATATAGTCGAACGCCTTGCGACTTAGCTGACCAGATGAACAGATTTCCCCATAACCGAGAGGCATATATGGACACCAACGACCAACGAACCGGTTATGCACTAGGGCTGAGTGCCTATATTATCTGGGCGATAGCTCCGATGTATTTCAAACTACTCAGTGAGGTTCCCGCACCAGAAATTTTAGCCCATCGCATTTTATGGTCTTGCTTAATTGTACTGCTTCTCATCGCCGCTATGGGTAAAGGAGCGCAACTATTACGCGCCGTCACCAACCCACGCACCTTACTGATTTTAATTAGCTCGGCGTTATTAATCGCAGCAAACTGGGGGACTTTTATTTGGGCGATTAATAACAATCAGCTTTTGAGTGCTAGCCTCGGGTACTACATCAACCCGTTAGTGAGCATCGTCCTAGGCATGTTTTTCTTCCAAGACAAGCTAGATCGTCCCAAACGCTGGGCCGCCCTACTATGTTTGGCAGCTGTGGCGTTTGAAGTTTACCAGTTTGGGAGCTTACCTTGGGTGGCACTGATTTTGGCATTTAGCTTCGGTTTCTACGGCTTGCTGCGAAAAAAAGTAGGGGTAGACAGTTTTACTGGGATGGCGGTGGAAACCACGGCACTAATGCCATTTGCACTAGGCTTTTTGGTCTGGTTTGGCAGCCCTATTGGCCAGTTTCAAACCAGCGACATCACGGATTGGTTACTACTAATGGCTGCCGGCCCAGTCACCATGGTACCTTTAATGTGTTTTGCAGCGGCGGCTAACCGAGTCAGCCTCGTGACCTTAGGTTTTTTCCAATATATCGGGCCAAGCGCCATGTTCCTGCTCGCGGTATACGTCTATGGTGAACCACTACAAGAAGCTAAATTAGTGACTTTCGCGCTAATTTGGTGTGCTTTAATCATTTTAATTGCAAGCTCAATAGGCCAGCTTCGAAAACACCGTCGCCAACCTAAGAGTAGAGTTCTATAGCTGGTTGAAATTATTACTAGTATCCCAGAAGATAGGGCTTTAGTGACTTCTTGGCAGACTGTATGACCATTTCCCTGACCACACCAGCGATGTTGTTCCCAGCCGTATCCCTATTGCTGTTAGCCTACACTAACCGCTTTGTGACCTTAGCTTCCTTGATCCGGCATTTTAACCCCGATCACAGCAACGAGGCAGTACAAAAACAAATCGATAATTTACGCAAACGTATTTACCTTATTCGACGCATGCAGGAAGTGGGCGTCATTAGCTTCTTTTTATGCGTGGTTTCAATGCTGGCCCTGTATTGGGAATACGAGCAGGTTGGAAGCTATATATTTGCCGCAAGTCTGGGGTGCTTATTGTATTCCCTATTTTTATCGGTTCGGGAAATCAATATTTCCTGTGATGCACTCGATGTGCATATCCAAACCTTTTATAGCAAAACACCAACCAACAAGAAGTAAGCTAGAATGAAAAGAGCAGCCCTCGCTGCTCTTTTCATGTGACATCACTTAGACAAAACCAAGTAGTCGCGGTAGGAACAAAGATAACTCTGGTACAAAGGTAGTAATCATCATGACTGGGATGCCAACAAAGCCCATTAGCGCAAGGGCAGGCACCACCGTACGGTGAATCGATACTTGTCCAATACGACAGGCCATATACAAGATAGGCGCCACCGGAGGACTGTTTGCACCAATAACCACCGAACATGCCACGATTGACGCAAAGTGTACGGGGTGTACCCCGTTTGCCACCATCAAGGGTAGGAATAAAGGCGCTACTACCACAGTGACAGACACGTCATCCATGATCATACCGGCAAGGATTAAGAACACGTTTACCGCGATCAGAATAAGCAACGGATTCTCGATCAATGTGCTGACCAGCTGAGTCAGATCCTGAGGGATACGCTCCATTGCCAAGATCCGGCCAATCATAAAGCTAAACAGCAGAATCAGAATCACCGTACCGGTTGTTTCAGCTGCTGCGATCACACTGCGGCTAAACGTACGCAACGTCAGGTCTCTATAGATAAAGAAGCCGATGATCATTGCCGCAAAAGCCGCCACCGCCGCCGCTTCTGTTGGTGTAAATACACCACCGTAGATACCACCCAAGATGATGACAGGTAAAGAAAGAGCCGGAATCGCACGTAAGGTTGCGCGACCTTTCTTTACCTGCTGTGCGCCATTATTCGCTGCGGTACTGATCTCATCAAAAAAACGCCCAACGCTAAAGCGGTTGGCGATAATAAGACCGATAATTAGCAGCAGTGCTGGTCCAACTGACGCGGCAAAACAAGCCGCCACAGACTGACGCGTCACCACGGCGAATAGAATCATAGTAATGGAAGGCGGGATCAAAATACCCAGCAAGGAAGAGATGCCGAGCAAGGCAGAGGAATAACCGCGGGGATAACCACGTTGCTCCAATGGCCCGATCATAATAGTACCGATGGAGGCTACCGCTGCCGTTGCGGTACCAGCGATAGCCCCAAAGATACCGGATGCCACCACCATGGAAGCGCCCATACCACCACGCCGTTTACCGATCATAACCTCGATAAAGTCCACCAAGCGTTTCGCGATACCACCGCTTTGCATCAAGTAGCCAGTTAACACAAAAAGCGGCAAAGCGATAAGAATAACCGAATCCAAACTGCGGTAACCTTGCAACATCAGAGTATTAAGGTTTGCGTCGTAGGCATATACGAGATAGGCCAACACACCAGCGAACGACCAAGCAACCGGTACACCGATAATCATCAGCAGCATTAGCAGGCCGATAGCAATAAAACCATCCATTTAGATTTCCTCCTGCTTAATTTTGCCGGAAAAGGCTTGAATAAAGTCACGTAAGGCGTAACAAGTACAACCAATCGCCGCTAGCATAATAGATGCCTGCGGTAACCATAGAGGAATCCCCATACCTGGAGTGGACTGAGGACGTCGTATTCCCCACGCCAACATTCGGTAGGCTAATACGACGAAGAAAATGCAAATTACAAACGTAATCAAGGCAATTAATCCTTTATGGATTCGTTGAATACGGGCATCGGTGATCTGCAACTCAATGAAGTCCACCACCAAATGTTCATTACGACGACTCGCGATCAATCCACCGAGCATATATAGCCACATGCCGAACAGCATGATGAGTTCGAGTAGTCCTACAATTGACCACCCAAAAACATAGCGCGCCAGTACCAAAAATAGCATCAAGCCCACTACCAAAATACTTGATAAGAACGCAGCGGCTTCGAGCACCCAGCCGACACGACGATCAAGAGCAGAGAAAAAATTGCTGATCATATTTCACCCAGCCTAGTAAAAAAACCAGCCCGCATAGCGGGCTGGTTGAGGTAGAACAGATTGGAAAAGCTTAAAGTTCAGAAGCGTTTTTACGAATCACATCCATGATTTCTGAGCCAATTTCTTTGTCCATGAGTGGCCATACTTTGTCACGGGCAGCGCGGGCGAACTCACGAATTTGCTCGTCGCTTGGCTCGAAGTATTTCATGCCAGCTTCTTGTGCTTTGGCAATGTAGAAATCGTCTTGCTCTTTTGCTGCTTTGAACTGATCGTTCATGATTTCCGTCGCAGCTTCTTGAACAATCTTTTGCTCTTCTTCAGTCATGCTTTCCCAAGCGTCTAAGTTCATGGATAGAACGCCAGTCATGAAGAAGTGTTTGGTTTGTACGTAGTAATCTAGTGAGTCACGGAAGTATTCGTAATCCCAGTAAATTACGTTACCGGCTTCGCCATCAACAACGCCGGTTTGCAGCGCTGTGTAAACTTCGCCCCAGTCGATAGCTGCGGTTTGATAGCCTAGTGCCTGCATGGTCTGTGGTGCAGGGAATACGGTCATAGTACGTACTTTCAGACCATCCGCATCCTTGATGTTTAGGGCATATTTGCCACGGGAACCGACACCATTAAAACCTTCTGGCCAAGGGCCGAAAAATTTCAAACCGATATCTTGGTAAACACCACCTAGCATGTTGTTTACCCAACCACCTGGGCTGTAAGCTTCTAGTGCTTCATCCCAAGACAGTGTCATGTACGGAGTGTAAATTACACCAATACGCTTATCGTAAGACGTCATTGGCCAGTTAAGCATCACATCAACATCACCCGCAACGTGCAAGTCGAATACTTCTTGCTGTCCACCCAGTTCGTTTTGGAAGAAGACGCGAGTTTCGATCTCACCGCCGGATTTCTCTTCAATTAATTTGCCCCATTTCTCTAGCGCATTACCTGCTGGAGAACCCTGAGTACCGGAATCGGTAGCAAGGCGAAGAGTTAGTGCGTTTGCGCCTGCACTCATAAGACAAGCTGCAGTCACCGCTGAAGCAATCAGCGTTTTCATTGTTTTTTGGATGCTCATATTTTGTTCCTTTGTGTTCCTTCTCAAGTCATTTTGCTTGATGTGGTTATAGGACAGATGTTGTCTGGACGTACAAACTATTGCCATAGTGTGTATACAAACCAGACGCCAATGATGTTACCTAGTTAAGAAATGACTGATATGCCTATACCGACCAAAATATGAATCAATAGTCATAAAAACGACATGTGCATTTAAGCCATGGAATTGAATAAATTATTGTAATTAAAAGAAAAATGGCGCAAAGATTACTCTTTGCGCCATTATTGAGATAGATCAATTTTTGCGGCTTATATCTGACCATTCGGTGTATTTACTTCAGCATACACTTCAACACTACCATCACGATTTAATTGCAGAACTTTGTAAGCCATGAATTGATTATTGTATTCCATCCCTGGTGAGCCCACTGGCATCGCCGGCACTATTAAACCTTTCGCCTTAGTTGGTGGCTGGTCTAAAAAAGCTTGAATAAACTTCGCCGGAATGTGTCCTTCGAATATATAGCCATCCTTAGTTACCGCCGTATGACAGGAACGCATATTCGCCGGAATCGCAAACTGATCTTTTACCGCGGTTAGATTCATTGGATGGTGTACAACCCCCACCATTCCCTGGTCTTCAATATGCTTAACCCAACCGGTGCAACAACCGCAAGTGGGTGACTTGTAGACATCGAGTGTCACTTCTGCAGCGTGTGTTAGCTGGCTTACAAGCATCGCAGTCGCTAAAAATGAGATTTTTTTCATAGGCTTTACTCCTGATGGCTAACATGATCAGATCAGGGTAAACCTAGGTCTTACTCCTAAGTCAAGTTATTACCTAGTTTAAAAAGACATAATCTAAAACTTAGCTTGCACCTTCATAACACTTGAAACCTGATCTACCGTCACAGCGTCTTAGCTATGGTGGTGATTATGTTTGGTTTCTCTGATTCTATACCGGTGGTTTTGCTCTGTAGTGTGACTGATATGCGTAAGTCCATCGATGGTTTGGCGTATATTGTTGCGCATGATCTTGAAATGGGACTTTTGTCAACGTTGTGCAACGGTTACATATCGAAATATTTGATTAGTTTCATTGTAAATGCTGATGTAAGTTGTCCAAGTTGGACAATCAATTCCGAATTAGTTAGCCGCTCCATAGGGATAGCGGCAGAAACCTTACTGGCGTGTAGGAAATTTCTGACAATAAGACATATTTAAGAAATGTATACATTGCTTGGGCGATTAAATAACCACACATCCAGTATAAGAATGTACAAAAATACATCAAAAAATTGATTGAACAATTTTGTGTTCACTTTGTATGGGGTGTGTAAATTTCGGGGAAAGAGTTGGTGGATTGAGTGTGGAGCTATCATAATAGCAGTATGGGAATGAATATGAGGGTTTAGAGTATGTCAGTGATTGCTAAATTAAAAGAAAGTTATAAGGTGGCAGCGTCAACCACAACAGCAAGGCTTATTTATTGGGCTGTTATTTTTTCGGCGCTGTTGGCAGCATTTCAAATGGAGTTGCGTTACTCAACATACATTATGGTAGCCCTTTTCTATGGGGCGCAAGGTCTGTATAGAGTGAACCATCCTACTAGTGGCGCTTCAAAGCTGATTGGCAAGTTCGGGTTGATATCGTTTGCTATTATAGCGGTTGCGGTTATCTCTACAAATGTTTTGATGGATACCAAGACTGCTCTACTTCTTACTTCTATTTTCTTTTGGTTGATGGTTCAGAAGCGAGTTATTCAATTGCTCTTGATGTTACCGATTAAGAAGGAAAAAACACCGAAATGGATCAAGGTTCCATTTCAAATTGTTATGCTGATAGTGTCTTATATGACTGGAGCATTCTTTATGATGCCTATTGCATTGTGGTTGCTTTCGACTGAAATGGATTTTTCAAATAAAAAGCATCTTTCAAATCAAAAACCACTCTCTTTGAAAGAAAGAATTAAGGTTAACATCAGGAGTTTTGTGGCTGGTTACTTGGAGGGACAAAATAATTATGGAGATTACCGGAATGAAGACTATTCTAGTCTTGATGAAGAATATTCTAATGAAAGCGTTTCTCCTTCTATGCGACACGCATTTTACTCACGAAATATAAATCATTAGGTGTTCATATATTTGCGCTATATGCAATAGCTTATAGCGCAAATATGAAATTGATCTAATTTACTTCTTCGTCTTCGACAACTCTATCGCTTCTATATCTGCGGCAAGAACAAGCTCATTTTGCTTTTGTTGTTCTTGATCGGTTGGTTTGTTAATCCGTCGTCCCTGAATAATGGCGATTTTAGACTAAAGCGCCATTTCATTTTCTAGCCTTCTCGGCAATAAGGATTGTATCAATCTCATCCCGCTAT
>NZ_VFRR01000015.1 GCF_006385675.1 Maribrevibacterium harenarium | reverse complement strand
ATAGCGGGATGAGATTGATACAATCCTTATTGCCGAGAAGGCTAGAAAATGAAATGGCGCTTTAGTCTAAAATCGCCATTATTCAGGGACGACGAGATACACACCACCAATAAAGGCAGCCATGATGAGCAGATATAGGCCATGCCCCAGCCAACGCTTAGCTTGTATTTGCATATTCATTCTATAAATTGAAAAGAGCCTGATAATACAGGCTCTTTAGTGGTACTTATGATAACCAGATCGGCCTTATTGGATGCTATCCACCCAAGCATCTGAATTAAACCACTTATCGTAGATACGATCGTAGGTGCCGTCTTTTTTAATCTGTACCAAATAATTATTGAGGAAGTTTAAGAAGTTCGGATCATCTTGTCGGATAGCCCAACCCAGCGGCTCGTAGGTAAACGCTTGATCCAAGTGAACAACGCTGTCTTTGTGCTGGGCAGCATATAGGGCGTTGTAAGGCATATCATAAACAAAGGCATCTGCTTTGCCATTCGCAACCTGTAACACAGCATCCGCCGATGTTTCGTATAAATCTATCTTTGCTTTCGGGAAAAATTTCTTGGCAGCTTGGGCGCCTGTTGTTCCGATTTGGGTGGAAATCGTGTACTTGGCATCGTTCAGATCACGGAAGCTGTTTACTGTTCCTGCCACTGAAGAACTGATTAGCACGGTTTGCCCTATTTCAAGATAGGTATCCGCAAACATCACCTTGAGATTGCGTTGAGGGGTGATCGCCATACCGCCAATGATAATGTCACACTTGCCTGTCTGCAGCGCCGGAATAATCCCATCCCAAGCGGTATTAACTGGCGTAAATTTTACTTCCATGACACTGGACATGTGTTTGGCGATATCAATATCAAAACCAATAAAACGCCCATCTTTGGTCTTCATTTCGAAAGGAATGTAACCGGCCTCAAAGCAGACTTTCATTTCTCCGTTAGCTAGGATGTTGTCAATCGCCGACGTAGCGGCATTGGCAAGACTACCAGCGAATACCGCACTGGCTAAAAAGATACTGCTAAGGGTGCCTTTCATGTTCTTCCTCGTGTCTAAATATGAATGATACAACGGCTAGCTTTGCATAAACGAGCTGCAATATACCCAAAAGACAACCAAAGGAGTAACTATGGAATCCATGCCTAAGACCATGTTTTTTTAATTGATTCTATAAAATAAGCGCAGATTACGGTTGATTATAACCTAATAACAAAATATTGACCCAAATATAATAATGAAAGCATTTTGCTTTCACCGGCTCCATCGCTAGAATGCCCCCATCGAAGTCTTTTGGAAAATTACTATTATGTCAGTCACTATTTTAGACGGCGGCATGGGCCGCGAGTTGGAACGTCGCAAAGCGCCTTTCAGACAACCAGAATGGTCGGCTCTTGCCATGATGGAAGCTCCTGAAATCGTCAAAGCGGTTCATTTGGCCTACATTGAGGCTGGTTCGAAGGTCATTACAACCAACAGCTATGCCCTAGTGCCATTCCATATCGGCGCTGAAAGATTCCGGCAGCAAGCTAGAGAACTCGCACATTCCTCGGCTCAAGTCGCTCAGGCCGCCGTTCAAGAAAGTGGTAAGTCTGTTCTTATTGCTGGCTCTATGCCCCCGTTATTTGGTTCTTATCGGGCAGACCTGTACGAAGCGGCTCGGGCTGAAGAAATTGCTCGTCCACTAATTGAAGCTCTCTGTCCCAGTGTCGATTTATGGCTAAATGAAACCCAGAGTCTGTTGGCTGAAACACGACAAATCAAAGCGCTAGTCGACACCATAGATCAGGACCGTAAGCCCTACTGGGTATCATTCACATTAGAGGATGCGGAACCGACTACAGAGCCTTGTTTACGCTCGGGGGAGACGGTTGCTGAAGCCGTTCGGGTTATGGCAGGCATGGGCGTCAACGCTATTCTGTTCAATTGTTGCCAGCCAGAAATCATCGCGGATGCCATTCAAACCGCCAAGCAAATACTTGATCAGTTGGAACTGGATATTCAGATTGGCGCCTACGCCAATACTTTTCCTCCGCAACCGAAAAATGCCACTGCGAATGACGGCCTAGATGAACTGCGAGCCGATTTAACGCCAGATACTTACCTAGTGTGGGCGGAAAAATGGCGTGATCTAGGAGCGACTTTAATCGGTGGTTGTTGTGGTATCGGACCGGAACACATCAAGGCGTTAACGGATCACCTATAAAATAAGGTTGTGATTCCTATGAGTTCCTTTTATTATTTTAGATAAATCTAATAAAAGGAACTCAACCATGAAGCAAGCCATTGCCCTCTGCTGCACCCTACTCGGTCTAAGCTCACCTATTTTCGCCTCGGAGTCCGAAGGGGCTGAATCCTTCCAATTCCTCTGCGCCAATTGTCATGTTACTTCCGGTCAAGGCACGATCGCCCCACCTGTATTCGGTATGGTGGATCATGTAAAACGCACTTACCCAAACAGAGAAGACTTTGTAAACTACGTGGTTAATTGGGTACCATCTCCAGATGCCAGCAAAGCGCTTATGCCCGGAGCGGTGAAAAAATTCGGTCTGATGCCAGCCTTGCCATATGATAGTGAACAAGTTCGCCAAATCGCTGAATTTCTGTATGACAATGGCGGCAAAATGCCGGACTGGTACGCTGAGCATTATCAGCAGGAACATGGCAAAGGCTCCATGAATGGCCAAGGTAAAGGCAAAAACTAACAAGAGAAACTATGAACGACCAGAGCAAACTCATACCTACCAATATCATCACCGGCTTTCTAGGTGTCGGTAAAACCACCGCAATCAATGGACTGCTCGCAAATAAACCGGAAGGGGAAATTTGGGCGGTATTGGTAAATGAGTTTGGTCAAGTTGGCATTGATCAAGAAATGATGCCAGACCAAGAAGGTCTGCATATTAAAGAGCTGTCAGGTGGTTGTATTTGCTGTTCATTAGGGTCGTCTCTGCATCTCACCGTTAAAGCGCTGATCGAACAAGCGACACCTGATCGACTAATTATTGAGCCAACAGGTATCGGACACCCTGAAGGTATTATTGATACCCTGATGGGACCAGCCTTTAAAGACAAGTTAGATCTACGTGCAACTATCTGCCTCTTAGATCCGCGGTCATTAGGGGATGAAAATGTCATCAACAATGAGATCTTCCACGACCAAATCAACCTTGCGGATGTGGTGTTAATCAACAAATGTGACTTGGCTGAGGCAGAGCAAGTGGATGTGGTTGAACAGAGTTTGGCCAATATGTTCCCACCGAAACAACATATTGCCCGCACGACCCGTGGACAAATCGCTCCTGACTTATTGGATCTAGTACGCAACGGCCAGCTGGCGGCACAGTTCCCAGAGGCTCACTCACACAATCATACCCATGATCACCATGATCACCATGATCACCACGATCACCACGATCACCACGATCACCACGATCACCACGATCACAGCCATTCTGAACTAAGTGTCGCTACGCCGGGCAAACCAATCCGTAGGATTGGAAATGGGAGCGGTCTATTTAGCTGTGGTTGGATTTTTGATCGGGAGGACTGCTTTGACTACTGGCAGCTCGATGAAATCTTATCGAGCCTTGAGGACATTCAACGAATTAAAGGCGTGATTCGCATCGGCCATGCTTGGGTGTTTTATAACCGAGTTCGAGACGAGCATGACTTTGATAAGGTAGCCTACCGTCGAGATTCCCGCATCGAAATCATCAGTACCCGGGAGCTGGATTGGCAGCACATTGAGCAAGCCATGTTGGCTTGTTTAACAACGCCTGCCGACTGATTTACTGTTCCAATTCGGCTTGCAGTGCATCCTGCTGTTTGACGACCTTATGGTTGTCTTCACTCAGGCCGAACTTCCAATAACTAGAGACGTACACCTTATCCTTTGCGAGAGACAATTCTTTGAAAAAGTATTGTCTTAGTGACCTCATGGAAGAGAACTCGCAGGCTGCCCAAATAGACGTCTGCGACCAATCCTGATCGAGCTCTCTTACCTTATTTGCTAACACACTTTCCTCGCCGGGATGAGGATTCACTACCCAAATCATTTCGATACCTTGCGGTTTAGGTAAGGATTGCTTATCAGACTCAGACGTAATTTCTACAATGGCATAGCCCTTAGCATTTGCTGGTAACTGGGAAAGGTTGACACTAATAGCAGGGAGAGAGGTCATATCCCCGATAAATAAATAATGCTCGGCATCTGCCGCTAACTTTTTCGGGCCAGGGCCGCCGACCAAGATTTCATCCCCGATTTCGCAAGTCTGTGCCCAATGACAGGCAGGGCCGCTATCCCCATGATCACCGTGAATAGCAAAATCCACGTCGATTTGGTCCTCTTGGTGAGCACGTATGGTGTAAGTACGAACCAATGGACGCCCTTCAGCTTGAGGAAACACTAATTTGATGTAACCACTGGCATGGTTTTCTGGGTAATCCCGTACCGCATTCCCTTTTAAGGTGATGCGTAGCATATTAGGGGTCACTTGAGTTTTGTACACTACCTGTAGTGGATGCGCGTTGATGCCTTTCTTTTCCACGATATCTCCAATGCTGTAATTGAGAATGATTCTATTATGGAGGCATACATGCCCAATGCAAGCACTCATAAGAAATAGGGTGTTGCAGTATTAGAAATAACTGCGCTTTTGCGTACTTTTATTTACTACACGAAACCGTTAAGAAAATAACTCAATGCCCCTTGACGAACAGACAATTCTTTATTAATTTTACCCTATCGTTTAGTTATTAAATCGACAGCCAGATTGGCATCGACTTTCTTCTCAGGAGTTTTCCATGCAAAGCAATAATGGTTACTACGGCGAATTCGGTGGGAGCTATATCCCAGAAATTCTTTACGCCAGCCAACAGCAAATTCTTCATGCCTTCGAAGAAGCGAAAAATGATCCAACGTTTATTGCTGAGCTAAAAGACACTTGGCAGAACTACTCTGGTCGTCCAACGCCTTTGACCTTCTGTAAAAACCTTACTGAACACTTTGGCGGCGCCCAGATTTATCTTAAACGGGAAGACTTGAACCAGTCCGGCGCGCACAAGATGAACAACGTAATTGGTCAAGCGTTGCTGGTAAAACGTATGGGTAAAACCCGTGTAATCGCCGAAACGGGTGCGGGCCAACACGGTGTCGCCACTGCCCTAATCGCGGCTCGCCTTGGTCTTGAATGTACCATTTACATGGGTGCGAAAGACGTTAAGCGCCAGTACCCCAACGTATTCTGGATGAAACAACTGGGCGCCACAGTTGTACCAGTTGCAGAAGGTTCACAAACACTTCGTGATGCCTTAGACGAAGCTCTGCGGGACTGGTCTTCTAGTCACGAAAATAGCCATTACCTGATCGGCACCACCTGTGGTTGTGCGCCATTCCCTGAGATGGTTGCCTTCTTCCAATCCGTAATCGGTGAAGAAGTAAAAGAGCAAAGCATGGCCCAATTTGGTCAATACCCAGACCGTTTGTATGCCTGTGTTGGTGGTGGTTCTAACGCTGCTGGTATTTTCTTGCCATTCTTAGATGAGAAAGTGGAAATGGTGGGTGTGGAAGCAGGCGGTAAAGGCCTAGAGCTCGGTCAGCACTCGATTCGTCTTTCCCATGGTTTAGGCTCGAAAGGGATCGCACAAGGTTTCGCCACCATGTTCCTACAGGACGAAAATGGTCAGCTGCAGGACACCCACTCCATCGCCGCCGGCTTGGATTATGTTGGTGTATCCCCGATTATGGCTCACTTAGCGCAAATCGGCCGCATTCAAATGACCTATGCCATGGATGATGAAGTGGTAGACGCCTGCTCATTGTTGCTGAAAAAAGAAGGGATTATCCCAGCGCTTGAGTCGTCTCATGCATTAGCTGGTGCCTTTAAAGATGCGCCAAATTTGCCAAAAGAGTCTCGCATCGTGATCAACCTTTCAGGACGTGGCGACAAAGATATCTTCAACGTGGCCAAAGCCATGAACGACGCTACCTTCCCAGAATTCTTGGAAGATTACCTAGCGGACTACAAAGAACATCTTGCTGACAACCAAGGGGAGGCGTAAGCATGAGCAAGTTAGCCAATTACATCGCTGAAAAACGTCAGCAAAAACCGATTCTATCCATGACCCATGTGGTTTATGGCTACCCAACCGTACAAGAAAGTCTTGATTGGATGGCAACACTTCTAGAAGCGGGCGCGGACTTTATCGAAGTTCAATTCCCCTTCTCTGATCCGGTTGCCGACGGCCCAACCATTGTAGCAGCCTGTCACGGTGCTCTACACGACCAAAAACTTACTGTTGAGCAATGCTTAACCGACATCGGTAAACTTGGTCGCGACTTCCCTAACAGCCGCATTGCATTAATGAGCTACCTAAACCCGATGTACATTTACGGATTGGAGAAGCTAGTTAAACGCTGTGCCGAGGAAAATATCCTTGGTTTGATTTTGCCGGATCTTCCTTACGAACAAGCCGGTGAACTACGAGCTTACTGTGATGGGAATGGGATCGACCCGGTTTGGTTGGTGACTCCTGTGACACCGAAAGATCGCCTAGCATTCCTCGCTAGCGAAGCCCGCGGCTTTCTCTACTGCGTTGCCCGCTCCGGTGTGACAGGTAACTCTAAACATAACGGCGGTACACAACAATCGTTGGATGAATACCTAGCGGAAATCAACTCCCACGCCAACGCACCGATCGGCGTCGGTTTCGGCATCCGCGAAAAAGCTCACGTTGACGCGCTAAAAGGCAAAGCCGACGTAGCCATCATCGGTTCTGCCCTATTGGACGCGTACAATAAAGGTGGTAAAGAAGAAGGTTTGAAACTGTTTAATAGTCTATTCAATAGCTAAACAGTGCCGACTTTTTCGATACCACCAGAATGAAAACTCAAAACGGAGACCAAAAAGTCTCCGTTTTTTGTGAAACAAGATAAGGATTGAGGGCGCAGAGCCACCACCGCTTAACTAGCCAGCTTGCTTAATGCCCCTCCCCAATCTCCATTTGCTCTTTGGCTAGTTTCAAGAAACGTTTGTGTATCCTACGAGTCGCCCACCAGACGCCGCCGATCATGACGGGGACTGCGATACCAATGGCGAGACTTTTATTTATTGGCGCACCATTTTCATAGGCCGCATCGATTAGGTATTTGATCAGGCCAATACTGTAGTAGGAGATCGCCGCAACGGATAAGCCCTCGACGGTGTGCTGCATGGCGAGCTGAATTTTGGAACGCCGATCCATCGATGCCAGCAAATGCTGATTTTGGGATTGAATCGCCATCTCCACTCGCGTACGCATCATATCCGAGACGCGGTCAATGCGGCGGGATAGGTTTTCTAAATGCTCGCCGGTGGCATTACAAGTGCGTACAGCAGGCGTCAGACGGCGTGTCATAAACTCTGTCACCGTTAAGTGACCAGATACCTCGTCTTCCTTCAACTCCGATAGACGCTTCAAGACCAAATCATGGTAGGCGGCTGTGGCGCTGAAGCGGAAGGTGGTTTTTGCTCGAGCGGCTTCCACCCAAGCGGCCATGCGTATGATTTTCGCCAACACTTCTTGTTCATCTACCTCCTCTTCCGTTTCTGAAAGCTGGGCAGTAATCTCCGCCAATTGTTTGTCACGCTTGGCGAGTTTTTGGTTGTAATAGCGTGCTAGGGGCAACCCCATCAATGCCATTAGCCGATAGGTCTCGATTTCTATTAAACGCTGCACCATACGACCAAGTTGGCTATTACTCATCCCCCGGTTAAAGACCATCATGCGACCGCAGCCATCACTGTGTACTTGGAAAGAGGTCCAGACTTGGGCATCACCATTTTGTGGGCGACTCCCCACTAGACGCATTCCTTCAAAGTGGGACTTCACTTGTGCTAAGTCTGGCTCGGCCCCATCACGGGCATCTTCAATCGCCACATGCAGGGCGGAAATCACGGTTCCCGGCATACCAGCAAGCCAATCTTTAGGTAAACAACTAAGTCCGTTGTTTACCCACGGGTCCGACACAAAGGGCGCCCCTTCATTCACAATCAAGTAACTAATGAACTCCAGATGCTTTTCTCGGCGAATGCGGAGGTGACCAAACCCGATTTCTAGGCAGACACTGTCCTCCCCCGGCACTACCGCACCGAAGCGCCGCAACAGACCACAAAAGTGATCGAAGTCGCTCTCTTTTTCCTCCGCATCCATCATTACAGCGAGATAGCTAATGCGAGCAGGGCTGGGAATCACTTGGAACGGGCGGGAATGAAGCTCCGCGTACAGCGCATCCCGCTGCTGGTGGATATTCAACCCAAACGGATTTGTGGTGGCCATGGGTATCTCAATGTCTTTAAGTTAATTAACCAAATCATCAGAAAATCAATCACATAATGCAACCATTACACCATGCTTTTAGTTCGATGCTGGGTATAAAAACCAGCATATAACACTCTCCTGCCAATCATGGTCAATAACCTGTCATCTTTTGCTAGTAACTTATGACCGGTTAAGATAGGGAGAGAATTTGTGCTGAATCTATTGTTTCGCCGCCGTACGTCCAATTTACCAAAGTCGGCTATTGCCAACATTAACCTGACCAGCGAGCTTCCCTGTCATCAGCTAGATGATCGTTACTTATCCTTTTCGATCGATATTTCAGTGCTGGTCGGTGGCCATTGGTGGGAGGGCGGCAGCGGCTCTAGCCGAGGTTTAGGCACCCAAAAAGTCCCTCCCATCGATCTTAATCAGCCAAAGTTAGATGCCTTGGTTCAGGCGCTGGCGCCAGCCTATCTAAGGATAGGCGGCTCAGAGGCAGACACCATTCGCTACTTTTGCGATCAAGACCTATCTTCCCCAGACGACTGCGAACTTACCCAAATCATTTGGGATCGGCTGCTCGACTTTATCAACCGCAATCAGCTAGGGTTCATGTTCACCTTTCGCTATGGTCTATTTGCCCGTCAGGAACATGGGCAGTGGAATCCGTTTGCCGCAACCAAGCTGCTCGCCTACACCCTCGCCCGCGGTAGCCATATTGATGTGGCCGAATTGGGTAATGAGCTTAACGCCTATTGGGCGTTTCACGGTCTCAGCGCACAGCCAAGAGCCACCACGCTCGCAGCAGATTACTCCCGCTTTATCCGCTCGGTAAAGAAACTCAGCCCTGAAACGCGAGTTGCAGGCCCCGGTAGTGCCTTTTGGCCAAGATTAGGGGAAACCATACGCCCCCTGTCCAACATTACCGACTCATTTTTAGAGCAACTCGAAGAGCCACTGGATATCGTCGATTGGCATTACTACCCATTTCAGAGCAGCCGGTCTCCGATCCGAACCCGCGCTGCCCGTTTAGAAAATTTGCTCGCTCCCACTTCACTACAAGAGTTTAGCAAGCACGCGGAACGACTACGCCAGTGGCAGCAGCATCACCAACCACAAGCGCAACTTTGGACTGGTGAAACGGGCTCCGCACAATGCGGCGGACAGCCCAAGCTATCGGATCGTTTTGCTTCCTGCTTCTGGTGGGCCGATCAGCTCGGACGAGGCGCCTTACATGGACAAAAAGTGATGATTCGACAAAGCCTGATCGGCGGCGATTATGGCTTGATAAATCGACGCACCATGAAACCGAACCCGGATTTTTGGGTCAGCTGGCTATGGAAAAAGCTAATTGGACCGGACGTGTACCAAGTGCAATCCAGCCACCCAGACCTCTTGGTTTACTGCCATGGGGGACACAAACCCAATAAACGCACCTTGCTTATTATTAACCTAAGTGGCAAAAGCTACCGAGTGAAATGCCCTCAGCTAGGGCGAGAAGGTAAACGTTTTGAAATCACAGCCGCCAAATTAAATGCGAAAAAGATTCTCATCAATGGTAAACAGCCGAAATTCCGCATGGGGCGGGTCAGCTTAAAAGATTTCCCCAAGCTCGCTAAACTGGATTTAGTCGCCCCTTATAGTATCAATTTTTGGACTTATTCCACCGCTAACACTGGGTCTAGCACGCTGGTACCGGCCGCCGCTAGGTGATCCAAAAAGGCTTGCATTACGGGGGTAGGCTGCTTTGCCGACGGATAAACGGCACACCAGCTACGTTTAAGTGGGAAGCCTTTTATTTTTGGTATTGCAAGCTGCCCCAAGCGCACATCCGCGACAATATTCACCAGTGGTAATACGGCCACGCCTAACCCTGCCAGCACGGCATGCTTAATCGCTTCATTGGAGCCAAGCTCTAATTTTGGCTGTAACTGCAAACGGTGTTCTTTACACCACTCTTCCAGCGCAAAGCGGGAGCCAGAGCCAGGCTCTCTGACGACCAGCCCCATCTCTAAAAAACCTTGGGCATCTAACTTGCTGGGGAGCGGGTGATCTGAGCATATACAAGGCACAAGCAGGTTATCGTAGAAGGGTTGTCGGCTTAGTAGTCGCGTATCAGGGACGACCCCCATTATGACGATGTCGTCACGATTCTGCAGTAAGCGCTCAGTAGCGTTGGCTCGGTTTAGCACCGTCAAGCGCGCCTTGACCTCTGGGTATTGCTCCAAAAAACCCTTTAATAAGTAAGGCACGATCATCTCCGCCGAACTCACCACACACAGGCGCAGCTCACCTTTTAACTGTCCCTCAAGCTGATACAAATCCATTTGCAATCGTTCTAGATCGGCAAACAGAGTGCGTACCACCCTCTCCACCTGAGCCCCGGCAGGGGTAACATAAAACTGCTTTCCTACATAATCGAACATCGGCTGTCCGATAGCGGCCTCCAATTGTTTCATTTGCGAGCTCACGGCAGGCTGGGTCAAGCCCAATTCATCCGCCGCCTTGGAATAACTCAAATGTTTAAAAACCGACAAGAATACCTGCAATTGCCGAAAAGTAAGTCGGTTTAAGAGCTGATTAAGAGTAAATGCCATGATTTTGACCTTCGACGACAGTCATCTATAAGCAATACCTTATGGTTTTCCAAAAAAATATCAATTTTTTATTTTGATCAAAATCTTCTAACGTTGGTGACATGCTCGTTTGCCATCACGGAGAGAACCATGCTCAAGAAAATATTAATTGCCAACCGCGGAGAAATCGCAGTACGCATCGTGCGCGCTTGCGCCGAAATGAACATTCGCTCGGTGGCGATTTTTACCGAGCCAGATCGCCATGCACTCCACGTTAAGCGTGCTGACGAAGCCTATAGCCTTGGCGATGATCCACTTGCCGGATATTTAGATGCACGTCGTCTAGTGAACTTAGCGGTGGAAACTGGTTGCGATGGCATTCACCCTGGCTACGGCTTTCTTTCGGAAAATGCGGAGTTCGCCCGCATTTGTGAAGAGCGTGGCATTACCTTTATCGGCCCTAAATCGGATGTTATCGCCAAAATGGGCGACAAAACGGCCGCTCGCCAGAGCATGATTGCCGCAGGTGTTCCGGTCACTCCTGGGTCGGAAAACAACCTCGCCGACCTCGATGAAGCCATCTCCTTGGCTGCCGAAATCGGCTACCCAGTGATGCTCAAAGCCACCTCTGGCGGCGGCGGTCGCGGTATTCGCCGTTGTGATAATGAAAAAGAACTGAAAGACCAGTATCCGCGGGTGATTTCTGAAGCTACGAAAGCTTTTGGCTCTGCCGAAGTTTTCTTGGAAAAGTGCATTGTTGACCCGAAACACATCGAAGTACAGATCCTAGCAGACAGCCATGGGGAAGCGATTCACCTGTACGAGCGTGATTGCTCCATCCAACGTCGTAACCAGAAGCTGATCGAAATTGCGCCTAGCCCACAATTGACCCCAGAACAACGGGCCTATGTTGGTGAATTAGCGGTGAAAGCGGCACAAGCAGTTGGTTATGAAAATGCGGGCACTGTCGAGTTTCTGGTCACTGGGAATGACATCTACTTTATGGAGATGAATACCCGGGTACAAGTAGAGCACACCATCACCGAACAGATTACTGGTGTTGATATTGTGCGAGAACAAATCCGTGTGGCATCTGGGCTCCCTTTAAGCTATCGCCAAGAGGACATTAGCTACCGGGGCTTTGCCTTGCAGTTTCGTATTAATGCGGAAGACCCGAAGAACAACTTTTTGCCGAGCTTTGGTCGCATCACTCGATACTACGCACCTGGTGGCCCAGGAGTACGTACCGATACCGCTATCTATACTGGTTACACCATTCCGCCCTACTTTGACTCCATGTGTCTGAAGTTAGTGGTATGGGCACTAAAATGGGAAGACGCCTTGGATCGTGGTGCCCGTGCGTTATCCGATATGCGTCTACAAGGGGTGAAAACGACTGCCCGTTATTACCAAGAAATTTTACAAAATGACGAGTTCCGTAGCGGCGAATTCAATACTAGTTTCGTCCCCAACCACCCGGAACTATTGAACTATTCAGATAAACGCGCACCTAGCGAACTTGCCCTTGCTATCGCTGCTGCCATTGCCGCCCACGCTGGCGTGTAAACCGAGGATTAGGAGAACACCATGAGCAAAGTACAGGTTACGGATGTCATCTTACGGGACGCCCACCAATCACTCATCGCCACACGTATGCGCACCGAAGATATGCTGCCGATTTGTGACAAGCTAGACAAAGTAGGCTACTGGTCGTTGGAAGTCTGGGGCGGCGCTACATTCGACGCCTGCGTTCGCTTTCTAAAAGAAGACCCATGGGAGCGCCTACGCCAGTTACGTGCTGCGCTACCCAACACCCGCCTGCAAATGCTATTGCGCGGTCAAAACCTACTGGGCTACCGCCACTATGCGGACGACGTGGTAGAAGCCTTCGTTGCTAAAGCTGCGGAAAACGGTATCGATGTGTTCCGTGTATTTGATGCTTTAAATGACCTTCGCAACCTAGAGACGGCCATTAAAGCGGTGAAAAAAGCCGGCAAACATGCCCAAGGTACTATTTGCTACACCACCAGCCCAGTACACACCCTTGATCTATTCGTCGAGCAAGCACAAGCGTTAAAAGACATGGGCTCAGACTCCATCGCCATTAAAGATATGGCGGGGCTGTTAACTCCATACGCCACTTACGATCTAGTCAAAGCCATTAAAGCGAATGTGGATCTACCCTTGTTCGTACACAGTCATTCTACGGCTGGTCTAGCGCCACTGTGTCAGCTTAAAGCCATCGAAGCGGGGGCTGAGCACATTGATACGGCGATTTCTGCTTTCGCGTCTGGAACCAGTCACCCTGCGACCGAATCCCAAGTGGCCGCATTAAAAGGCACCCAATGGGATACTGGCTTGGATTTAGAGCTGCTGACGGAAATTGCTGATTACTTCAAAGAGGTACGTAAAAAATACCACCAGTTTGAAAGTGAGTTCACTAAAGAAGACGTGTCCGTCCAGATTAACCAAGTGCCCGGCGGCATGATGTCGAACTTGGCGAACCAGCTGAAAGAGCAGCAAGCGCTGGATCGTATTCGCGAAGTATTTAACGAGATCCCACGAGTTCGTGAAGATTTGGGCTTCCCGCCACTGGTAACACCGACTTCGCAAATCGTAGGCACTCAAGCGGTATTAAACGTACTAGCAGGAGAGCGCTATAAAACCATCACCAATGAAGTGAAACGCTACTTGCAGGGTGGCTATGGTCACCCACCGGCACCAGTAAACAAAGACGTGCAAACGAAGGCCATCGGTAAAGAAGAGCCAATCGATGGTCGCCCAGCGGATCAGATCTCCCCGGAAATGAACCGCTTACGTCAAGAAATTGGCAGCCTAGCAACGAGCGAAGAAGACGTACTGACCTTTGCTATGTTCCAAGATATTGGTAAGCAATTCTTGGAGCAGCGGGCGGAGGGCACCCTACAGCCAGAACCTTTGGAGCCACCAGTCGCGGCAGGTAAATCCGCAACTGCAGTGGCTACCGAATTCTCGATCGATGTTCACGGTGAAACGTACCAAGTCGAAATCACCGGTGTCGGCGGCGACTCCTCCGGCAAACGTCATATCTACTTAACACTCGACGGCATGCCAGAGGAAGTCATTTTTGAATCCCTCAATGAATATGACGCCAATTCCTCGGGGGGCAACAAACGTGGTCGCGCTAACGGCCCCGGTGACATCACCACCGCTATGCCAGGCAATATTGTTGATGTGTTGGTACAAGTTGGTGATACCGTCGAAGCGGGTCAAGCGGTGCTGATCACTGAGGCCATGAAGATGGAAACCGAGATTCAAGCCCCTATCGCTGGCACGGTAAAAGGCGTGTTTGTCGCCAAAGGCGACCGCGTTACACCTGGGGAAACCTTAGTCGAAATTGGCTAGTTCTCGACTCAAATTTGTTCAAAAGATTTCCGTTTGCCATTTGTAATATTGCGGCAAAACCTTAAGGGGCCTAGCGCCCCTTTTTTTTATGCGTACACCGACCAACCAATTTCTTTGGTCAGCGCCTCTAACACTGCCACCCCAACTAATGAGTTACCTACTTTGTTGAGGCAAGGAGACCACACACAAATCGTAAAACGGCCGGGAACAATCGCCACGATACCGCCACCCACGCCACTTTTTCCCGGTAAACCGACCTGTGAAGCAAATGACCCCGCTTCGTCATACATGCCACTTGTGGCCATCAAAGCATTGATCTGACGGGCTTCATCCGCACTCACCACCTGTTCACCACTAAATTGGCAGTAGCCCTTGTTTGCCAAGAAACTAAAAGCCTTCGCTAAATCCACACAGCTCATACGCAAAGCACAGTTGGAAAAATAGCTATACAACACCTCTTCCACATCATTGTGGAAGTTACCAAATGCTTTCATCAGATAAGCCATCGCCGCATTACGGGCACGAAATTCAAATTCAGAATCAGCAACCACCTTATCGGTTTGAATACCAGGGTTACCGGATACCCGACGCACGAACCCTTGCATCGCGTAATGGGGGGAAGCGAACCTTGAGTGGTTATATCACTCACCACCAAAGCACCCGAATTAATAAAGGGATTACGGGGAACCCCGTTTTCATACTCTAACTGCACTAGAGAATTAAACGGTAGCCCCGAAGGTTCGCGCCCGACACGCTGCCACAAATCAGGGCCATAGTGCTTAATCGCCAATGTTAGGGAAAAGACCTTAGAAATACTCTGAATCGAGAACGGAGTTTCAGCATCTCCCACTTGATAGAGTTGACCGTCGTTACTGTAGATGGCAATGCCGAATTGTTGAGGATTTACCTTCGCCAAGGCCGGAATATAATCCGCTACCTTTCCTTCGCCCACTAAAGGTTTAACCTGTTCGTAGACCCGCTGGAGTAGACTATCCAATTTGAATGCTCGCTATTTTTCTTATGAATGGGGAATCGGAGGTGCGATTTTGCCAGAGATACAGAAAAACAACAGCCTGAATTTAGGTTCTATATAAATTTTTGGCCTACATGAGAAAATTATGCGACCAAACGATAACCCACTCCAGGCTCGTTGATCACAATGGTAGGAGATGACGGATTGAGTTCAATTTTTTGTCTCAGTTGCGCGATGTGAACACGAATTTTCTCGGAGCTTCCGCTGTATGCGTTACCCCAAATGGCCTGCCCTATCATGCGATAAGTTAGCACTTTATTACTATGTTTCATCAACAAGATGAGCAGATTAAACTCAGTTGGTGTTAGGTGTACAAGCACCTCTTCTGCGCCAACACAGACTTGCCTAGAGGATAGATTGACACAGACATGTTGGGCGCGAAGTATCTCTTCTGGTGCCGTTATTTCCCGCGTTCCATTACGCAGCGCAACTCGAATACGCGCCAATAACTCACCAGAGCTAAAGGGTTTAGGTACATAGTCATCAGCTCCGGCATCAAGAGCGGTAATTTTATCAAAATCCGTGTTACGGGCAGAAATCACGATAATCGCGACTTTACTCAGAGTTCGGGCTGCGCTTATAAACTCATGACCACTTCGCCCTGGCAACCCCAAATCTAACAAACAGATATCAGTCATATCCGTTTGCAAAGCCTTCAAGCCAGCATCTACGCTATCGACTACCCGTGCCGACATACCCGCTGATTCACACAAGGTAACCAGAAAGCTCTGCATAGCCGGATCGTCCTCAATAATCAGAATATTGGCACTCATATTAGGCATTCCAAATCAGGGTGGCAGTAACAACGCTACCGTCATTGTTAAATTCAAAACGTCCATTGTGTAATTTAGCGACAGCGTCACAAATCAGAAGACCTAACCCGGTTCCGGCATCTTGGCGTTTTAAGGGACGCTGGCATGGGCTGTTACAGACCCGCACTTGATAGGCACCGCCGTGCTTAAATAGATGGATCTCGAATGGTGGCTCCCCATGCACAAAAGCATTATCAATTAAATTAGCTAGGGCTATTTCGATAAGCGCACTATCTGCGATAAGGGAATTCACATGACAATGAATGATAAATTTATCTCTAGCTTCTTGATTGCTTCGCGCTAGAGCAGCACTAACTAAGTCCTCTGCGGGAACCTCAGACCAGATATGAGTGGATTCCAAATCTCGGATACGACTTAGCTCCAACATCTTATCAATTTGATTTTTGAGAATGAGGCTTTGTTGGTAAATATTGCGAGCCTGTTCTTGATAGCGGTGGGGAGGCAGTTGTAACGTCTCGTCACTGATTAAGCTTGACGCCCCCATAATGGTGCCAAGCGGTGTGCGTAGATCATGACCGATTGAACGCAACAAGTTGGCTCGAATCGACTCTCGATCCTTTAAACGTTCCGCTTCGCGCCGCTCTTGCTCACTCAATCTATTTTGCTGGGCAAGTTGCGCGATAAAGATGCCAACGGCGAGCATCACGCAAAAACTAACAAAATAATCAATATTATGAACCGCCAAGGTGTAATAGGGCTGAACATGAAATACATCCACCAACAAAACGCTGGTTATGCTCGCGACAATGGCTTCTGCTTTACCAAAGCGAAATGCAAAGAAGGTCACACATGCAACCCCCAGCAACATCACATCACTCACCGTCAGAAAGTCCCTAACAGGGATAGTAATCAGCTGTAATCCTGTTGCTGCAATTAGCGCTAATCCATAACGCTTTAACGCCCACCAAGAAAGCATCATCCCTCTCCTACTCACGCCACATTAAAGGGGATGCAATGGCCAATACCGTAAAATACTCTAGCCGACCTAAAATCATGGCAAACGACATAATCCAAGTACCCGTATCTGATAATGGAGCAAAATTACTACCAAGCTCGCCGAAGCCGGGACCCAATACATTCAAACAAGCGGCTACTCCGGTAAACGCTGCCGTGAAACTCATCCCAGTCATCATCACTAAAATCGTCAGCACCATGGTGGTTACCGCCGCTAAACACATGTAGGCCATAATACTATTACGTACCTCAAACGGGATTGGGCGGCCTTGGAATTTTAGCGTAAAAACTCCATTTGGGTGGACCAACTGTTTTGTCTCAAGAAATATGGATTTTACCGAAATTACATTGCGGATTATCTTATTACCGCCAGCAGTCGAGCCTGCACATCCCCCAATATAACCGACGAAAACCAATATGAGCGGCAAGGCACCACCCCATTGCGTAAATCCTGTCGCACCATAACCTGTACTAGTAATGAACGAGACTATATGAAACGTCGCTTGCGTAAATCGAGTAAATAAAGAGTCAAACAACCCTTGTTGGGATAGCATTAGCGTTACCACAAGAGACATGGCCAAAACGATCACCAGAAAACTACGACATTCTTCATCATGTAAATAAAGTAAACAAGAACGCATGGAAAAGACTCGATAATGGAGGGCAAAGCTGATAGCTCCAGCTAACATAAACAAATTCGCTAGCCAAAGTATTAATTCGCTATCAAAATGCCCCATGCTGGCATCATAGGTGGAGAAGCCACCCGTAGATACCGTTGTAAAGCTATGGGCAATTGCGTCATAAGCACTCATTCCCGCTAACCAGTAGCTCAGAGCACAAGCAATCGTCAAGCTTAGATAAACGTACCAAAGAAAGTGGGCGGTGTGCTTTACCCTAGGAGCGATTTTTTCATCCTTGAAAGGGCCGGGAGTCTCCGCTTTAAGAAGCTTCATACCACCAATATTTAGCATCGGTAATACTGCCACGACAAAGATCACTACCCCCAATCCCCCCATCCACTGTAAAAACTGGCGATACAACAAAAAGCTTTTCGGCATCTCGTCCAGACCACTTAGTACAGTCGCGCCAGTAGTGGTCAGGGCACTAATTGACTCAAACGCAGCATCGGTAAAACTTAGATCAGCGATCAGCATAATTGGGATAGCTCCCAGAAACCCGACAAGCCACCAGGTAAGTACCACATACAAAATTGCTTCCCGATTGGTTACCGTGGCAATCTTGTGACGACGCATAGCCCCCAGTAACAACAGGGCAGTAGAGCTTGCGGTCAAACCTGTTATCGTAAAATAGCGCTCTAGGCCGTCGTGAAAAACATAGATAGACAGCTCACCAAATACGATCTGAACAACACCCATCCACAAAATCGGCATGCCCAATAAGCGAATCAGCAAAGTTAGTCGGATCATCTTTCCTCCTGATTAAGGAGGCAAGTCTAAGCAAGGCGTTATAAATAAGGTGTGAATATTAAGGCATAGGCTGTAAAGAAAGCGTTAAGAAACCTATCGAACAGGCTCTACGCTATTTATATAGATCGAGCTTGCTCCGCTTCGTCGAGTTCAGAGTTCGGGTTCTCATGGGAATAGAAGATCGCTTTATTTCGCCCAGACACTTTGGCTTGATAAAGTAGCTGATCTGCTAAGTCGAGTAACTCGTCGGCTTCGTAGCGACGCTTACTCAAAGGGTAAAAACCGAGGCTGATGGTGAGATACCCCGTGGCAGAGGCGGGGTGAATGATGCCCAGTTTTTCTATTGCTTGTCGCGCTTGGTTGGCGAGTTTTTTGGCTTGGCTGATGGGCAGACCATCAAAAATCACGACAAACTCTTCGCCACCATAGCGATACTGTTGGCCATATCCATCGATAACATCTTGTACCGCCTGAGATACCGCTTTTAAAGCCTCGTCACCGGCCACATGACCAAAGTCGTCATTGTAGGCTTTGAAATGGTCTAAATCATAAAAAAAGATACTCACATCTCTTTTCGATGACGGCCAGCCACGCAAGATACTTTTGACCTTCTCCTCCAGCCCCATACGGTTACCGATGCCGGTTAAATGGTCATTTTGAGCCTTACGCTGCCAACTTACTTTGTCTTTTAAAGTACGAATCACGTTGTGGCGTTGACGCTCGTACAGCCAACCTATAAGTAAGCTGGTCAGATAACTGACAATAATTATCACGTTGGTCCAGAGACGGCTATCCTGAGACTGAGCCAGCATCTGCCCAGCAAGCTGAACTTTTTTGTCATTAAGCAAGTTATCAATTTGATTCTGGCAGGACAGTATCGTGTACCAAGGTTGCAATGACTTCGAAACAGGAAATTGGTTTTGTTCAACCATAAAACGCAGATCCAAAATCGCGTCGAGGGCTTGATTGGTGCAAGGGTACAAATCTCGATAGCGCCCGATATTTAGATAAGCGTAAGAAAGGTCCAGCTGCTTCAAGAAGTCTTCTTTCTGGGATGGGTCACGCTCTAGTTGATCCAAGTGTAACATGGCGTCGAGTAAATACTCGTGGGAACGGGTTACCAACTGGTTATCATAGGCACCGCGAGTGCGATCAAAATAGGTTTGCAATTCCCCTTCAAACTGTGACTGGTTCACATAAATAAGGCCAAAAGCGAACACAAACGTTAGCAAGGCAAGGCTAAACAGCCCCGTCTGTCGCCAACGACGCAATCTCACCGCAAAACCTCAATAGAACGAATCATCCAAATCCAGTCGTCATAGAGAGATAAATTAGTTGGGGAACGATCAGCCGTATCTACTTCAATCAAGCGCAAGGGACCATGGTTTCGCAGGGTTAGCGGTTCCCCGTCTTCATGGGTAACTAGAAACCAGTTATCTCGGTCCCAATCTTTGAGTTCAACAGCGTAGCCATCAATGGCTTCAATACGTAGATCTTTAGCATTGTAAGCAAAACGAGACTCTAACAATTGTGCTAGATAATACCCGCGAAAAGTCACCTCTTTACGTCGAAATGGAGCGTAACGGGTAACTTCTTCGTTGGCGAGCCTACGTAGCTCCTCCAAAGACACAACCATGATACGATTGTTTTCTTTAAAAATCAGATCTTGTGAATAAGCTTGGGTTGCGCCAACGAAACCCATTAAGCTGACGACGAATATAATCAAATGTTTTCTTATCATGCCCTGCTTCCTTAATGATCCCTGCTCTGTTGTAACCAAATGGGCAAATATCTTTGTAGCACAGTTTGACCAATAATGCCTGATTTAAGATGCCAATTTACATTAACAATGGCAATTAACTGACGTTTTCGAACAAGGTTGCGATACCTTGCCCCATTCCAATGCACATGGTCGCTAACCCAAATTGCTGTT
Source organism: Maribrevibacterium harenarium (assembly GCF_006385675.1). Lineage (GTDB taxonomy): Bacteria > Pseudomonadota > Gammaproteobacteria > Pseudomonadales > Marinomonadaceae > Marinomonas > Marinomonas harenarium. The sequence continues at coordinate 73,601 of NZ_VFRR01000015.1, read as the reverse complement.
GTTTCGACTTCATCTGATGAATCAAAGTAGTGCTGATGCGAGCACCGGAGCAACCTAACGGGTGCCCTAATGCAATCGCACCACCATTCAGGTTCACTTTTTCCTCCATCTCATCCAGCAACTTCAACCCTTTCAATACCGCTAACGATTGTGCGGCAAACGCTTCATTCAGCTCAATGACTCCAATATCTGCCAAGCTAAGGCCGGTTTTTTGGAGGATTTTTTGGGTCGCGGTGACTGGGCCATAGCCCATGATAGCCGGATCACAGCCGGTCAGCGCCATGGCCTTGATTTTCACCAAGGGCGTTAACCCGAGCTCCTGTGCTTTGGCTGCTGACATAACTACCAGCGCCGCAGCACCATCCGATAGAGCCGACGAAGACCCGGCCGTTACTGTGCCGCCTTTCGGCATAAATACGGTGGGCAAAGCCGCCAAACCTTCTAAGGAAGTATCTGGGCGAATCACTTCGTCTTCTACGATAGACACCAAGTTGCCATTGGCATCATGACCTAGCACAGGCACCATTTCATTGGCAAAAGCGCCGCTTTGCTGGGCAGCGTGGGCACGCTGATGGGAACGCAAGGCAAAAGCGTCCTGCTGCTCCCGGGAGATTTGATGCACCTTGGCGAGCATTTCTGCGGTCACCCCCATCATCATGGAGGCCTTCGCCATCTGCTTTGACAGCGCCGGATTCACATCCACGCCATGCATCATGGGCACATGCCCCATATGCTCCACACCACCGACCAAGTATAGCTCCCCCTGTCCACTCATAATGCCTTGAGCCGCCATGTGTAGTGCCGTCATGGAACTACCACACAAGCGATTCACAGTTTGTGCCGGCACGGTAACAGGTAATTGGGCAAGTAAACCGATCGCCCTTGCCACATTGAAACCCTGTTCAAGGGTTTGGTTGACGCAACCCCAAATCAAATCATCGGTACTATGGAGCAGGTCAGCCGGCAATTTAGAAGCCAATGCTTTGATTAAATCTGCCGACAAGTCATCAGCACGAACATTGCGAAAACCACCATTTTTCGACTTCGCCATGGGAGTGCGTTGCGCCGCTACGATCACGGCATCATTAGGTTGTAAGCTCATGCTGCACCTCCTGCTACTAGCGCCGTTGGCGAATAGAATGTCATGCCTTGGTCAATACGAGATCGCATCCCATCGGTTAACTGATACAAAGGCCCCAAATCTTGATACTGAGATACCAACTCGGCAAAGTTCTTCGCTCCAACACTATCTAGATAGTGGAATACCCCACCCTGAAACGGTGGAAAGCCCAACCCATAAACCAGCGCCATATCGCCCTCTGTGGGACTAGCAATAACCACTTCATCCAAACAACGCCACGCCTCCAGACATAAGGGAATCATCATACGTTCGATAATCTGCGCGTCGGTCAGCGCGAGCTTTTCCTGCATCCAAGATAGGGCTAAACCCTCGTCGGGGTTTGATTGAATTTTACCTTTGCGATCCGCTTGGTATTGGTAAAAGCCATGACCTGTTTTCTTACCAAATAGCCCCGCCATAAATAGCTGATCCAACACGTTAGTTTTATCATGGGACATGCGATCTGGAAAACTGGCAGCCATGGTTTGTGCCGCATGGTAGGCGGTATCAATGCCCACCGTATCCAACAGCTCCGCAGGCCCCATGGGCCAGCCGTAGCCTTTCATCACCTTATCGATATGACGGAAGTCCGCCCCATCACTCACCAATTGGGTGAAGGCTTGGAAGTAAGGGAACAAGACTCGGTTCACGAAAAAACCGGGACAATCGTTGACCACTATCGGTGTTTTGCCGAGCTTTTGGGCTAGGCTAACGACTTTGGCGATGGTTTCGGCGCTAGTTTTCGTACCGCGAATGACTTCTACTAGGGGCATACGCTGGACCGGATTAAAGAAGTGCATGCCACAAAAACGTTCGGGGTGTTGTAACGCCGCTGCCAACTGATCAATCGGAATGGTGGAGGTATTAGTAGCGATGACAGACTCTGAGCTAACGATTGTCTCTAGCTCTGCAAGCACAGCGGCTTTCACTTCTGCTTTTTCCACCACGGCTTCGATCACCAAAGGTGTATCGGCCAGCGATTCATAAGACAGGCTTGGCTGGATTTGAGTCATAGTCGCCAAGGCTTCGGGGGCGGTTAATCGACCTCGCTCAATTTGTTGATTCAGCAGTTTTTGCGCTTCGCTAAGCCCGAGATCTAGAGCATCTTGGCGAATGTCTTTCATCACCACCCTGACGCCTTTGCTCGCCCCTTGATAAGCAATACCGCCACCCATAATACCAGCACCTAGCACCCCAATTTGGTTTGGTGCACGAACCTCTTTGGTGATTTGGCGGGCAACTTTTTTTACCTGCTGATCTTTCAGGAAAATCCCTACTAACGCCTGCGCCACGTCAGTTTTCGCCAGCGTAATAAAACCTTTGATTTCCGTCGTTATAGCCTCGTCAAAGGATTGGCTAATGCTGCGTTCAATAGATTTTACCGCCGCCATGGGTGCGGGATAATGTCGTCCTGCTTGGGCGGCAACCACTGATTTAACAGACTCAAACACCATCAGTTTTTCTACCGGAGCAAACGTTATCGGCGCAGCATTCTGTTGTCGGCGGCTTTGATAATCTATTTGCCCAGCGTGACATTGGGCAATTAGTGCTAGGGCTGAATCCGTTGCCATACCATCCGCGACCACCGCGTCTACTGCCCCGAAGCGCAGTGCCTCCAGTGCCTTTTTCTGGGCACCGCCACAAATCCACTCACAGGCATTATCGACACCGATCAGCCGAGGCAAACGCACTGTGCCCCCCCAACCGGGGTAAATCCCCAGTTTGACTTCGGGTAGCCCTACTTGAGCTGATTCGGTCGCGACCCGAAAATCAGCCGCTAAACAAAGCTCAAAGCCCCCGCCAAGGGCCAACCCATTAATCGCCGCAACAGTTGGCAAAGGCAAATTACTCAAGCGCTGGAATAGATTATGGGTATCGCGTAACTTGTCCGCTAGTTGCTCGTCGGGCAACCCAAACCAAGTCAGGAACTCGGTGATATCCGCCCCGACAATAAAGGCTTGCTTATCGCTCTGGATCACCAATCCAATCAGCGCCGAAGCCTGTTGTTCTAGCAAATCGAGAGCATGGGCAAGCTCTTGTAACGTTGCCTGATCGAATTTATTGATGGCTTGATCTTGCGCGGCGAAGGTGAGTAACGCCACATTCCCTGAGGTTTGGGTGAGACTAAGTTTTTGCCCTTGGTAGTTCATGGTGTACTCCTTGGGAAAGTGCCACATTTAGCTAGCAGAGTGGAGCAGCTTAGCTAGAAAAGCCAAAGCTGCTTTTCATGAGTTTAGTTCGTTTCTTCTCGTAGCGCCCGACGCAATACCTTGCCTACATTGGTTTTTGGTAACGCCTCACGGATTTCGACCTGCTTTGGCACCTTGTAAGGCGCCAAATGCTGGCGACAAAATAGCCGTAATTCTTCTTTATCCAAGGTTGCCCCCGGCACCAGTACAAGAAAGGCTTTCACCGCCTCGCCGGTTTTATCATCTTCCACACCAATGGCAGCCGCTTCCAAAATATCGGGGTGGGAAGTGAGACAATCCTCCACCTCCGTGGGATAGACGTTAAAACCAGAGACAATAATCATATCCTTCGCCCGGTCGACAATGCGCAAATAGCCGTCTTCGGCTTGGGTCGCAATATCGCCGGTAATTAAGTAACCATCTGGGGTGGTGACTTCCGCCGTGGCATCGGGACGCTGCCAGTAGCCTTTCATCACTTGCGGCCCTTTCACACACAGCATCCCGGGCTCCCCGAGGGCTACCGGTTGACCGGCTTCGTCTATGAGTTTGACTTGAGTTTCTGCCACCGGCAGGCCAATGGCCCCCAGCTGTTCTTGCCCAACTGGGTTAAACGCCACCACCGGGGAGGTTTCAGTCAAGCCATACCCTTCTGTCACCGGGTTACCAGTTAGACTATGCCACCGCTCTGCTGCTGCTTTGGTTAGCGGCATCCCCCCGGAGGCCGTTAATTTAAGAGCACTGAAATCCAGCCGTTTGAAATCGTCCCGCAGACATAAAGCGACAAATAGGGTGTTTAACCCAATGAACCCCGTGAAACGCCATTTCGCCAATTCTTTAACAAAGGCTGGCAAATCCCGTGGATTTGGAATCAAGATACTGTGGCCACCTACGTCCATTAGGGTTAAGCCGTGAATCACGAAGGAGTAAATATGGTAAAGGGGCAAGGGAGCGATAAAGGTCTCTTTGCCTTCGATCAGTACCTCGGTGAGACGCTCGCGCAATTGGTAGCTATTAGCGATTAAGTTTGCGTGGGTCAACATCGCCCCTTTCGCTACCCCCGTGGTGCCACCGGTATATTGCAGCACAGCAATGTCTTCTAACTTGGCTTGGTAACGCTTGGGGGGCAGTGTACCGCCTTGTGCCAAGATGTGATTCAAGCTTTTCGCTTGGGGCAAATCATAGGCCGGCACCATGCGCTTGATGTACTTCACCACACTGTTGATTAGCAGACGCTTAACAGGAGGGTGAAAATCCGCAATCTCGGTGATAAAAACGTGCTTGATTGGGGTTTTATCAATAATCTGCGCCACATTGTGGGCCATATTGGCAAACACCACCAAGGCCTTGGCACCGGAGTCTTTGAACTGGTGCTCTAGCTCTTTCGGGCTATACAAAGGGTTGGTATTCACAACGATTAAGCCCGCTTTTAAAGCACCGAGCACCACAACCGGGAATTGAATCACATTGGGTAGTTGCACAGCGATGCGATCCCCAGGGATCAAATCAGTGTGCTGTTGCAAGTAGGCCGCAAAAGCATCGGATTTTTGCGCCAATTCTCGATAACTCAGACTGCGCCCTAAGCTAGTGAATGCGGGCAAATTCGAGAAGCGCTCACAGGCAGAGCACAGTAGCTCGGTAACCGACTGATACCCTTGTGGGTTAAGACTCGCCGGCACATAACGACCGGGAGCACTTGATGTTGTTTCTGACTGGCTCATGACTGACTCCAATTCTTGTTATTATGGAGAGCGGCATCATTCAGCTAACCCTATTGCACGCTACCCAAATTACTGCGGTGGGAAGAATTCCGTTAAGCGAGCCGCAAGCATAACATCCCCATCCACTTCGATGTCACCAGAAAGAAACGCGGCCATGCCATCTAACTCTCCGGAGGCAATCGCCTGCAAAGTAGACAGGTTCATACGTAGAGTCGCATCCGGGTCATTATGTTCCCCTGATTCTAATGAACACTGACCATTTCGCAGCAAAATATGCTGAGTTTCTTGATCCACCTGGAACTCGAATACGGCGCTAACCCCGCCCGCCGCGCTCGGTTGAAAACGCTCAACCCATTGCTGTAACACACTGACTAAATTACTCATGGTTTGACTCCTGCGATACGGTTAAAAGTAGGCAAACTGGTTGTCATCTAACGACATCAGGCAATCTGATCCTGCTAACATCGCTTCTTTATGGGCAACTGCTCGCGGCAAAATCCGCGCAAAATAGAACTGAGCCGTTTTCACTTTAGCATCATAAAAGCCATCATCATCTAAACCGGCCGCCAATTTTTCTTGCGCGACCACAGCCATTCTGGCCCAGAAGTAACCCAACACGATGTAGCCGGAATACATCAAATAGTCCACCGATGCCGCGCCTACTTCATCGCGGTTTTTCATGGCCTTCATCCCAATTTGCAGAGTCACCTCACCCCATTCCTTATTCAACTGCGCCAGCTTGTTGACTAAAGGGGTCAGACCCTCTTGTTCCTGACCTTCTCGTTCGAGATGAGCTTGGCAGAATTTATGAATCACTTTGGTAAAGGCTTTTAGGGAGTCCCCTTTGGTTAACAACACTTTCCGCCCTAGTAAATCCAAGGCCTGAATACCGGTCGTGCCCTCGTAGATAGTGGCAATACGGGCGTCCCGCACGTTTTGCTCCATGCCCCATTCAGCAATATAGCCATGCCCACCAAATACTTGTAGAGCGTGATTGGCGGATTCCCAACCGACTTCAGTTAAAAAGCCTTTTACGATTGGGGTAAGGAAAGACAACAGTTGCTCAGCTTGCTGCTGATCCTGGCTTTCCCCCACTTTCACCGTGTCAGCCAGCATGGAGCAATAGTGCATAAAGGCACGACCACCTTCCGCAAAGGCCTTTTGGGTGAGCAGCATACGGCGTACGTCCCCATGAACAATAATCGGGTCAGCCGCCTGATCGGGATTTTTCACGCCAGACAATGAGCGCATTTGCAAGCGATCTTTGGCGTAGGCAAGGGAGTTCTGATAACCCCATTCGGCATGTACCAAGCCTTGCATAGCGATGCCCAAGCGGGCGGAGTTCATAAAGGTAAACATGGCCGCCAAGCCTTTATGGGGTTCCCCCAGTAATTCGGCTCTGGCGCCGTCGAAATTCATCACACAGGTAGCATTGCCATGGATCCCCATTTTGTGCTCCAAAGAGCCACAGGAAAGGCTGTTGCGCTCCCCCACTTCACCTTCCGCATTGGGAACAAATTTCGGCACGATAAAAAGGGAAATACCTTTGGTGCCTTCTGGAGCATCTGGCAAACGAGCCAACACAATATGGACAATATTGTCAGACAAATCATGCTCGCCGGAGGAGATAAAGATTTTAGTGCCGGTGATAGCGTAGGAGCCATCGGCATTGGGAACGGCTTTGGTTTTCAGCAGCCCAAGGTCAGAGCCACAATGGGGCTCTGTTAGACACATGGTGCCCGTCCATTCGCCAGAAATCAGTTTGGGTAGATAGACTTGCTGTTGCTCAGGTTTACCATGGCGCTCCAAGGTATTCATCGCACCATGGCTTAACAGAGGGTACATAGACCAGGCCCAGTTTGCCGTGGCGACCATTTCTGTTACCAACATGCCGAGGGATTCTGGTAGCCCCTGCCCACCCATTTCCACCGGATGTGCTAGGGATGGCCAACCGCCTTCAACATACTGCTGGTACGCTTCTCTAAAACCTTCTGGCGTGGTTACTTTCCCGTCGTGATACTGACAGCCTTGCTGATCACCACTATGATTTAGGGGAGACAGCACCCGCTCGGCAAACTTGGCACCCTCCTCCAAAATCGCCGCTACCATATCCGGCGTCGCTTCATCGCCGCCGGGTAAATTGGCGTAATGGCTCGGGAAATCTAATAACTCATCGGTAACGAACTGAATATCACGTAGTGGTGTTTGGTAACTGCCCATGATCATCACCTCTTATTGTTATACTCGGTTACGAGATCACTCGCGGAACATAACTTAAGAGTTGACCATAGGCGAGAATTGCTCAATGACAAAGACAGTCAAAGTCAGTGGCAGATTGGGGCAGTTTAAATTGGTAGGTTGGGAGCCCCACTCTCCACCGCCACCAAGCACTCCACTCGGCTTTGTTCAATATCGTCAATTTCTGTCCAATCGCTTTCTGTGGTGGTTAGGTTGAATTGCCACGCTGTGCCATTGGCTAGTTGTACGATGCCCTTCAAGCGCCAGAAGCCTTCAAGAGCTTTGGTCTGCTCGGCCCATTGGCGTAGCTGGTCGATGGTGATGTCGAGAGGGTTGTCGATGATCCAGCCATGGCTGGTGAGTTCGCTGTCCCGACGCTGGTAGTAGGTCATGCCGGGCTTGGGCTGACTGGTCAGCACATGGGTATGATCGTGGTGATCGTGGTGATCGTGGTGATCGTGGTGATCGTGGTGATCGTGGTGATCGTGGTGATCGTGGTGATCGTGGTGATCGTGGTGAGTATGTTGCTGGTGAATGCGGGGAGCGTCGAGCCAAGCTACATCCATTTGGCCGTTTTCCACCAAAGCAATGACAGATTTTGCCGGTGAGAATTGTTTAGCAAAGTCGAGAAAGCGTCCGCTTTCCCCTTCTTGGTAAAGGTCTTGTTTGGTTGCCACTAACACATCCGCCATGTTGATCTGGTCAAAGAATGCCGGATGCCCCACGTAACGGGGGTTATCTAGGTTGCGCGCATCGAGCAAACACAAGCTAGCGCGGATATCTAACACGCCTTGATAATGATCGGCTTCAAGCTGCTTAAGGATTTGGTCTGGGTGACCGATCCCGGTTGGCTCGATGATAATGCGGGTCGGATTGGCGGTTTTTATCAGTTCATTTAAGCCCGCACCAAAAGCCGCGGAGGTGGTGCAGCATAGGCACCCACCCGGCACTTGTTTGATGGCGATGCTGTGCCCTGAGTTGACATCAAGCCCGGCAAGCAGATCACCGTCTATGCCGATTTCCCCAAACTCATTGACCAACACCGCCCAGTTTTCACCGGCAGGTACTTGGGTAAGTAAATGACGGATGGCGGTGGTTTTACCACTACCCAGAAAGCCAGTAATGATGTTGACCTTGATGCCAGTGTATTTCACTTACTTTTGATCCCCACTGATACGGCTACCGACGGCGGATTTTTGGTCCTTATACTTGGCGTTGTCACGCTTGTTATAGGGGCGATCCGCCGGGCCAGACATGGTCTCAAAGTTAATCGCCCCGATTGTCATGCCGGGGCGTAGTGCGATTGGCAATTTACCACCGTTCAAAAACTCCAAGACGATGGCGCCACTCCAACCGGGGTCAATGCGGTGGGCAGTGACGTGCACCATCAAACCGAGACGAGCCAACGACGAACGACCGTCCAGCCAACCGACAAGATTATCCGGCAAAGTGACTGATTCCAAAGTCACCCCAAGCACCAGCTCGCCGGGGTGGATAAAGAATGGTTGATCATCTTTGACAATGATCTCCTCACTCATTACGGATTCAATCGCTGTGTTGAGATCTTCCTTGGGGCCACTCAGGTCCAGATAAGGAGCAGGATGACCTTGAAACACGCGAAAGGAGTTACCCAAGCGCAAATCACAGGACACCCCACTAATCACCCCATTGTCAGGGCGGGGTTCGATGGCAATGACGCCATCGTCCAAAGCTTGAATAATATCGCGGTCACAAAGTCTCATGGTTTACCTCAGTCGTCACTCATGCCGATAGTTGGCACAGCAAATGGCTCAGCGCGGGATTGCAGCAGGGCGTGTAGTTTACGCGCAATCTCGCCATATGTCTTGGCAGCATCGGACTCTGGTGCAGAAACCATAGTAGGCTTGCCCGCATCCGCCCCTTCGCGGATAGCGAGGCTAAGTGGCAGTTTACCAAGCACATCTACACCGTATTCGGCGCTGAGTTTCTGGCCACCTTCGTCGCCAAAGATAGCTTCTTTATGACCACAGTTAGAGCAAACATGAACCGACATGTTTTCTACCACGCCTAATACAGGGATATTCACCTTGTTAAACATCTCGATACCCCGACGGGCATCTAGCAGGGCGATATCTTGCGGGGTCGTGACCACAACAGAACCAGACACCGGCACCTTTTGCGCTAGCGTCAGCTGAATATCCCCTGTTCCCGGTGGCATATCAATAAAGAGGTAATCCAACTCATCCCACTCGGTCTGCGTCAGAATTTGCATCAACGCTCCCGTTGCCATGGGGCCACGCCAAGCCATTGGTGTTTCTTGGGTCGTTAAGAAGGCCATGGACATGGTTTTGATACCATGGGCCACAGGGGGAATAAAGAATTTCTCGTTACGCACTTGGGGGCGCGTATCTGGCGCAAAACCTAGCATCATGCCTTGGCTCGGGCCGTAGATATCGGCGTCGAGTACACCGACTTTGTAGCCATCTGCCGCCATTGCTAAGGCTAGATTCACTGTGGTTGTAGATTTACCGACACCGCCTTTGCCCGATGCCACTGCAATGATGTGCTTAACCCCGGCAAGGCCCTGAGGTACGCCAGCTTGTTCAGCCATGGAAGCTCCTAACGTTGTTACCACTCCCGCAATCAGGGGAAATGGGATGAGTGTTGCCTAATTTGCATCGATAATGTGGGCAAAGTTATGAAAACCAACCCCAAAACCTTGCGCACAAAATGGGGCAATCTATAATGTTCGCCATTTCCATTTAGGCTAGTGCCTTGGGCGGTGATGTTGTTGCCCAAAATGCACCCTTAGTTGGCAAACTACGCCTTTATCATTCACTTTTTAACATCCGGCAGGCTCATTCATAATGGCTCAATCGCAACGTAAGATTCTAGTTACCAGCGCCCTTCCCTACGCCAATGGCTCAATTCACTTAGGCCACATGTTGGAGCATATTCAAACGGATATCTGGGTACGTTTCCAGAAACTGCGCGGGCATCTATGTACTGCGGTCTGCGCTGACGACGCCCACGGCACGGCGATCATGATCAAAGCGGAGCAAAACGGCATCACTTCGGAAGAGTTAATCGAAGGGGTACGTCAAGAACATATGGCCGACTTTAATGACTTCATGATCGGCTACGATAACTACTATTCGACCCACTCCCCTGAAAACCGCGCCTTTTCCGAGGAGATTTACAAAGCCTGTCGTGACAATGGCAAAATTGCCGTACGTTCGATCACCCAAGCCTATGACCCAGAGAAAAAGATGTTCTTGGCGGATCGCTTTATTAAAGGCACCTGCCCGAAATGTAAGGCGGAAGATCAGTATGGTGACAACTGTGAAGTCTGCTCTGCCACCTACACTCCAATGGAAATGATTAACCCGCGCTCGGTTTACTCCGGTGCAACGCCGATTGAAAAAGAATCAGAACACTATTTCTTCAAACTGCCGGAGTTCCAAGAGTTCCTACAAAAATGGACTCGTAGTGGCACCTTGCAAGATCAAGTCGCCAATAAACTGGCGGAATGGTTGGACTCAGGTTTACAAGAGTGGGACATCAGCCGCGATGCCCCTTACTTTGGTTTCGAAATCCCAGATACAGAAGGCAAGTACTTCTACGTCTGGCTAGATGCTCCAATCGGTTACATGGCGAGCTTCAAAAATCTCTGTGACCGTACCGAAGGCTTGGATTTCGACGAGTACTGGAAAAAAGGCTCAGAGACCGAGCTCTATCACTTTATCGGTAAAGACATTATCAACTTCCACGCCCTATTCTGGCCTGCTATGTTGGATTGCGCTGGCTACCGTACCCCAACCGCAGTCAACGCTCACGGCTATGTCACGGTTGATGGGGAGAAAATGTCCAAATCCCGCGGCACCTTTATAAAGGCGCGTACTTACCTAAATCATTTAGACCCACAGTACTTGCGTTACTACTTTGCGGCCAAGCTTAATTCCCGCGTCGATGATATCGACTTAAACCTGACGGATTTCGTACAGCGTGTGAACTCCGACGTAGTAGGCAAAGTGGTCAATATCGCGAGCCGTACCGCCAGTTTTATTAACAAGAAATTCGATGGTCAACTGCTCGGCACACCAGCCCAGGAAGCCATGATCAATGAGTTTATCGCCGCTGGCGACACCATTGCTGAATACTATGAAACCCGCGAGTATGGCCGCGCCATGCGGGAAATCATGCGTCTTGCGGACATTGCCAACACCTACATTGCTGATGAAGAGCCATGGGTCAAAGCCAAAAACGAAGAAACACTGCCGCAAGTACAAGAAATTTGTACTGTGTCGTTAAATCTATTCGCAATCTTAGCCACGTATCTGAAACCGGTATTGCCGAACTTGGTGGCCGACGCGGAAGCCTTCTTAAATAAAGAGCTGACTTGGGACAACCGTAGTGAGCTACTTTTTGGACAAAGTGTGAATACTTTCAAACCCTTGATGGCTCGCATTGATGCTAAGCAAATCGAAGCTATGATCGAGGAAGGCAAAGAGGAAGCGGCCGCCCAAGCGCCAACTACTCCTGCAGTAGAAACCGAGCTAAGCAAAGACCCGATCGCGGCAGAAATTAACTTTGATGATTTCGCCAAAGTGGATTTGCGTATTGCTTTAATCGCTAAAGCGGAACATGTGGAAAAAGCGAACAAACTGCTGAAGCTGACTTTGGATCTGGGCGGCGAGACTCGCACGGTATTCTCCGGTATTAAGTCAGCCTACAAACCAGAGGATTTGGAAGGCAAGTTGACGGTGATGGTGGCCAACCTTGCACCACGCAAAATGAAGTTTGGCCTTTCTGAAGGCATGGTACTAGCCGCAGGCCCAGGTGGTGAAGAAATCTACCTACTTGAGCCACATGCAGGAGCAAAACCAGGTCAGCGGGTGATGTAACCTCTTCGCCCTTTTCTTCGTGACTCGGTCGCCTACCCTCGTGTAGGCGATCTTGTTTACACCAGATTCAAAATGTCGGCATGGAAGCGCCATCTAATAAAAAATGGTTATACAAACACAGCGATATCTTTATGCAAAAATATACTAGATAGACCTATTTTTTAGGTTTGTTAGTTATAAGCTGATTGATATAGTTACACTCCCGGCGCCTCCCCTGTGTCGGGCTTGTTGTTATTTATTTTTATTTTGGACGTGAGATGACTGAGTATCTCTTAATTCTGGTCAGTACCATTTTGGTCAACAACTTTGTGTTGGTGCAATTCCTTGGACTGTGCCCGTTTATGGGTGTTTCCGGCAAACTGGAAACCTCCATCGGTATGGCCATGGCAACGACGTTCGTGCTGACGTTATCGAGCCTATGCAGTTATCTCACCTATGAATTTATTCTGGCCCCGTTAGGGTTGGAATACCTAAAAACCATCTCCTTTATTTTGGTAATTGCTGTAGTGGTACAGTTCACTGAAATGGTGGTACACAAAACCAGTCCTCTCCTGTACCGGGTTCTGGGGATTTTCTTACCTTTGATCACCACCAACTGCGCGGTCTTGGGTGTCGCCCTACAAAACACCAGCCGTCAAAATGGTTTTGTTGATTCCATCCTCTATGGCTTTGGTGCTGCGGTGGGCTTCTCCTTCGTTTTAATTCTCTTCGCTGCCATGCGTGAGCGTATCAATGTGGCAGATGTGCCCGTTGTGTTCAAAGGCTCTGCCATTGGCATGATCACCGCTGGTTTGATGGCTCTAGCCTTTATGGGCTTCACCGGCTTGGTTCAGATTTAGGAGTAACGTCATGCTAACTGTTTTAAGTGCCGTTGCTATCTTGGTTGTACTCGCCCTGATTTTTGGTGCCATCTTGGGGTATGCCAACGTACGCTTCCATGTGGAAGGCGACCCGATTGTCGATCAGATCGATGCTCTGTTGCCGCAAACTCAATGTGGTCAATGTGGTCACCCCGGCTGCCGCCCCTATGCGGAAGCGATTTCAAACGGCGATGCCATCAATAAATGTCCTCCAGGCGGCCAAGCGACAGTACAAGCACTCGCCGATTTATTGGATGTGGAAGCCATACCTCTAGATGGTGGGGAAGCGGAAGAACCCAAGAAAAAAGTAGCCGTCATTCGCGAAGATGAATGTATCGGCTGTACCAAATGTATCCAAGCGTGTCCCGTTGACGCGATTTTGGGCGCCGCTAAGCAAATGCACACGGTAATTGCCGATGAATGTACCGGCTGCGACTTGTGTGTCGAGCCATGCCCAGTGAGTTGTATTGATATGGTAGAGGTAGGGGTGACAACACGTACCTGGTCTTGGGAAAAACCCAATGGTGTAGCCACGCAATCACTCGATATTATTGCCACGGACCGTCAGACGGAGGTGAATGCGTAATGAGTGCTGCGACAGTCTACAACTTTCATGGCGGTATTCACCCACCGGAGAACAAAGCGCAGTCATTGCGTTTACCCCTTGGGCACCCAAAATTACCAGAAGAACTCATCTTACCTCTCGGGCAACATATTGGTCAGGCATCAAGACCTCTTGTGGCAGTTGGTGACAAGGTACTGAAAGGTCAAACTATTGCCATTAACAATGGTTTTTTGAGCAGTTTTTTACATGCTCCCACTTCTGGCACCGTTAAAGTTATCGAAGAACGCCCTATTGCTCATCCTTCTGGCTTAGCAGATGTATGTATTGTCATCACACCGGATGGTGCCGATGAATGGCAAGAATTAGAGCCATTGCGTGACTGGCAAAAAGTTAGCAAAACCGATCTACTGGCCTTTTTAGCTGAAAAAGGCATTGTGGGTATGGGGGGCGCAGGTTTCCCAACGCAAGTGAAATTACAAGGGGCACAAAAGCACAACCTAAGCCACCTCATTATCAATGCCGCGGAATGTGAGCCCTACATTACCGCTGACGATATGTTGATGCGGGAAAAGTCCTTGGAGCTGATTCTCGGCATCGAAATCGTGCAACACCTAGCCAATGCTCAGCAGGTGATGATTGGTATCGAAGACAACAAACCAACGGCTATTGCGGCGTTGGAAAAAGTCATTCGTGAGCGCCAAAGCAATATCCAACTGGTGGTAGTCCCCACTAAGTACCCGTCTGGCGGCGAAAAACAGCTGATTAAGCTGCTGACAGATCAAGAAGTTCCCACCGGCAAATTACCGGCTGATATCGGCATTTTGTGTCAAAACGTCGGCACTTGTGTGGCTATTTACGAAGCCGTGCAGTTTGGTCGCCCGTTGATTTCTCGTTTTACCACCCTAACAGGGGACGGTTTCGGCGCACCACAGAATGTCGAAGTACTGCTTGGTACACCGGTTTCCCATTTGTTGTCCTACGCCGATGCCAACTTAAGCCAGGTTGAACGTATTGTTATGGGCGGGCCGATGATGGGCTTTACCTTGGATTCTTTGTCCGCCCCCATCGTTAAGACTAGCAACTGTATTTTGGCCGCTACTCGCAAGGAGCTACCGTTACCGGAGCCAGAGCAAGCTTGTATCCGCTGTGGCATGTGTGAGCAAGCCTGCCCAGCGAGTCTGCTACCGCAGCAGCTACTATGGTTCGCCAAAAGCCAAGAGCATGAAAAAGCGGAACACTACAACCTGTTTGATTGTATCGAGTGTGGTGCTTGCTCTTACGTATGCCCAAGTAGCATTCCATTAGTGCAGTATTACCGCCATACCAAAGCGGCCATTCGTGATGCCCGTGAAGCAGCGGTGAAATCAGACATTGCCAAGCAGCGTTTTGAAGCCCGTAAAGCCCGCCAAGAAGCGGAAGCCGCTGAGAAAGAAGCCAAACGCCTAGAGCGTCAAAAAGCCGCGGCCGCCAAACCCGCTGCTAAAAAGGCCGCACCAACTAAGGTAACCGAAGCGCCAGCAGCCTCTAGTGCTCCGGTCGATGAAGAAACCAAGAAATTAAAAGTGGATCTAGCGATCGCTAAGGCGAAGCTGAAGAAACTAGACAAAGCGCTGCAAGAGGCGCAGGAGCGCCAAGCGGTAGAAGAAATTTCTGCCCTACAGCTACAAGTGGATGGTGCGACTGCTGACATCAAAGAGATGGAAGCGAAATTGCCAGCCACCGCACCAGTCGCTAAACCCAAAGACGCAGCGCCTAAAGTTGCCTTAAGTGACGAAGCGAAAAAAGCCAAGGTAGATGTGGCGCTGGCGTCTACCAAGTTGAAAAAGATTGAAAAACAACTCGCGGACGATCCTGACAACGCAGAGTTGAGAGATAAGCAATCTGCTTTACAGCAAGAGTTAGCTACGGCAGAGGCTCGCTTTGCCAAACTACAACCAGAGCAGGCTTCCTCTGAAGCCAAGCCTGCAGCAGCGAAACCAGTACTGAGCGACGACCACAAAAAGGCTAAAGTCGATGTGGCACTCGCTTCGACAAAGTTGAAGAAAGTAGAAAAGCAGTTAGGTGAAGATCCTGATAACGCTGAGCTGAAAGCCAAACAAGCTGAATTCCAAGCGGCCTTAGCAACGGCTCAGGCTGAGCTTGCCAAGTTTGAAGCCCACGCGCCGGTCACAGCTAAGCCAGAAGCGAAAGCAACAGCGCCAGCCGACGACGAAGCCTTGCGTAAGTTAAAAATCGATACCGCCATTGCCAAAGCCGCTCTGAAAAAGGCGGAAAAGGCATTAGCTCACGCCCAAGAAATTGGTGCGGATAACGTGGACACACTAAGCCAGCAAGTTGACGAAGCCCGTGGACGTGCTGAGGCATTGGAGCAAGCACTGACCAAAGGTGAAGTACCACCACCGGCAGCAGCACCAAAAGCGGAAGTAAATCAGCTGGCAGAGCAAATCAAACAGCAGAAAATTGCTGCGGCCCTCGCTAAGGCACAAGTAAATAAGCTGAAAAAGCAACTGGCACAACAACCTGAAGCCGAAGATCTCCAGCAACAACTGAGTGTTGCTGAAGCCAAGCAGCAGGAAGAAGAAGCCAAGTTAGAACAACTGACAAACTCTCAAGAGAATCGTTAAATGGCATTATTGCGCATTACTTCCCCCCACACCCATCGTGGGGGACGCCGTACTTCCTGGGTGATGCAGATGGTCATTCTGGCAACCATTCCGGGTATTTTGGTACAAACTTGGCTTTTTGGTTTTGGCACGCTAATCAATATTCTGATTGCGGCTTTGACCGCCATTGGCGCGGAAGCCCTCTTCCTCAAAGTGCGTGGTCGCCCAATTGCTTTCTTCCTAAAAGACAATAGCGCATTACTCACTGCTGTATTGCTGGGCATTGCTTTACCACCTACCGTACCTTGGTGGTTAACCGTGACGGCTGTTGCCTTCGCCATTATTTTCGCCAAACAGGTGTATGGTGGTTTAGGGAATAATCCATTTAACCCAGCCATGGTCGGTTATGCCATTGTCTTGGTTTCCTTTCCAGTGCCAATGACCCAATGGTTAGGTCATGCTGATCTCATTAGTGCCGGTAGCACTATGTCATTTAGCGATAGCCTCAGTGCCATTTTTGGTGGGTTATCCACTGTCGATGCTTACACCATGGCGACGCCTTTGGATGCTTTTAAACATAAAGGCGGCCTAATGAGCGACGAAGCCTTTGCTTCGGTCACGGCATTGCAAGCGGCTAGCTTGAACAGTTGGATGTGGGTCAACCTGGCTTATTTGGCTGGTGGATTAGCCCTGATTGGTCTACGCATTATTACTTGGCATACCCCAGTTGCCATGCTGGCTGGATTAGCTGTGGTAGCGACTTTCTTCTACATCTTAGATCCAAGCAATGCTGCCACACCGCTATTTCATCTGACCTCCGGGGCAGCCATGTTTGGCGCTTTCTTTATTGCAACTGACCCAGTGAGCTCCTGTACCAGCAACCGAGGCAAACTCGTTTACGGTGCTGGCATTGGAATCTTGGTTTATGTGATTCGTACTTGGGGTGGTTACCCAGACGGTGTCGCCTTTGGTGTATTACTCATGAACTTCGCCGCTCCCTTAATCGATTACTACACGCAGCCTCGCGCTTATGGCCACAAAAAGCCCAAGTCTGGCGTGGCGATCGGAGGAGACAAGTAATGGAATTAATTGCTTCTATTCGTCGTAACGCTGTTGGTTTAGCTATCTTTGCCGTTGTCACTGCTGGCTTTATCGGAGTGACCCAATATTTAAGCGCCCCAATTATTGCCGACAATATTGTGGCCGCCCAGCGCGCAGCCTTTAACGAAGTCTTGCCCCACGAGCGCTATAATAATGACATTACCCAAGACGTAATCACCCTAGCAGGAGACCCGTTACTTGGAACCAATGAACCGGTGCAGGCCTTTATTGGTCGCTTAGATGGGGAAGTGTCGGCGATCATCTTTGAAACTAAAGCCCCCGGTGGCTACAACGGCTCCCTTGATCTGATTGTCGCCATCGACAAAGATGGAGTAGTTACCGGCGCTCGGGTTATTGCCCATAAAGAAACCCCAGGACTGGGTGACAAGGTGGATTTGAAAAAATCCTCTTGGATCGAATCCTTCGCTGGAAAGTCGTTTCTTAATTTAAAAGAGTCACTCTGGGGCGTGAAGAAAGACGGCGGTCAGTTCGACCAGTTCACTGGCGCGACCATAACGCCACGGGCGGTTGTCAAAGCCGTGAAAAATACTTTGATCTACTTTGAACAGCACAAAGCTGAGTTGTTGGCCCGATAGGTAAGTAGCATGCACTCAAATACAGACACAGCAAATACCGCCACCGACGTTGAAACCACAAACAGCGGTGTGAATTACCAGGAGCTGGTTTACAACGGCATCTGGAAAAATAACCCAGCACTCGTCCAGCTATTAGGTCTTTGTCCGCTGTTGGCCGTAACCAGCACCGTGGTCAACGCCCTTGGCTTGGGTTTAGCCACTATGGTGGTGTTGATCGGCTCCAACATTGCCGTATCCTTAATTCGTAATTATGTTGCCGATGCGGTACGTTTACCCGCCTTTGTGATGATCATAGCTTCGTTTACTACCTGTATTGAATTGATCATGCAGGCCTTTACTTACGAGCTATACCAAATTCTCGGCATCTTTATCCCGTTGATCGTGACCAACTGTGCCATCTTGGGTCGTGCCGACGCCTACGCCAGTCGTAACCCAGTTTTGCCATCAGCCCTAGATGGGTTAACCATGGGCTTTGGTTTTACGGTGGTACTGGTGCTGTTGGGGGCAATGCGTGAGTTAATTGGCCAAGGCACTCTGTTTAGTGACATGCACTTACTGTTTGGCGAAGCCGCAGCCAGTTGGAAACTTACCCTATTTCCTAATTACCCTGACATGCTCTTTGCCATTTTGCCACCGGGTGCTTTCATCGGCTTGGGTATTTTGATCGCTTTGAAAAACTTCTTTGATGAGCGTGAGAAACAGCGCAAAGCGGCTGCCGAAGCGGGCAAAGAAAAAGTCTCTCGTCGGGTGCGGGTAACCGGTAAAATTACCTAACGCATAACAATCGGGGCGGATAATGAACAAAGCAAAGCGTCAGGAAATTTTTACTAGGCTGCGTAATGAAAATCCAAATCCGCAGACCGAATTAGAATATAGCTCACCGTTCGAGCTATTAATTGCCGTGTTGCTTTCCGCCCAAGCAACCGACGTCAGCGTCAATAAAGCGACTCGCAAGCTGTTCCCCGTGGCCAACACCCCTGAAACCATGTTGGCGCTGGGAGTGGACGGTGTTAAGGAATACATCAAAACCATTGGCTTGTTTAATGCTAAAGCAGAAAACGTCATCAAAACCTGCCAGATGTTAATCGACAAACATGGCAGTCAAGTTCCCGATAATCGGGAGGCTCTGGAAGCACTGCCCGGTGTCGGGCGCAAGACCGCTAACGTGGTGCTGAATACGGCGTTTCGTCAGATTGCGATGGCGGTAGATACGCACATATTTCGGGTATCCAATCGCACCAAGATCGCCCCCGGTAAAAACGTGCTCGAGGTGGAAGAAAAGCTGCTGCGTTTTGTTCCCAAAGAGTTTCTTCTCGATGCCCACCATTGGTTAATTTTGCATGGGCGCTATATCTGTACTGCCCGCAAACCCAAATGCGACGCCTGTATTATCGAAGATTTGTGCGAGTTTCGGGAAAAGACTTCTTCCTAAATTCTTATTCCGGTTTAGTTAATCAAACACTTATGCAAGTTTAATAAACTTGTCATTTAACTAAACTTTCCCCACGGGCATTCTCTACTAATAAACAATGATTAGCTGAGAATGCACCATGACCAATCTAACCCAAAAGCAACTTGACTCCCACTGGATGGCTTACACCGGTAACCGTCAGTTCAAACAAGATCCACGTATCATCACCAAGGCCTCTGGTGCTTATTACACCGACGACAAAGGGCGTAAAATTTTTGATGGTCTATCTGGTCTTTGGACGTGTGGCCTAGGACACAACGTAGCCGAGATTAATGAAGCGGTTGCCGAGCAAATCAAGACGTTAGATTACTCTCCGGCGTTTCAGTTTGGCCATGAAAAATCCTTTCAACTCTCGGAAAAGATTACTGAATTTCTACCGACCGAATTGAATCGTGTGTTTTTCACTGGCTCAGGATCTGAGTCCGTGGATACGGCGCTAAAAGTTGCGCGTGCTTACTGGCGTAAAAAAGGCATGGGCACCAAGACCAAATTCATTGGCCGTGCCAAGGGCTACCATGGCGCAGGGATTTCCGGTTTTTCTGTTGGCGGTATCCCAGCTAACCGCACTCTATATGGCCAAGGTTTAGACTCTTACCACCTGCCACATACTCAAGTGCCGGGGACAGAGTTCACCAACGGCATGGCAAAACAGGGTGCGGAACGAGCTGATGATCTGCTCAACCTAATCACCATGCACGATGCCAGCAATATCGCCGCGGTGATCGTGGAGCCCATGTCTGGATCTGCGGGCGTCATCGTCCCCCCACAAGGCTATTTGGAACGCCTGCGGGAAATCTGTGATCAGCACAACATTCTGCTGATTTTCGATGAAGTTATTACCGGGTTTGGTCGTATGGGCGGTGACTGTGGCGCCATCGAGTTTGGAGTGACACCTGATGTGATGACCATGGCGAAGCAAATTACCAATGGTGCAATTCCCCTAGGCGCAGTGGCATTCAAACAGGAAATCTACGACACCTTTATGGAGCACGGCGGCCCCGAATACATGTTGGAACTTCCACATGGTTATACCTATTCGGCTCATCCGGTTGCCTGTGCGGCGGGCTTGGCATCCCTCGAAAAAATTCGTAGTGAAAATCTGATCGCCCGCGTAAAAGAAATGAGCGGCTATTTTGGTGATGCGGTACATAGCTTACGTTCTAGCTCTACCTTAATTACTGATATTCGTAACTATGGCTTTGCTGCGGGGATCACCCTAGCTGCGCCAGACGGGGAACCGGCTAAGCGCCCGTTCCAAGTAGCGATGGATATGTGGGAAAAAGGCTTCTACGTGCGCTTCGGTGGCGACACGATTCAGCTTGCTCCACCATTCATTACCGAGTCAGAAGAAATCGACCGTCTAATCGATGCCCTATCGGACAGTTTCCATAAACTAGCGTAATCACTACGCTGGCCTCCACTTCGCGCCATCTAGCCAGCTTGCGGCAGATGGCGTTTTTTTGGGCGCGTATTCGCGTCTGGAAAAGCTGGCTTCAAGCCGCCTTTGCTCTATAATGGATTGATCATAAAGACGTTTTTTCACAGCACACAGGTGAATCAATGAGCAAATCTGGCCCAGTTAAAGTACGTTGTTTTTGGACAGGTACCATGTTTCTGACTAATGGTAAGTCCATGGCAGTTCACTGTACCCATCTAACCAAAACCAGTATCGAAGTAGAATCTCCATTTGGTCTACAAGGTTCAAAATTGGTTAAGCTCGAATTACAGGCCATGCACGAAGGCCGCACTATGTTGATTAAGACTATCTGCGACCCCATATTGGACGTTCTCAACGAGCATGACCAGCATTACATTACGCTAAAGTTCCATAGTATTGGCGAAGCAGAGAAATCCTTCATTGCCGACTTTATCAAAGCTCATAGTTAAAAAAGCGCCAAATGGCGCTTTTTTATTGTCTATCGACTCTATCTAGGCAGATAGCTTGTCCTCGAATAGCTTGAGCATCCGCTCACCATCCACTTCCATACACACTTGAGTCACAGGCATATTATCCCAGTGAGGTTCCGGGTAACTGACACCCTCGGGGCGGAAAATCGTCTGTCCCATGGCGATACCTTCACAGGCCACGCGTACTGCTCCCAGTTCGACTTCGAAAATACTCGGATCAAGTACGTAGGCAATGGTCGAAGCATCATGGAAGTAGCAACCATCCATGTTAAAACGATCGCTATAAAAGTTGATATAAAACTGAGCACAATCGTAAAGGAAGCCACCTTGGCTTGGGTTTTTGGCACGAATTCGCTCCAACACATCGTTGCCTAGGCAAACCTGGTGGGTAACATCCAAGCCAATCATGGTTACTTGCCATGGAGCGGTGAACACTTTATCCGCCGCATGGGGGTCGTTGATGATGTTCGCTTCTGCCACCGGCGAGACGTTGCCATACTCTTTCGCCGCGCCGCCCATCAGTACCACTTCATCCACTAAATCGGCGATTTCTGGAGCCAGTTCCAATGCTTTCCCCAAATTTCCCAATGGCCCCAACGCAACAATAGTGACTTCCCCTGGGTGGGCTTTCACCTGCTCGATAATAAATTCTGCGGCAGATAAGGCATGGGCACTGCCTTTTGGATCTGGGTAGTTGATATCGCCAAAACCATCCTTGCCATGGACAAAATCGGGGAACGGACGGGGAGCAATCACTGAAGGCACCGCCACACCTTGAGCCACAGGTACGTTCACACCGGCGATCTCGGTTAAGGTAATGGCATTTTTCGTAGAAATTTCTACCGGAACATTACCGTACGTTGTGGTTAAACCAAGCACTTCTAGCTCCGAACATTGAAAGGCAAATAAGATCGCCATCGCATCATCAATGCCGGGATCGGTGTCGATAATAATTTTACGTGTCATGGAGGTTTCCTGTAGACGAATTATAAGGAAGCAGTCGGATGCTCTGCTAAAAACTGATTTACTTCATCTCTGGTTGGGATCACATCGGCAGCACCAAGGCGGGTCACACACAATGCAGAAGCGGCACAACCTATGGTCATGGCAGCATTAGGGGCTTTGCCTTCACTTAAGGCGGCGAGATAAAAACCAATAAAGGTATCTCCTGCCGCTGTCGTATCCACTGCCTCTACTTTGAATGCCGGTACAAAGTCATTTTGGCCATGGCTAATATAGCGTACGCCATCCTTACCCAATGTTAATAAAATAGAGAGCTGCGGAAAGTCCTGCTCCAGCGCTGTGGTGGCCGCCTCTATGGTTTCTGTACGAGTTAAATCCATGGCTTCCACTTCGTTCACAACTAGAAGATCGATATATGACAAGGCTGCACGGGTCAGTTCCAAATCCATAGGAGCAGGGTTAAATGCGACTTGGGCAGGACTGGCTGCGGCCTGTTGTAATGTTTCTAGAACGAGGTTGGTTTCATTTTGCAGCAATACCCAATCTTCAACGGACGTTTGTGCAAGAACTCCGCTAATTTGCTCTTGGGTCAGGGAGTGATTGGCGCCGGGGTAAAGAATAATGGCGTTTTCCGCCTCTGGGGTTAGCTGAATAATTGCGTGACCCGTTGGGGTATCGGTTTTCGCCACCAAGCTAGTATCCACACCATGATTATTCAAACTGTGGAGCACTTGGTCATCACCATGAAAAACGGCTCCCACATGACATACTTGCCCCCCAGCTCTGGCAATGGCAATGGACTGATTTGCCCCTTTACCGCCAAGCAATTGCTGGTATTGGGTGGAGGCCAACGTTTCACCGGGACGCACAAAATGACCAACCTGATACAAATGATCGATGTTGATCGAGCCAATGTTAAAAACCGTCATGGGGTCACCTATTTTTCAATGGACAGACAATATTAACCAAAGAGTCAAAAAAATCACCTATTTGTTGGTATTTATCCTAACTGACGGATAGCTTTGCAACCAATTATGGATATTTATGGCGAAAAAAAACGCCTGTCTCAGTGAGACAAGCGTTTTACGCAATACCTAAAGTCGTATCTATTACTTACGGTCTAGGAAGGTACGACCTTTCTGAGCCGCGATGCGCATGCGCAGAGCATTTAGCTTGATAAAGCCTGCCGCATCTTTCTGATCGTAAGCACCAGCATCGTCTTCAAAAGTCGCAACTTTGCTATCGAACAAGCTGTATGGTGATTCACGGCCTTCAACAATGACGTTGCCTTTGTACAGTTTCAAACGTACAGAGCCAGTTACGAACTCTTGGGAAGCGTCGATCAAGGCTTGCAGCATACGACGTTCTTCAGACCACCAGAAGCCGTTGTAAATGACTTTCGCGTAGCGTGGCATGATCTCGTCTTTCAAATGTGCTGCTTCACGGTCTAGAGTGATAGACTCCATAGCACGGTGCGCTTTCAGAAGGATAGTGCCCCCTGGGGTTTCGTAACAGCCACGAGACTTCATACCAACGAAACGGTTTTCTACTAGGTCATCACGACCGATACCGTTGGCACCGCCCAGTTTATTAAGTGTCTCAAGGATAGTTGCAGGAGACATCTTCTCGCCGTTAATAGAAACAGCATCGCCTTTTTCGAAACCAAGCTCGATGATAGTCGCTTCATCAGGAGCTTGCTCCGGAGAAACAGACCAACGCCACATATCGTCTTCCGCTGTCGCCCATGGGTCTTCTAGCAAGTCACCCTCGTAAGAGATGTGTAGCAGGTTAGCATCCATTGAGTACGGAGATTTCTTCTTCGCATTAGAGAAATCAACTGGAATGTTATGCTCTTTGCAGTAGTTCATTAGGGTTTCGCGGGAAGTCAGATCCCATTCACGCCAAGGTGCGATTACTTTAACGCCGGGTTTAAGTGCGTAAGCACCTAGCTCGAAACGAACTTGGTCGTTACCTTTACCGGTTGCGCCGTGAGAGATGGCATCGGCGCCGGTTTCGTTTGCGATTTCGATCAAGCGCTTAGCGATCAAGGGACGTGCAATAGAAGTACCTAGTAAGTATTCGCCTTCGTATACGGTGTTCGCACGGAACATTGGGAATACGAAATCACGTACGAATTCTTCACGTAGGTCTTCGATGTAGATTTCTTTAACGCCCAACGCTTGAGCTTTCGCGCGAGCTGGCTCCACTTCTTCGCCCTGACCCAAGTCAGCGGTAAAAGTTACCACTTCACACTGATACTCTTCTTGAAGCCACTTCACGATAACAGAAGTATCTAGGCCGCCCGAGTAGGCAAGCACTACCTTCTTCACGTCAGACATTATTGCGATTCTCCTTAACGGGATGAGGCGCGCAGGCACAGTGTCTGCACGCTATATGAATTTCAAAATAGGCGCCTAGTGTAAATTTTCGCCCAGCGCTAAGCAAGGGCAGAACTACTCAGAAAGCGACTTCACGTTAGGGTTGGCACGTTCTAAGCGGATTGTTACCCGACGGTTCCGCTCGCGACCATCCGCGTTGTTATTTGTCGCAACCGGATAGCGTTCACCATGATAACGGGAAACAATCATTTCCGGCGGCACGCCTTTTTCCAGCAAATAAGCGGTGACTTTCTCTGCCCTTTGTTTGGATAGCTCTCGGTTATCCCGACGACTACCGATTAAATCCGTATGGCCATCGATGTAAATGTATTCAATCGTCGGATCCGCCGCGACGTAGACAGCAACGAGGTCCAATCGCCGCTTAATACGATCTGTAAGGTCGGATGCATTACTCGGGAATAAGGCCGCCGTCCGAGCGATCTGATCGTAGTTCACAGGTAGTAACGAAGCCATACAACGGCGAAACTCGTTGTAGGCGGGAGCAAAGTTGATGTTGCTTAATGCTACTTCAACGTTTTCACCGTTGTTCTCCCACGCAGTACCCGCCACAACTGGATGACGGCCATTATCAAGGAAGGTAAGCATTCGCTCGGCCACTTTACCGCCAACCTCGACGGTCAAGCCATAACCTGGATATGGCAAAACATCCAAGGTTTCAGTAGATAGTCCCGGCATCCAGCTGGGCGCTTGGGCGAGGATAAATACTTGCCCCGGCCCCATTTTTTCGTTTTCCGGGTTCAGGATGAATTTCATCGGCTCCCCCGCTTCCTTGATGAATTCGCCTTCACCAAAATGAGGGATGCGATGCCGTAATGTACAGGCAAAAATATCACCGGATAGGCGCCACTCCGAATCCTCAATACCGGATTGATAACGGGTGAGCGCGCTTGCAGGAGCAGCAAGCAAGCCGCCCAGTAGTAGGCAGAATATAGCTTTGGGGAGCACTGGGACCATATTGAAGAGTTCTCGTTCTGGTCTATTTATGTGTGTTATCATGCGATCTTATCTACCTAAATTTTTCTGAGCAAGTGGCAGAATTAAGGATCCTCTTTTGTCAAATCATGCAATCAAAGATCGGTTCCGCGGTTACTTACCTGTTGTTATCGACGTTGAAACCGCTGGCTTTAATGCAAAAACCGATGCCCTTCTAGAACTCGCTGCCAGTATCATCCGCATGGATGACAATGGCGAGTTGTATGTTCATGAAACCATGGAGTTCGCCATTACCCCATTCGCTGGCGCAAATCTGGAAAAATCTGCCTTAGATTTCACTGGAATTGATCCGTTTGCCGCAGATCGTGATGCGATTGATGAAAAAGAAGCCTTGACGCAAATGTTTCAAAAGGTGCGTAAGGAGCTGAAATCCGTAGGCTGCAAGCGTGCTATTTTGGTCGGCCATAATGCAGCTTTCGACCAAGGCTTTTTAAATGCCGCTATTGAACGCTGTGATATCAAGCGCAATCCGTTTCATCCGTTCTCTAGCTTCGACACGGCTTCCTTGGCGGGGTTGGCCTATGGTCAAACCGTGTTAGCGAAAGCCTGTGAAGCAGCTGGCATTGCCTTCAGCAATTCCCAAGCCCATAGTGCTAAGTATGATACCGAGAAAACGGCAGAATTGTTTTGTGATATCGTCAATAGCTGGAAACGCCTTGGCGGTTGGGCCATGGCCACCAATCAACATAGTGAGCCAACCATGTCAGATATTTTTGCTAGTGGGCAGTAATCCCTCGATTACTGCACCTTATTTGTCAACTGAGACTAGCCATGCCCTTTATACTATTCGTCAGGCTTTGTGGTGCAGTCCCTGAATTGTGTTCGGGTAAATCCTAGTGACTGGCATTAAGCGGTACTTGTATCTGGCCTTAGGTTGGTTTTCCTTAGTTACCGGTGTTATTGGCATCTTCGTTCCTTTGTTGCCTACCACACCGCTAGTTTTGTTAGCCGCCTGGTGTTTTTCAAAGTCGTCCCAGCGCTTCCATGATTGGCTGCTTAACCATAAGTATTTTGGCCCGATCGTGCGGGACTGGCAGTCAGCTGACGGTATTCCCCGTAAAACTCGCAACCGAGCATTGATTTTTATGTGGTGCGGTATGGGGCTGTCGATGATATTAGTGTGGCGTTTTTGGGCCACAGTTGGTCTGATTGCCATTGGTACAGCAGTGAGTTGGCATTTACTGCGTATGCCCTTGCGAAATGAGACGGTTCTTCACGATGAGGACAACAAGAGGTAGACAATGGGATCAACGATTTTAAGGCGCTTGTTAACAGGGATAATAGCAAGCCTCTTGGCTGGGTTGTTGATCCTATGGTTTGCCTTGCCTAGCATTGCCCGCTTCGGGGCCAATCACTATCTTGCTGATCATGGTCTTAAGTTATCTTTTCAAACGCTTACGTTAAATCTGTTTCCACTCGCCTTGATTGCGGATGATGTGCGCCTATCACCCACATCAAGTGACTCGTCGAAACCAGAGACATCACTGAAAACCCTTTACCTGGAACTCAGTCCCACTGAGCTCTTACAAGATAAATTAACCATCTCACAAGTTCAGGTAGAAGGCTTGCAACTCACTATCAAGCAGCAGGCTGACGCTTTTATGGTCGCTGGCTTTGCACTTCCTACCAGTGAAAACTCCAGTTTGCCCCGGGAATCCAGTACCGCTGCGACCGATCCGCTAAATCTCGCCATGCAACTCGACGCCATGTCTTTAAAGGACATCCAAGTCATTTACCATGACCAAGAGCATCGGCAGCTGACGGCTACACTGCAGAAAGCCCTAGTAAGCAACGCCCATTACGACTTAGTTAATGCTAGCGGTGATGCCTCTTATCAGCTAGATTTGCGCGTCAACCAGAATTCCACCTTTAATAGCTTAGGCGATATTCGCTTTAGTCATAACCAGATTCGTCTTGATGGTCTCGATAATAGACTGCAAATCCCTTTGGCGGATTGGGCACCATGGATAGAGACACAGTTTGGTCATTTAAGTGGAAACGTTGCACTAACCGCTGCTATTGAACTTGTGCTTGATCAAAGTGAATCAGAGTTAGCGGTTGCATTAAGCAGCACGGGCACCCAGTTAAATGCTAAAAATATTACCTACCAGGATCTAACCGGTGAGCTGTCATTAGAACTACCTGAGGCCGAACTGGTCTCCTCAGTACACGTTTTACAATCGAAAGATGTACTGGATTTGAAGTTTAGACCCAATCTAGCGGTTACTGGACTGGTATTCCAATCAGACAATACGACAAATCTTGAATTGCAACAGGCGAATTTCCACTCCCTCGTTCACTCTCAATTCACTCCAAATAGTTCGTCAGTTGAATGGCTAAATTTCTCGGCTGAGCTTAACGAGCTAAACGCAAAGCACCAAGAGAATCAGTTGAGATTGCAGCAACTTGCCTTCGGCAGTAATCAGATCACCTTGGATCTGGCTAGCAACCAATCCAAGATCAACTTGGATACTGCTGCGCTAAATCTGAAAAACGCAGACTTAACCGATGGTATTAATCAAGCCAGCCTAGCCTCCTTTGCCATATCCAGTGTACTGAGCAGCGGAACAATCGCCCCTAATCTGACGGAGTTGCAGCTAGAGAAACTACTCTCCCAGATTCAGCAAATCCAACTCAACAGCCAAAGTACGGATTCTCCGAGTGCCGAGACAAACATCGCTGCGATCTATTTATCGTCTCCTGATCTTGTGTTGCAACAAAATGATACCGGATTGTCCCTACAGGGAAGTCTACGTAGCGAGATCGACCAAGTCATAGCGACCTATGATGACAGCCAATTAAAGGCTGACAGGCTTGATTTACTAACGGAAGGCATCAACCTGTCACAACAAGCACTGCAGACCGAATTTTCCAGCAGCTTGATTAGTTTACTAAGCCAAGGGGTAGCACTGAATAGCACCAATCAATCGGTGGCTTACGAACACTGGCAAACTGACCTAACCGATAGCAGCGGTGTGGTAAATTCTGTTCCCAAGTCGCCCCAATGGTCATTAACAACCCAATTGGACACCTCTCTGTCAGACTTATCCCTGCAACAAAATGATACTCAAGCAAGCCTTTCTGGACTGAGCATCAAGACTGACTTGCAAGCTGCAGATGAGTCAAACAATAGCCTCTCCGTCAGCCTAGCGGACTACCAAAGTGAATGGCGAGATCTAAGGCTCAATACCGCCGAAATCAACGGGACAAGTGACCTATTCACCCTAAAGTGGGACCTACTTAACGTTCAACAAGGTCAGGACTCGCCTTTACATGTGGTGCTGAAACAGGCAACCACCTACCTCAACAACTTTGCAGCCCTTCAGCCAAATGGCGATAAATTAGTATCCCTTACGGAATCTACTACGCGACTACAGGATCTCAATTGGTCTGCGCAAGACTGGTCAATTCAACTCGACTCTCAGCTGCTATCCGGCCTTGCTTTGTCACAGGTTCAGACAGCAAGTATCCCTCTTGTGAACGTCGGTGAATTAGAAGCTCATAATATCCGAGTTACACCAGCCAAAATTCAAGTGGACAGTCTCGATATTATCGACCTAAATAGTACGATCGACATTCTCCCAGATGGCACTCTAAATAATCTGGTCACTCTCCCGGTGCAGTCAAAGATCGAGGAAGAGACGTCAACCGAACCTACCCAAGCACCGCTAGAAGCGTCGGATACGGCTATGGCACCGGCCCTACAGGTCGGTAAGATTCGAGTTTTGGGGGCTAGCCGCCTACAGCTTACCGATCAAAGTGTCACGCCGGTGCTACGCAATGATGTGCAGATTCAACAATTTGAAGTGACAGATATAAACTCTGAGCTGCCAGATCAACCTACCCAATTTACTGTCGGACTAACCAACAGCACCTATGCCACACTTACCGCCAGCGGCAGCCTATTTCCTTTTAAAACACCACTAGACATAGATCTCAAGGTCAATGTCAATGAGGCTGAGCTGCCACCTTTCTCACCCTATTTGGTTGACGTGCTTGGCTACAAAATCGCTTCTGGCCAGTTGGATATGCAGCTGGTGTTATCTTCTCAATCAGGTGAACTAAACGGACAAACGCAAATTGCTCTGCGCTCACTAGACTTGGGCAGCGAAGTAAACTCCGGCAAAGTGATGCAAGTGGGAGCCATTCCTCTCAACCTAGCGGTAGATTTTCTAAAGGATGGGGATGGAGTAATTGAACTGGATGTACCCCTTAAAGGCGACATCAATAACCCGCAATTCCAGGTACAAAGCTTCCTGATGTTACCGATCAGACAGGCACTCTACAAAGCCTCAACCAGCTACGTTATGCAAACCTTCGTGCCCTATGCAAATGTCGTTAGCATTGCCCAAATTGCAGGGGAACAGCTACTGCGTATTCGTGTTAAACCGCTGCTGTTCGACGCGGGTAGTAGTGATATCAACGCTAACCAGCAAGCCTACATCGATGAGTTAGCCAAACTGATGCAGGATAAATCTGCCAGTGAAGCACGATTATGCGGCTACGCCACTAATGCCGATAAACCAACTCTGACTGACGCAACCATAGGGAATGAAAACCTCTTAACCCAACAACTCTACGGTCTAGCAGAAGCGCGTGCGCAAGCCTTGAAACAACAACTAGTCGCCCAAGGCATCTCGTCAACACGCCTATATATTTGCGCACCAGAGCTTGATCAAGAGGACGATAGGCCAAGGGTAGAGTTGAATTTCTAGCCGCTTTCTTGGCATCTGGAAAAGTTGATACAAGTCGGTGTTTACTGATCAGTGACAACGGCGCGATACATGACCAAGGTCAATTTAACTTCTCTCATATAGGCGTAGTCTTAGCTCATAAGGCAAACAAAATATAGGAGAAAGACCCATGTCACTAGAGAACCACAGCCTTGCAAACGAGCTACCTGAATTCAAGGAAGAGATTCACGAGCTAAAGATGAGCGATGCCCATTTCCGTAAACTGTTCGACGAGTACCATTTCCTAACTCGCGAAATTGAGAACATGGAGCAAGAAATCGTATTGGCGACTACTATGGAAGAAGAAGAGTTTAAGAAGCGTCGTCTACTATTAAAAGACACCCTTTACGATTACTTGAAAAAAGCGAAGCACGAGCGCGATTCACAAGCCGTGTAACGGATAGAACACCAAGTACTAAAATGGGAGCCTAGTGCTCCCATTTTTTATACACCGGAGCTTTTAAGTTCCTAGGGTGACATTAAATTGATCGTTGTCACATCGTGATCTAGATCTGACGCCACATGGCTAGCATAAATTAGCATTTTCGGCTGGTATGGTCCCTGTGCCAATAGATCACAAATCTGACTGATACTAACCCGATCTAGCCCATCAAAGGGTTCATCTAGAATCAGTATCGGCGCTCTACGTAATAGCACACGGGCTAGCGCGATACGCCGCGCCTGACCACCTGAAAGACTTCGTCCCTGTCCGCCTATCAAGGTATCGAGCCCTTGCGGTAAACTATCCAACCAAACCCCCAAACCTAACTTAGTCAGTAATCCTCGGATTTCCTCGTCACTAACCTCTTCATTCCCTAAACGCACATTCGCGCCGAGAGTTTGTTGAAACAACACTGGCTGTTGGGCCAAATAGGCAAGCTGCCTACGCCATTCAGACTGCCTCGGATTGAGTAGTTCGTTGCCCCACAACAGGCGTCCCTCATAGCTCTGGTCACCGGCAATAACACCGAGTAAAGTACTCTTACCCGTACCACTGGCTCCCTGTAGGCGATAGTTATGGCCATAATCAAAAGTGACGGTTACAGGCTGATGAGCAAGCAGGGATGGACCAAACACCTGGGGATAGACTCCAGCCACTGCTTCTAAATTGAGGCACTGACTAGCACTAATAGATGTGGATTCAATGGCTTCCTCTTCACTCACGATTTGATTCAAACGGTGCAGACCGAGTTTGGCCTCTGCCGCCGCTATTTGCCCATTTAGGTTGATTTGCAGTACTTCGTTCGCCCCAAGTAGCAACAGCACAAACCCAGCTAATAGGGTGGCTGATACATCTGGCTGTAACTGCCAACCATTGGCGCTAGGTGTCATCACCAAAGCAATAGAAGTTATTAAACATAGTAGAGTCGTCAGATGAGCGAGAACTCTCGCAGTGCTCATCCAGAACTGAATACGAGCCTGATCATTCCTTTGACGTAGGTCGAGGGTATCCAGTCGTTTTGCATAGGTTTGCCAGCGCCCACGGATAGTGAGTGTAACCAAGCTGCGCATGAGACTCAGGAAACGCTGGCGCCGGTGTAGCGCTAGTGCCTGCTGTCGGTAAACCGGTAAAGTAACTTGCCGCCGCAACCACCAAGGTATAATCATCAGCTGGATCACCCCTAACGCCCCAATGGGAATCAACAACTGCGGTGCTAACCAAAAGGCAAACAAAGCTACGAGAGCGAGAACTAGCCAGGCGTAAATACGCGGCATCACTACTGCCAATGGCCATTTAATAAGGTGGTCCAAGTCGCCAATTAGGCGTTGTAGTAAATCCCCTTGAGCCTGCCGCTGACTACGCCAAGCAGGCGCGCTGACGCGCTGATCCCAAACCCACAAGCGTAACTGCTTCAGAACCTGTAATAGATGATCATGGGAAAATACTTGCTCTCCATAGCGCCCGGCGGTACGCAATATTGCCATCAAGCGTATCATGGCTCCGGGAGTAAGATAATCAAATACCAAAGCGCCACCGACCATACCAGCAAGGCCTGCTGCCGATAAAAACCAGCCGGAAATACCCAGCAGAGCGATACCCGCGATACTAGCAACCGCACCCACTAGGATGGCGATGATTAACCCGAGCGAGTTTGCCGCTAATACCTGTTTAAAAGAAAGCGCATTTGTCCGGCGTTTCGACATATAGCTCCCCTCCTTTCATAATCCAATAGGCATCTGCCCAGACCACCGGATGAGTATCATGGCTAATGATGAGCAAGGTCTTTCCTTGCGTCACTTCATCTAGGGTATTCAGTAGCGCCTCCGCTGTTTCCGGATCGAGGCTGGCACAAGGTTCATCTAATAACCAAACATCCGCATCACTTAGCAAAGCTCGAGCAATAGCAATACGCTGTAGCTGGCCACCCGATACCCCTGCTCCCAGTTCAGTTAATTGACTATCTAAACCTAAAGGCAAACGCCGGATAAACTCGTCACATCCTGATAGCACCAAAGCTCGATTGATTGCAGTCTCATCCACCGATGGGAGCCCAAGCAATAAATTTGCACGAATGGTTCCCTGAATCCATTCCGCTTGCTGTGGTAGCCATGCCAAACGTTTGCGCCAGTTCGGTAACTGCTGAGCGTCTAATATTTCACCATCAATATAGATCTGGCCCTGAGTAGGCTGCTCAAAACCCAGCAATAGCGCCATCAAGCTTGATTTACCCGCTCCAGATGGTCCCCGTAGCCAGACTCTTTGTCCCGCTGCAATTTTCTGGGTCACTTGCTCAAGCCTTACCCTGCCATCTTGCGTCCAAGTTACTGCGTTGAAGTAAACCCTAGCGTTATCAGTTTGGCTACTGACAGCAAGAGCTTGCTTTGTTGCACTGCTGAGCTGGGCCGAATCAATGGCAAGTAACTGGGAGGCTGCCGCCTCTGCTTTTTGCTTAGCATGATAATCATTGCCGAGTTGCCGTAATGGTAAGTAGAACTCCGGAGCCATCAGCAATAAGAAGAAGGCTGGCTGCAACGGAACGGGGGTATTTCCTTGAGCCCAAGGCAACTGCTCCACCAAGCCCAGCCCCAGATACAATGCCACCATAGCAATAGCAACTGACGCGAATAACTCCAACGTCGCTGTCGACAGAAAAGCCAACCGCAATACTGACATGGTGCTTTTGCGATAAGCATCGGCACTAAATTCAAGGCGTTCACGACCTTGATCCACCGCTCCCAATCTTTTTAATTCACTGAGGCCACGGCTTAAATCGAGAAATTGATTCGACAACAGAGCTAACACCGCGAATTGCTTGCGATTGGCTTGTGCGGCTTTATGCCCCACTAAAATCATAAAGAAGATGACAAGCGGAGCGGTGAACAAGAAGATAAAGAAGGCGATCCATGACACCAAGGCGGTAGCAATTAGCAGCACCGCTGGAATCAACACCACCATGACAGTTTGCGGAAGATAGCGGGCGAAATAGTCATCTAACGCGTCGACTTGCTCATAAATCCTAGTCGATAAGCCAGCGTCCTCGTCAAGCCTATGGCGTTGCGGCCCCAGGTGAGCAAGCTTGCTTACCAAGCGTTGGCGTAATGGAAATCGAATCTCCCGGCTCGCTTTTGCACTAAGTAGTTCACGCCCCCACTGGCACAAATAACGCAGCACAAAACCTGTAATAGCCAACCCACTGCCAAACAAATCGAGAGACTGATGTAAGACCAGATGGGCTAATAATAGGGAAAAACCGAGCGCCTGCAGCATGATAGAAACACTTTGCAGCAGCCCAAGAAGATGAACCCGTCGAAATGTCGATTGCTGATCAGTCGCCAACAAATTAAGAAATGTCTTTTCAGGTGATAAAGGAGCGCGCTGGGCGCGCCCCTTAGTTGGAGATTTGGGCATGGATTAATCCTGTTCCGCTTCCCCTTCGTAGCCCTGGAATTCAAGCCATACAGCATTAATGATGCCAAATGAACAGGCTAATAACACACCTAAAACCCAAGCAAAATACCACATAATTTTTCTCCTCTTGGCGGGCGCTAAGCCCGCCCCTTTCAGATACTTTTGTTGTTAGTCACATCGACCTAGTACAGGGAGTGACTATTCTTCTCGATATGTTCTTTGCTTAAACGCCCGAACATAACAAAGTAACTCCAGACGGTATAACTCAGCACAATCGGCACAAAAATACAGGCCACTACAAACATGATCATCAGGGTATTCTCGCTCGAAGTGGCATCCCACATGGTCAAACTCATGCTTGGGAAACTGGAGGATGGCATCAAGAACGGGAACATAGAGCCACCTGCGGTTAAGATAATCCCAGCAATGCCAAGAGAGGACGCTAAGAAAGCCACGCCACCCTTACCACTTTTCGCCGCTAGTGCAGCAATCACCATGCCGGCTATACCCAATGCTGGAGCCAACATCAATAGTGGAAACTTACTGTAGTTCGCGAGCCAAGCACCAGTTGCGACCTCTGCGGTTTTCATGACCGGGGTTAAAACTTGATTACCATCGATGGCACTGGTAATGACATAGCCATCGATACCGAATGCTAACCAAACACCTGCCAAGATAAACAACAACGCTGTTAGCAACCCAGAAAGGAAGGTCGCTGCTTGAACCTTACGCAACAACGCACCCTCGGTCTTCATGCTCAACCAAGCACCACCTTGAGTAGCCAGCATCATCACACTGACCAATCCCGCGACTAAGGCAAAAGGGTTCAATAGTGCGAAGAATGAACCGGTGTAGGTGACACGTAGGTACTCATCGAACTGGAAGGGCACACCCTGCAACAAGTTACCGAACGCCACACCAAAGATCAGTGGCGGAACGGCGGAACCAAAGCCGATAGCCCAGTCCCAAGATTTACGCCACTGACTATTTTCCAGCTTCGAACGGTAATCAAAACCGATCGGACGGAAGAACAATGCTGCTAAAGTCAGCACCATGGCAAAGTAAAAACCAGAGAAAGACGTCGCATACACCACCGGCCAAGCCGCAAATAACGCACCACCCGCGGTGATAAACCAAACTTGGTTGCCGTCCCAGTGGGGGGCAATGGAGTTGATCATGACACGACGTTCATTATCATCTTTGGTAATCACGTTGAGCAAACTACCGACCCCCATATCAAAGCCGTCGGTAATGGCGAAGCCGATTAGCAAC
This sequence comes from Maribrevibacterium harenarium, assembly GCF_006385675.1. Classification (GTDB taxonomy): domain Bacteria; phylum Pseudomonadota; class Gammaproteobacteria; order Pseudomonadales; family Marinomonadaceae; genus Marinomonas; species Marinomonas harenarium. The sequence continues at coordinate 38,139 of NZ_VFRR01000015.1, read as the reverse complement.
ACGCCAACCAACACCCACCAAATGATTTTCAGTAATTCGTAATCCATGTTACACCTCCTGACCTTTTAACTGCGCGGCTTCTTTTTCCAAGTCATAGCGTCCGGTATGCAGACTGGACGGCCCCTGCTTGGCAAAACGAATCATCAAGTACATTTCTGCAATCAGGAACACTGTGTATAACCCAGTCATCAGTAGCAGTGAGGTCAAGATTTCTCCTGCCGTTAACGAGGAAACAGCTGCATGAACTGGTAAGATTTCACCGATGGCCCAAGGTTGACGACCAAATTCTGCCACAAACCAACCGGCTTCGGAGGCAATCCACGGCATAGGTAGCGTGAACAACACCACTTTTAAGAAGAAGCGATTTTGTCCAATGCGACGACGTGCGTTTTGGTAGAAAGCAATGGCAAATACCAACAACATAAAGAAGCCCGCTGCCACCATAATACGGAAGGCGTAGAATAGTGGAGCGACTTGAGGGATCGAGTATTCCACCGCCTTGTTGATATGTTCCTCAGTGACATTGTTGAAATCATTGGTAAAAGCTGTGACTAGCAAACCGTAACCCAAGTCATCTTTTACTTTTTCAAAGTTTTCTTTCAACACCGGATCTTCATCGCCAGCACGTAACTTAGCCAGCAACTGGTTGGCATAAATACCATTGATAATGCGTTGACGGTGGTATTCTTTCAAATCTTTCAGACCGACCACTTCCTCGTCCAAGGAACGGGTAGCGATTAAGCCCATCAAAGCGGGAATACGAATCGCGTACTCGGTGACTTCTAACTCTTGATTAGGAAAGCCAATCACCGTAAATGGTGCAGGTGGTTCGTGGGTTTCCCACTCAGCTTCTACAGCAGCCAGTTTAACGCGCTGAACTTCACCTAGCTCGTAACCAGACTCGTCACCAAGAATGATGACACTAATGGATGACGCCAAACCGAAGGCTGCAGCAATCGCGAAAGAACGGCGAGCGAAAGCGAGATCTCGATTCTTCAACAGGTAGTAGGCAGAGATTGCTAGGACGAACACTGCCCCAGTGGTGTAACCTGCAGAAACCGTGTGTACGAATTTCACTTGAGCCACAGGGTTAAGTAACAGAGCACCGAAGTCCACTAATTCCATGCGCATGGTTTGATAGTTAAATTCGGAACCTACAGGATTTTGCATCCAGCCATTGGCAATCAAAATCCAAAGAGCGGACAAATTCGAGCCTAATGCTACCCCCCAAGTCACCATCAAGTGTTTTACTTTGCTGAGGCGATCCCAACCAAAGAAAAACAAACCGACCAAGGTAGACTCTAGGAAGAAGGCCATCAAACCTTCGATTGCCAGTGGCGCACCGAAAATATCACCCACATAGTGGGAATAGTACGACCAGTTGGTACCGAACTGGAATTCCATGGTGAGACCGGTGGTTACACCAAGAGCAAAGTTGATACCAAACAACTTACCCCAGAATTTCACCATATCCTTATAGATTTGCTTGCCGGTGATCACATACACCGACTCCATAATTGCCAACAAGAACGATAAGCCCAAGGTCAGTGGTACGAACAAAAAGTGGTACATGGCCGTAAGAGCGAACTGTAACCGCGAGAGGTCTACAACTGCTTCATTAATCATAGTTTGAATCCATGTTTCTAGTTGATTGGGGGCGGCAGCTTGCCAGGCACATCAACCCGTGTGCTCTTGTTGTTTGTTGTCGCCTAACTCTTGACGATACACACCGTAGAATGCAGCGTTCACCGTCATTATTCATTAGCACCATTTATGACTTGTTGCCCCAGATCAATAAATATAATTTATGTATAAATCTAGCAAATAGCTTCATAGTATTTACACACTTATTGATAACGTCTGTAAATCGCTGGAAGCCACGTCATAAAAGGGCTAAAGAGTATTAAACCCAATCAGATTAAATTAGTAAACTCTAAATTGAATAAGTTTATATCTTTTTGGAATAAGTAAAAACGAGTTTATTCATATTGTTTATTGCCTACATAATAAAAACTATATAAAGGGTGGCGCCCGAGAAAAATAGGCCAGTGAAGAGGCAAGCGTAATGGAGCTGGAACGCTCCAGACACTGGGGTGAACTGGGTGGATTCGGAATCAATTCCGCAGTATGAGCAAGGTGGGTCGCTTGTACGCAAGGACAATTATTTTCCTGAACATTGCCATCGGCAGTGACTTCAACAATCTCCACACCTTTAAGCGTACAAATACGCAAAGCGCCATCGCCCGTGGCCGTGCCATTAGCAATGGGGATCGCCCAAAAGCTCAATAGAGCGTAAAGGTAGAGAATGGTGAAACGGGAAACAATATGCTGCAAAATGTGCCCAACCAGTAAAAATGCGCGTTCATCATAGTAGGAATATTAGCTTAGTCAAACATTTCCCCGGGCAGGAGGCGCTTTCAGACAAAGCTGGAAAATCTAAAATCATTCCCCCGTTGCCTTAAATCAACAACCAACAAATCAAACAAAAACTAAATTAGAAAAAACTATAGAATCTTTGGTAGACCACATTCACTAATTAGGAGGCTCCCATGCCAAAGAGTTACCAAGAAATTCAAGCAGATCAAAATGCCCTAGCAAAGGCCTATCGTCAGGCGGCACCTGGAATATTGGACGGTTTTATGGCGATGCATAAAGCCGCTATGCGCGAAGGAGCGGTATCGGTTAAACACAAAGAGTTGATGGCCGTGGCTATTGGTATAGCCGCTCGCTGTGACGGTTGCATTGCTGCTCATGTTCGCGCTGCAGTGCGCCATGGCGCCAATCGCGAAGAGCTTATCGAAACCATTGATGTGGCGATCATGATGGGCGGTGGCCCGTCTGTGATATACGGAACTCAGGCCCTAGCGGCTGTGGATGAGTTTCTTGCCGCCTAAGCCACTCAATCACAAGTAATCATGCCCTAAATAAAAGCAAATTTGATCTGCAACGATTAAATTTGCTTTTATCATTCTAGCCTTCTCAAAAGTTGCGCTACAATCCTTATCTTATTTCTAGGAATTATGGAGTTATCTGTGACGCTGTTTCGTCCGTGTATCGACCTGCATCAGGGGAAAGTTAAGCAAATCGTTGGCGGTAGCCTAAATGACGCTGGAGCCAAAGAGAATTTTGTCAGTCAATACGACGCAGCCTATTACGCCGGTCTATATCGAGAGCATCAACTCACCGGTGGACATGTGATCGCCCTCGGCAAGGATGATGATACGCGGCGTGAAGCGATCAGCGCTCTTAAAGCTTACCCCCAAGGACTGCAATATGGTGGTGGCGTTACTGCTAAAAATGCATCGGACTATCTTAATGCTGGTGCGTCCCATGTAATTGTCACGTCTTACTTGTTTGAGAACGGCGAGTTCTCTTGGGATCGCTTAGATAAAATCAAACGAGAAACAGGGACAGACCGACTCGTTCTCGATCTGAGCTGCCGTCGCACGGAAGACGGCTGGTTTATCGCTACCGATCGCTGGCAAACCGTTACCTCAACTCAAGTCACCATGGATAATCTTATCGAATTGGCGAATCACTGTGATGAGTTTCTTATCCATGCTGCCGATGTGGAAGGCTTACAAGCAGGTATTGATGAAGATCTTGTGAAATTGCTGGGACAAGGCTGCCCAGTTGACGTGACCTATGCAGGTGGAGCTCGTAGCCTAGAAGATTTGAAACGCGTGCATGACCTATCCAATGGCACAGTAGATTTAACCATCGGTAGCGCCCTAGACATCTTCGGTGGTCAAGGGGTGACACTCGAAGAGTGCATACGCTGGAATCAGCAAAAATAACTTGCCAGTTTAGGTTCTACGCAAAAGCCACCCTTGGGTGGCTTTTTGTTGTGTACGATTAAGCAATTAAGCTACTACAAAGACACAGCACCTGCATCCATCATCTGCGTCCATTGTTTTTTGCTGTTATTAAAAGCAACTTGCTCATCTTTAGCGATTGCCTGCATAGTCGGAATTTTCGCCGTCATCGGATTTACCGGACGACCATTAATATGTAGCTCATAATGCAAATGAGGGCCAGTAACTCGTCCCGTTGAGCCACTCAATGCAATGACCTGCCCGCGCTTCACCCGCTGGCCTTTTTTCACCAAAATCTTACTTAGGTGCAAAAAGCGCGTGCTGTATTTACCAATATTATCAATTTCAATGTATTTACCGGCGTAACGGTGGTCTGCCGTGCGCGTCACCACACCATCACCGGTCGCCAATATCTGGGTGCCATTAGGTGTGGCGATATCGGTACCATTGTGTGGTGAAGGACGACCTGTTACCGGATGCATACGTCTTGGGTTAAAAGCTGAACTAATGCGATAAGTAGTGGAGGTAGGCCAACGGCGTAGCGCCGGTGTCAGACTATTCCCATTTTCGTCGTAGAAACGCCCATCGCTGTGTAGAAAAGCTTGATAGTAATTACCTCGCACACTGATGCGAACCGCTTCCAGTATCTCTGCTCCGACTAATTCACCGTCAACATCACCTTGTTTGAGAACCACATCGAAGGTATCACCAGCCCGTAAATCTCGGCGGAAATCGAAACGATTTTTCAACAGTTCACTCACCACCATGACATTGCGGTCACTCAGACCTGCGCGTTTTGCCGATACATAAAAGCTCCCCTTCACTTCACCATGACGGGTCAGCTGACTCCAACTGATTGGCTTTACATCTTCTTCGTAAACAAACCCACCATTGTCATGGGAAACGTAACTAATGGTTTTACTCGGGTCGATACGGCGCGATAGTTTGACCAATTCGCCATGCTTATCGGTCTCAAAATTGAGGCGATCACCTACTTGTAACGGTTCTAGCACCAAGTACTCTTGATCCGCTTCCAAAATATTGTAGAGGGTGTTTACCGGGAAGCCATAGCGCACAAAAATGGCTTCGAGGGTATCGCCACTCTCGATAATGTGTTCCACCAATTTGGGTTTGAGTACCGATTCTTGGATTGTTTCTACTGGATCGACGGAGACAACCGGTGGCATAGGAGCAGGTAGTGGGTCCGCTACCAAATCATCGGCTACTTCTGGTTGCGGTTCCACCGGAGCTGGCGCAATAGGCATAAGTGGAGGCAATGCCACCGGAGCGGTAGGGGCTTGTTTACCTATTGGCTGTAGCTGGATAGTAGTTGAAGGCAGTGCATCAAACTCCGCTTGGCGGTCTTGCACTGGCACCGAGGATTCGTAAACAGCCAAAAGAGCCACAAATACCGAGACAATTACCAGAATCCACAATCGTGGCCCACGGGGCAGCCAGCGCATTTTCCTTTGGGATGGGAGCATAGGGTCTTAACTTATCACTTCTACTTTGCCAATAGTGTCTATGATCGTACTGATCAATATTGGAGACATATTACCAGCTTGGCAGCTACGCCCCAACTCTGGAGACACATCTTGCCGCAAATGGAATGAAAATGACAGTTTTGCTAAGCAATCCAAAGAACCTTTACATTGCGAGTCCGATAATCTTAAGCAAACTCGCCCTATCAAATAGCTAAGTTAGATACCTTTGCATCAATGCCAGTCACTACAGAAAAGGGATAGACACGGGTGCAGTTACGGCCATCATTTTTGGCTTGGTACAGGGCAGCGTCTGCGTTCTTTATCGCTATATCAATATCTTTATTGTCTGGGTGAGGTTTGACTAAACTGACCCCAAGGGAGACAGTAATTTTACGCACCTTAGGCATTTTGCTATCGGCGATGTCTTGCCGTAGTCCTTCGGCAATGTAGCGGGCTTCTTCCATATCGGTATTGGGTAGAAACATCAGAAATTCTTCACCACCAATACGACAGAGCACATCCCCATCGGTAGCATGGCGACGCATTATGTCTGCTAGTCTTGCGATCACCATATCACCGACCCCGTGACCAAAGGTGTCATTCACTTTCTTAAAGTGATCAATATCCAAAGCAATCACGGCAAATTCACTATGAGTTTCGGCAAATTCATCCAGGTATTTCTGCATACCTCGGCGATTCGACAGTCGTGTTAAAGGATCGGTATTGCTGTCACTATCTAGCTTGTGGATTCGCTCATTAAAGAGACCAATGCCATGGAGGATCGCCATTTTTAATTGCGTCGCCTCGAAATACCAGGAGCGAATATCCAAAATACGTTGTTGTAGATCCTTGTCGTTTACCCGCCCCACGTTACTAGCGAGTTGTCGTAGCGGTCGCGCGATTAGCATAGCGGACAACCATATTCCTGCCAGTGTCACCAGCGCCAAAGGCAAACTTCGAATAAATACATCCTGCATTTGCTGGCGTAACGCCACCATAGTGGATTCTAACGAGCTTTGCGCTACAACACCCCAACCGCTAGACTCAATTGGGGCATATCCTGCAATCATTTCAATTCCTTGACTATTGAGTCCTTGCCCTTGGCCAATGCGCCCCATCAGTACTTCATCAATAAATCGATTATCAGACACTGTTTGGCCAACTCGAGCCAAATCTCTATGAAATATTAACGTACGATCTTCATCGACCACAAAGAAGTAACTGGCTCCGGCCTCATCACGGCTTTGTAGCAACTTAGTTAACGAGCCTAACTTATTGAGATAAATCGTCCCCGATACATAACCAAGATAACTGCCACTAGAACTCCAAATGGGGTGGGAAACGCTGACTAAAGTATTGCCCGATGGCGAAAAAAACGGTTTGGTAATTAATGGTAATCGAAGGTCAAAAGACTGCCGTGAGGCTGGGGATAACTGGGTATTTTTCAGCGCCAAAGTGTCTGGATACACAGCTACGATAGTGGCGTTGGCGTCTACTACGACAGCGGAGTTGAACATATCCGCTTGGGAGACTAAACGCGCCACTTCTTCATCCATGTGTTTCTGACTCATGCCCTGCTGTTGCAAAGTTTGCGCGGAATAAGCCACGACCTTTTCAGCAGAGCGGAGCATCACATCGGCGGACTCCGCTAATTTGGTAGCATATACCTGATTTGCAGCTAGAGTCTGCTCTATAAGAAGCTTTTTCTGTACGTGATAAATGGAGTAGTAACTGTTGCCGAGGGTAACCAAGACACTAACTACCGTTAAGGCCAATATCAAGCGGCGCAGATCAAAGCGAAAGAAATAGCGAACAACAGGCATAGGGCTCAACAATCCATGGAGTATTCTGTAATTCTACGTTCCTGAATAAGTAATTTGTTGACTCGCAACAAGTAACAGAACACCAGGAGTAAGTATTTGTAATCTAACCGTCATACGGTTCAGAAAAATAAATTCTGTTGGAATTAGGAAAGCTTACCGAGTAACTGAGCCCCGATTGAATCCAAGTCTACCACGGCACTAGCCGCACCGAGACGAATGGCTTCTCGTGGCATACCAAATACCACACAACTGGCCTGATCTTGGGCGATGGTATACCCGCCAGCATCATGGATACGCTTTAAACCGTCGGCACCGTCCCTGCCCATCCCGGTAAGAAGCGTTGCTAACGATTGCTTGCCAAGCTCCTTGGCGACAGAATCAAACAAGACATCAACTGATGGGCGATGTCCGCTGACTTTTTCCCCATCAAATACGTCCGTGTAGAGCTGATTCCCCTTGCGTACAACTCGCATATGCAGGTTGCCAGGCGCAAGGTATGCATGACCTGGTTTGATCAACTCACCACCTTGAGCTTCAATTACTGTGAAGTCGGTAATTCTATCGAGACGTGCAGCGTAAGTGGTGGTGAAACCCGCTGGCATATGCTGGGTCATTACAACGGCAAAATTTTTCGCCGGCAGTTGCTGCAACACGGCTTTTATGGCTTCTGTTCCGCCAGTAGAAGCACCTATAGCGAGTACCCGATTAGCGTGAATAGAAGCAACACTAGGCTGATGTTTAATACCAATTCGGTTACTTACGTGGCTTTCCGCTGCCATTTTAACTTTCCTTATAACAGTGCTCGCATAGCGATTAAAAACAGAAATTTCGTCAATGACAGGTTTGGCGATGTAGTCAACCGCCCCTAATTCAAGGGCTTTTAATGTAACATCAGCATTCGCTTTAGTTAGCGTAGAAATCATGATCACCGGAGTAGGGCGCGCCTTCATCAGAACTTCAAGAAAGCGAATACCGTCCACTTCCGGCATTTCAACGTCAAGGGTAATCACATCCGGTTGCAGTTTGGTTACCAGTTCCTTGGCTTCAAAAGCATCACGAGCAACCCCGACGACCCTAATAGTCGGATCGGAGTTTAATAATTCAGTTAGAATACGTCGAATAAGCTCGGAATCGTCGACTACTAATACACGAATCGGCTGAGTTTCCATGACTTCCTTTGTTCCAAATTAAAACAAATCAATATCGCCAGTTTCCTGACGGCTTTTTGTAACCGCTTGTTTATAGCGCATTTCTTCATTGATGAACTCATTATCATAATGATTCACCAACTTCTTCATCATCACCCGTCCAGAGGCCGGAAAAAAGTTAACTCGTCGTGGGTAAATATCGAGCAAATCAGATGCTTCAATAGGAATACCCTCATTTTTCAGATAGGTCTGAATAAAGTCGGCATTATTACCACCCACATTATTATGGGTCATACCTCTGATTACGTTACCACCACCAAAAATCTTCGCTCTAAATCGCTCCCGACGAGCTCCTAATTTTAATAAATGGTTTATCAGCATCTCCATGGCGTAAACACCATAGCGGCCCGACTCAGATAGGAAATCACTGGCGTCACCTTCAGGTAAAAGGAAATGATTCATACCACCAGCATGAATTTTTGGATCATATAAACATACCGCCACACATGAACCAAGCAGTGTTGTGATCATCACGTCGTCTTGAGTGGCGTAGTACTCACCTGGCAGTACTTTTACCGCCATGATGTCAAACTGTCGATCGTGGTATTTGCGAGTAGCTAAGTGTTCGCGAGCAGCAGCGCTCAGAGCCATGGGTACATCCTAACGTTTTACATAGGCCGTGCGGCCCACCGGCTGCATCAGCTCAGCAAAATTATTGAAGTTCTCTGAGTGACCTGCAATGTACAATCCGCCTGGACGCAACTTGCTTAAGAGCTTCTTCAATATTTTGGCTTGGGTATCTTTATCAAAGTAGATCATCACGTTACGGCAAAAAATAACATCAAGATCCGGCTTTATTGGGTAGTTCTCATCCAGCAGGTTGACTCGCTGGAAATCCAGCAGCTGTCTTAACTGTGGAACTACTTTAGCATAGCCTGAATTATTACCTTTGCCCCGTAAAAAAAAGTGCTTTTTGTTTTCTAACGTGTCTACTTTTTGTAATGGATATACGCCGAGACTTGCCGTATTTAGTACATTGCTATCAATATCAGAAGCGACAACACGGGTTTTGATATCAAAGCTACCGAAGGTGTTAACCAAAGTCATTGCAATGGAGTAAGGCTCTTCACCGGTACTCGAAGCCGCGCACCAAATACGCTCTACTCTCTCGCCACTGGCGATAAAGTCTTTGAGCAGATCAAAGTGATGGGGCTCGCGAAAAAAAGAAGTCAGGTTGGTCGTTAGAGCATTAATAAAATGCTCCTGTTCATCTGCATGGGTTTCAAGATAACGGAGATACTGGCGTATCTCCGTTAGTCCGAGTTTCCTCACCCTAGGTGCTAAGCGACTATAGACCAGGGATATTTTACTGTCCGCAAGGTTAATGCCGGTCAAATCCCTGAGTTCAGAGCGGACCTTGTTAAAGTCCGACTCTGTATAGGCAAATTCTCTATCCATTTATTATAATTCTTCCCATTCATCTTGCGCCGGCTTGGATGCAGCTTTTGGCTTGGATAAAGCAACTTTAGGTGCTGGTAGAGAGAAGTGACTGCCGCCATTATTCTGGTCTAGTTTAAAGCGGGACATGCTCTCTCTTAGTGTAGCAGCCTGACCGCGCATACTGTCAGCAGAAGCCGCGGCCTCCTCTACCAATGCCGCGTTTTGTTGCGTCATCTCATCCATTTGCAATACGGCCTGATTGATTTCATCGATACCTGAAGCTTGTTCTTTAGAAGCGGCTGACACCTCTTCCATCAGGTTACTCACCCGTTCAATGGCAGAAACAATCCGCGCCATAGTTTCACCAGAGGCATTGACCCGTTTGTTGCCATCTGCAACTTGAGCCACAGAGTCAGAGATAAGCTCTTTAATATCTTTTGCGGCATCTGCGGAACGCTGGGCTAATGTACGAACCTCTGAAGCAACCACAGCAAAGCCGCGACCTTGTTCACCTGCCCGAGCCGCCTCAACCGCTGCGTTCAACGCCAAGATGTTAGTTTGGAAAGCAATACTATCAATAACACCAATGATGTCCGAAATTTTCTGAGCAGACTCATTAATTGCCGCCATGGTATTGACCACTTCGCGGATTTGCTGGCCGCCAGCTTGAGCAATTTCGCTTGCTTCACTGGAAAGGCTACTCGCCTGAGAAACATTTTCTGAGTTCTGACGCACCGTACTGGTCATCTCTTCCATGCTTGAAGCGGTTTCTTGCAAGTTGGATGCTTGGTTTTCGGTACGACTTGACAGATCTGCGTTACCTTGGGCAATTTCACTCGCGGCATGACTAATAGTCTCTGCTGCGGTGCGAATTTCGCCAATCATTTCGCTTAGGTTCTCACAAGTTTCATTACAGTAGCGCTTCAGATCATCAAATTGACCACTGTATTCTTGAGTAATCCGCTGGGTTAAATCGCCATTCGAGAGTGCCATCAAAACTCGGGCAACATCTGCCAAACCATGATCCGCAGTACTCATTAGTTTGTTAAGAGACTGAGCCATAAAGAGCATGAAGTCCGCTTTACCTTGCTCTTTAGCACGGATAGTAAAGTTACCAGCAGCTGCTTCATTAACGAGATGCCCAATCTCTTTCTCGGCTTCGACTTCGGCAGTACGATCCAACCACTCTACGATTGAGCCAAGACGCTTGCCTTCTTTGTCAAAAATTGGATTTGCTGTGAGGCGGAAGTGCAAATTCGCGACTTGAATCTGAGTTTGGTGACGTTTTTCTAGGGTAGCTAACAAATCGGCTTGGTGAGCAGGATTTTTGTGGAAAATATCCATGTTTGAACCGATAACGGTGTCTACCTTGAAGTGAGGAAGCGCTTTTTGCAGATCCTTTTCAACGCCACGCAACATAGCAGTCACAGCTCGGTTCATGTATATGATATTGCGGTCAGCATCAGCGATCATTACGTTAGTTGACGTCGCATTCAATGCTTCTAGGATTCGTGTTGACTCAATCAAGCGCTCTTGCATTTCCGCTTGATGAGCCTCGGATTCATCACGGGCCTGCTGTAAACGCTGTGCCATAGCTGTGATCGCCTGGTTAATCGGCCCAATTTCATCGTTACGCTTCGTATCAAGAGTCACCGCAAACTGACCATTAGCGATCGCTTCACTGGCCTTAGACAGAGCGTTGAGGGACTGACGTAGACCACGAACAACAACAATAGATATTATCGCCAGAGCAAGAACCCCTACTCCAATGAGTGTAAAATTCAGCACCATCTTGTCATTTGCGTCAGCGATTCGATAACAACAAGCTGTGATGAATTTTGTTGATATTCATCCTTTTTACTTGGATCCTTCCACGCCAAACTAAGTCCGGTAATGGAGTTCCAATTGTTAGCTCCTGCCAACTCGTAAACTACAATTAAAACTCTTCCCAGCCATCGTCATCCTGCACTTTTGGCTTGGGCAGGGGTTTACGTGCCGAGCTCGATGCAGACTTGGTGGCCGGTTTCGATAGCTGCTTGGGGATACCTTTGAGCGGCTGCGATTTAGGTTTTGCAAATGAAGCAGAAGCAGACAAACGCGGAGCGCTCCTACCATCATCCACGATGAACTGGTTTACGTTACTTGACAGTTGGTCTGCTTGGTTGAGCAGACTCTCGGAGGCAGCTGCAGCTTCCTCTACCAGCGCCGCATTCTGCTGAGTCATTTCATCCATCTGCGCAACCGCTCTACTGATTTCATCAAGCCCAGAGGATTGCTCGATCGAAGCTGCCGCTATTTCCGACATAATATCGCTAACAGATTTAATTGAGGTGACGATCTCGCGCATGGTTTCACCAGACTTGCCAACCAGTTCGTTACCTGTTGCTATTTTCGCAGCAGACTCTGAAATCAAGTCTTTTATGTCTTTGGCGGCGTTCGCAGAACGTTGAGCTAGCGTACGCACCTCAGAGGCAACCACGGCAAAGCCTCTTCCCTGTTCACCAGCTCGCGCTGCTTCTACCGCAGCGTTCAAGGCCAAAATATTGGTCTGGAAGGCGATACCATCAATCATTCCGATAATATCGGCGATTTTCTGACTGGACTCATTGATAGAAGCCATGGTTCGTACCACTTCCTCGATCAAATCCCCACCAGATGTAGCGACATTGACAGCGCTACTGGCAAGGCTGGTAGCCTGCTTGGCATTATCTGAGTTCTGGCGCACAGTACTAGTCAACTGCTCCATACTGGAAGCGGTTTCCTCTAGGTTAGATGCCTGTTGCTCGGTACGGCTAGACAGGTCGCTATTACCATTCGATATTTCACGAGCACCGGTGTAAACCGCATCCGACGCTTCCTTAATTTGTGAAATAATCTCGGTCATAGTGACTAGCAGACCATTTACACCTTCACATAGGCTCAATAAGGCGCCGTCCTTGCCATCCAGTGGAATACGCTTAGTCAAGTCATTAGCACTTGCGGCTTCTATGGCAAGGTTAACCTCTGCTACTACCGCTTGTAGCTGCTGTTCCGCTTCTACTTGGGCAGTAATATCCGTAGCATATTTAACAACCTTGTAAATATTACCTAATGCATCAACAATCGGACTGTAATTCGCTTGAATCCAAATGACTTGACCAGTCTTAGCTATACGCGGAAAACGCCCAACGAAATGCTCACCACTGCGCAAACGACGCCAGAACGATTGATACTCCTCTGACTGGCGGTAATCCTTGTCTACAAACAAGCTATGATGTTGACCTTGTACCTCTTTTAACTGGTATCCAAGACATGCTAGAAAGTTATCGTTGGCGTCTAGAATCTTGCCATCAAGGTCAAAGGATATAACCGCTTGAGCCTTAGAAATGGCAGTAAGCTGACTATTCATATCTGCCGCTGCATTCTTTTTCGCAGTAATATCTGAAGCATACTTGACCACTTTATACGGCTTGCCAGATGAATCAAAAATTGGGTTATAGCTCGCTTCTATCCAAACTCGCTCCCCCGTCTTAGTAATTCGGCAAAACTCGCCGACTTGGAACTCTCCCGCGCGGAGTTTTTCCCAAAATAGGCGATAATCATTACTAGACTTGTAGCTAGCATCTACAAAAATACTATGGTGTTTACCAACAATCTCACTAAGCTGATAACCAAGCGTTTTCAGAAAGTTATCATTGGCATGAACAATATTGCCCTGTAGATCGAATTCAATAACAGCTTGCGAGCGTGACAAGGCTTCAATCTGGCCACGTAAACTAATTAACTCTTCCTTTGACACTAGCGTTTTGGTGTCATCTACTGGCGCTGCAAATAAATTTTTAAACATACTCTCGCCTTCCTAATTTGTTCGCCTACAAGTCATATGATGACTGATAATCGATATATCGCCGCAAGACATTACTAAGCTGGTTCAAAGATACCTAACTCGTCACTTGAGATTAATGCCTCAATATCTACGATGATAACCATCTCATTTTGCAATGCTGCTAGACCTTGCAAATAACGACTATCAAATGCCACACCAAACTCAGGTGCCGGCTTAATATCTTCGTCCTCAAGATTCATAACATCCGATACGCCGTCCACGACAATCCCTACGATCCGATCACGGACGTTGAGCATAATCACTATCGTCCACTCATTGTAGGTCGCTTCCCCGATACCAAACTTAGTGCGTAAATCAACAATAGGAACAATATCACCACGTAAATTGATCACCCCTTTGATATAAGATGGGGCATTTGCGATCTTGGTCGTTGCCTCATAACCGCGAATTTCTTTTACGGTCATAATATCAAGGGCGTAGGTTTCGTCCCCTAGGACAAATGTGAGAAATTCTCGTGACGGTCCAGATGAAACACTAGCCTGCTGCGCGGATGCCATAAGTCTGGTCTCCTTGATCAAAACTGATAAACTGAGTCAATGAATCCACATCGAGTATTAGGGCGACACTACCGTCACCCATTATGGTGGCACCGGCCACACCCTCTACTCTGCGGTAATGACGTTCTAAACTCTTAATAACGACTTGCTGCTGACCCACAAGGTTATCGACAACTAAACCAAATCGGGATTTAGACGTCTCCACGAGCACCACTATTGCCTGCGTCAGATCGGCAACATTAGCGTCACGATCCCCTAGTACTTTACCTACATCAACCAAGGGCCAGTATTCTTCTCGCACATAAAGGATGCGACTACCTTTTATCACTCGTACTTGGTCAGCCGCAGGTTGAATACTTTCAACAATATTCACTAACGGAACAACAAAAATCTGTTCATTGGCATCCACACACATGCCGTCTAGTATCGCCAGAGTCAGTGGCAAATTAATCACGAACTCAGTGCCTAGACCTGGAGATGAATTAATTTCGACGCGACCACCTAGGGATTCGATATTACGACGCACCACGTCCATTCCAACACCACGACCAGACACATCTGTCACTTCAGCAGCAGTAGAAAAACCGGGAGCGAAGATCAACTGCCAAACCGCTTCGTCGGTTAATGGCTCTGGCAGCTCTACGCCTTTTTCTTCGGCTTTAGCGACAATTTTATCCCAGTTCAGACCAGCACCATCATCGAGAATGGAGATAACAATTTCTCCGCCTTTCTGCGCCGCGGTTAGGCGCACGGTTCCTTTGGCGGGTTTACCATTCGCAACGCGCACATCCGGCATTTCGATGCCATGATCGACACTATTGCGAATTAAGTGCGTCAATGGATCTGAGATTTTCTCCACCAAATTTTTGTCAATTTCAGTACCACCGCCCTCTATCACGAGCTCTATGTCTTTACTCATCTTCACCGACAAGTCGCGCACTAATCGTGGGAATCGATTGAATACAAAAGAGATAGGTAACATACGGACGGACATAACCGCTTCTTGAATTTCTCGGGTATTCCGTTCGAGCTCTGCCAAAGCGGCTTGCATTTTGTCCGCTATCGCATCATGAACATCATTACCGATCAAGTTGAGCATGGACTGAGTGATAACCAGCTCACCCACTAAATTCACCAACTTGTCAATTTTATTCGTTTCAACACGAATACTGGTGGCTTCTGTGTGCTTATGTTCAGAAGACGATTTCGCCTTGCGCTCGGAGCTTACAGAGCTTTTTGCCACAACAGCGGGATTGGTACTAGCAGCTGATGACTCGTGCTTTTTAGAATTATTACTTTCTTGCGCACCCTCTTTAAAGAAACCGTATCCTCGGGCATTGTCCTCAATATCTTGCTCGTGACGTGCTTTGAGAGTTTCGTCAAAGAAACCGAATCCATCCCTATCCGTCGTTTGCTCTGGCTGGGAAACATTCGGCGCACTAACTTGGGCGTTAGAATCTACACTCGACTTGACTATCGTATTGTTAGTAGGTGGTTCGAGATCGTCGAAGAAACCAAATCCCTCTATTTCCTCGTCTGAGTTGTCACTAGGGACAGAAGTCGCCACTTCTGAATCATCGTCTTCAAAAAAGCCAAAGCCTTCGATTTCATCATCAGATGTTGCACTAACTGGTTCATCAAGATCATCAAAAAAGCCAAAACCTTCATCTTCCTCGTCGTCATCGAAGAAGCCGAAACCTTCGTCTGTAGCTGAGTCAGTCGCACTTGGAGAAGTGGCAGGACTGTCAGAAGCAGTTGCAGAGTTGAGCACCGTTTCCAGTCTAGCCTTACTAGATTCCACTTCTTCCCAGTCGATTTCTTCCTCGTTGCGGTAACGATCGAGGATATCTTTGAGAACATCTACGGTTTCCAGCAGAACTGTGATTAATTCGTTCGTTAGGTGCAACTCTTCATTACGAGCTAGATCCAGCATGTTTTCCATTACATGGATCAAGCCAGTCATGGCGGTAAAGCCGAAAATACCGCTACCACCTTTAATCGAGTGGGCGGCCCGGAACACACTATTTAATACTTCGATATCCGGCGCAACGATATCGTAGTCTAATAACAGTGTTTCCATGGTCTCGAGGTGTTCTTGTGCTTCTTCGAAGAAGACCTCATTGAATTGACCCATATTATCCATGCTTAACCCCAAGCGCTAACAAACGACACCCGCGCCTTAGCGCAGTACTTTGGCAACCACGTCTAACAGTTTTTTCGGATCAAATGGCTTCACCATCCAACCTGTCGCACCCGCCGCCTTGCCTTTCTGCTTCATCGCGTCACTCGCTTCCGTCGTCAAGACAATAAGTGGAGTACGGGCGTAGGCAGGTAAAGTACGCAATGACTTGATTAAAGTAATGCCATCCATATTCGGCATATTTTGATCTGTAAGGACAAAATCAAAACGCTCCAAGCGACACATATTTAACGCTTCTTGGCCATCTTTCGCTGATTTAACAGCATAACCAGCGCCTTTAAGCGTCATTTCTACCATCTGACGTACTGATGGCGAGTCATCAACGATCAGTAAATTTTTACTCATAACGGTTACCTAATACTCCAAAGTGACATGAGTGGTATTTGTAATTTGGTCATAGTGGAAGCGTGAACTAAGGGTGGAAATCAGCTTAAGTCCACGACCATGGGCTGCTCCTTCAGAGCCGCTTTTGTTAATATCTAGCACATAGCCGCTGCCGCTATCAGACAGAGCTAATGTCAATGTTTGTGTTTGTTCGTCCCAAGCGATGTCTATACAAACCTTAGCATCTTTTGCAATAGCAAGCTTCGCTTCATCGCGTAAGGTTAAGTAGTTGATAAAGTCATTTTCTTTGGTATCCGACGATATACCAAACAAGCCGTGATCTACAGAATTCAAGAAAAGCTCGGTGATTACGGTAAAAATACGCTGACAAAAATCTTTTTTGAATCCATAACCTGACAACATTTCGGATAGGCTGAATGGGAATTTTTCGTTGTTTAATGATTTCCCAGATAGTTCAAAATGGAATTTGAAATCGCCTCTTACTGGCTCGTGTACTTCTTTTGACGAATTAAGTTCGTCTACGACCTCGGCAACATTCAGTAGCGCCAAGGTAATATCATCATGATCTTTAGATAGATTGATATAATCTTCATAAGAGTGCATTCGCTCTACCAACCCAGGTAGGTCAGAAATACCGTCAGCAATCATCTCGTAAGCTTCATCAAATGAAATTTTACGCCCCTCGATGACTTTGTTCTCGATGAGTCCGTCACTAAACAAGGCTAACGCCCCGACCCCCCTGAGCGGCAACGTTTCCATCTTGGTGCTAACCATATCAGCGGGCAAAATCCCAATCGCCATATTTTGTGAAGCAACTTTGTTAACCAAGCGTCCGTCATGATCAAACACCAGCACTTTAGGCATACCACCACTCCAGATTCGGATGGTGTCCGAGGAAGGAGAAACCTCCATCAGGATAGTCGCCACAAAGCGGTTTTGAGGAATACTTTGAGAGTGCTTAACACTTAACTCTTTGATGATTGCCCCAAGTGATAAGCCTTTGCCTACCATTGCCGAAAAGGTGGAAACCATCGGATAAATAGTTAATGCTGCTGCCATTCCATGACCAGTTGCATCGGCTAGCATCACAATCAAGCTGCCATTAGGTGCCTTTGATGACACAAGAATGTCACCACAAAAACGCCCACTGGAGCGCTCAACCACTTGCAGACCAGAAACCGGCGTGTTGTGCATCATCAATATGTGGTCATACACATAGTGAGCCAGTTGCTCCTCTTGTTCTTTCTCATGAGAGATTCGTTGGTACATCTCGTTGGCTTCGAATAATGCCTTTTCAGTCTCATAGGCCTTAATAAAACTCAGCACTTTACTCGCCAGCAAAAGTGGATGAATCGGCTTCCGAATAAAGTCACGGACTCCAGCCGCGAAAAACTCCGAGATACGAGAATGCTCATGATCTGCTGTCATGATCAACACGGGCACCATAGGATACAAGAGGCGTATCTTTGGTAAAATAGAGGTTGAATCCCCATCTGGAAGATTCACATCCAACAAATACAAATCAATGCTAGCATCGTGAAAATGCTGTTCTGCTTCTGCCAACGTACAAGCTACTACCACGTCCACTCCCTGCTCTTCCAGAGATTTGGAAATGATCATGCGGGTAGTGGCATTGTCCTCTAAAATTAGGACTCGTGGTGGAGTCTGCATAACCTAGACTCACTCGTACTTAAAAAGAGTCGAGAAGTTAGCCATATCCAGAATATCTTTGGCGGTACCGGTGACGTTGCGAATAACACCCTTACCACCATTTGTGGTGATTTTTCGATGCAATAAAACCATCATCCCCAACGCAGAAGAATCGATATAAGTCACTCGAGAAAAGTCGAGCACGATTTCTTTTGAAGTCGCTAACGCTTTGTCGTACGCCTCCGTAAACCACTTGTGGGTACTAAAGTCGAAACGCTCGGGAATGCTAATAACTGCTGATTGTGACATAGCCTCTACCTACTACTCTGTAAACGGACATCAGAACAAATCGATGTCACCACTCTCAATATCCTGTTGTGACACGGGATTATGCTTGTCTTTGTTTCTCGTCCTGATCGCTTCAAGTTTTTCACCAAGAACTCGTTCTAGATCCTCAAAGGAATGCTGCTTGATACTTTGCAAGTGATCGGCAATAAACTGGAGTGTGTCCAACGTGTATTGAATATTTTGACGGTTGATATCATCAAACTGAAGACCTCGAGTAGCTGCAAAAATGGACGATTCCAAACTGCTAGCCAAAGCATCCAATTCACGCGTGACCTCGGCATCGGATTCTGCCTTATCAACGATATGATCCAAGGCTTGCTGCATGGTTTTCTTGGATTCCATAATGTAAGTTACATCGTGAGCCGCTAGACGTTCCATTGAAGTGGTCAGGTCTGCCACCTGTTGCTGCATCTTTTGCAAACGCCCTTGAATTGCGACACTGAAACCCGCTGAACGGTTTGATAATGACCGTACTTCATCTGCTACCACAGCAAAGCCACGTCCTGCTTCACCGGCGCGGGCAGCTTCGATCGCTGCATTCAAAGCAAGCAAGTTCGTTTGCTCTGCAATATCATCAATATCTTTTAGCGCCTTGGTAATCTGAGGCATCTCGTCATGGATTGCGTTAACCTTGGTAAGGAGCTCCATGGAAGCCGCTGACATTTCCACTGTGCTATTGATAAATCGGTCTAAGGTATTCGCAGTATGATCAGCAAAATCACGCATGACTTCACTATAACTACGCCCGTCACTCTGACCGTCAGACACCAACGTACGAATACAGTCAGATTGGTTGCCAATCAGCCGATTGGTTTCTTCAAATGATTGACTCAACAGCGAGACAGCACTCATTTGGGTAGTTAATACATTGTTAAGGTCATCGGTACACACTTCAATGATCGGCACCAATTCGTCATGAAACAGCTTTTGCGCCTCTTCATGGGCATTGTTCAACTGTGTAGTGACAGGAGCCTCCTCAATCTTCTCGATTTGAGGGCGGGATAGAAAAACCAGCAGGATCCCAGATAAAGCTAACACAATGAAGGCTGGCCAGTGGAATTGAGAGAACGCAAGTACACCTGCAACAACAACTGCAAAAAGATGAATGGAGGCTATTTTTAGCATGAAGGATCCAACGCAAGTAAAAGTGATCTATTACACGAAAGATTACACTCTGTTGCGTTCCCATACATTTGTCTGCAAAAACGCACCTGAAATACGCCAACTCACTACAGATTCATCTTAAGTTTCTCTGACATACTCGTGTCACAGGAAGTCTAGGAGGCACCAAGGATCATCCTTACTTATTCTGACAGGTAGTCTCTCCAAAATGGCACTTAGTGAAAAACATTACCCTCAGGCCCAAAAATCACCCGACAACCAACGTCTGGTTGCTTTCCCTTTTGGCGCCAAAATGTTGACGCAGGACTTCAAAGTCTACGATATTGGCGTGACGCATCTGGGAAGTCGCAAGCTTCTCATTCGTTCAGACATCAAAGTAACGATTGCATCCATGATCAAAGTGAGAGCCGTCGTCTTGATTGATGGCGTCAAAAATCAGGTCGATTTCATCGGCAAAGTCGCAAGCTGTATACTCAAAGACAACAGTTATCGGTTACAGTTAAATCTGACCTATGCCTGCAAAGCTGGTGAAAGCTTGCTAAGCAAAGTTTCAGGATAGCCCCATTCTTGTTTTAGAGTAGTTGTATGAGCAATCAGTCGATTATTGATCTTTTTTACGAACGTATAAAAAATGACGAATTATTGCCAGATGGTGCAGTGGCAAGACGTACCATTATAAACTGCAAGCTTGAGCCTGTAGCTTACGAGGTGATGCTCAAAGGCAATGAGACTAATGCTGACGTAATGGATGAAATTGTCCAATTTACCGCTCAGATAGAATTGACGGAGACTCTTCCAAGTTATTTGACTACTCACAGCGTCAATATGCTGAAGGCTTCGCTACGGGTGCAAGCACCCGGCAATACGGTCATGGTAGTGAATGACACGCTGCTGCAAAACCCGCTTATACGCCAAACCCTAGAAGAAGGCACTATAGCCAACCATAGGTTTCTATTAGATTTTGAGGATCATCGGCGCCCTAGCCGTGCTGCTTGTGATCTGTTCTCCGAGTTTCGCGTGCACTTTTCCAGCATGGAAGCCAGTACCGCTGCAATCTATCACTTAAAGGCTTGCCAAGTCGATGTGGATAGAATCTTGGTAGACGGTATCAATAGTCGAGATCTAATTGATTTTTTTGCCGGGCTTGGGATTAAGCGCTTTCAAGGGCCAATCTTTTCAGATCGTAGCGTATACGTACGTAAGGACTTCTCTCTTTCCGGCAGCAATTTAAATGCATTATTGCAATTAGATCTGGGCGTCAACTTCGATTTTAAGAAAGTGGCTGAGGTGGTCAAACGCGATATCAATATGATGTATCGCTTTTTAAAGGTGGCCAACGCCGCAGGTCGCTCCAAGGTGATGATATCGAGCGTTGAGCACGCGCTGGTATATCTTGGACAAATAGAAGTTAAAAAAATTATCTCGCTGTTTATTGTCACCGAGGCAGGTCGTGGCAAGCCCCACGCCTTATTAAAAACAGCATTTACCTACGCCGCTTTCTGCGAAGGCGTTGCCGAAGCCTTGGATGAAGGGAATGTGTTTCATGGCTATATTGTCGGGCTATTCTCTGTTTTGGATTTGATCCTAGAGGTTAATCAAAAGAACCTTATCGCCAATCTCGGTTTACCGGAAGACGTTGAGCTAGCTATTCTCTACAAGCAGGGCCCCCTTGGCTTAGCTCTTCAAGCGCTCGAAAACGCTGAGATCAGCGGCGATCTTGATTTTAAAGCATTACGCAGCTGTAGCAATTTAGAGCAACCGTTGCTAAATCAACTTTACCTCAAGGCTTTGAAACAGGCCGATGAAATTTTTACGCAGCTAATTGGCAGCTAACTCAGCTTGTCTCATTAAACTGTCCCTCCAGAGGAATCCCCGTCGGAAACCGCGCCACACAATATATTGCACTATTATCGGTTTCATACTCCGATAATAGTGCCACAAAGACTCCACACTACTCCTCAATATGGCGTTTCAAGCCTCTTTACCTGCCCAAAATTTACGCATAACAAACGTAGTGTAAATGCATAATTCTGCCGTTTTCAGAAAACAATTGGAGGTTTAAACAAGATTAAACTGTGGAGATAGCACAGGTGTAATGCAGACTTATGTCTGCCTCATAGTGTTTCAGCCAAGACTTTGTCAGTGCATTTTGCGCTTTTTCACAAGTCTTTTTGGCCTAACCACGGGAGAGGAATTACTCCAGAACTAGGCATTTAACTATCTTGCAGGAAACGAAAAGATGACTTCAATTGAACAATTAAAAGCTGCTCGTGAGAGCGCAGTTTCTTTAACTAAGAACGGCGCACCTCAGGCTACTAGCAACCAATTTTTTGGTGTAGGTCCAATCACCGATATGACTTTGAACGAAGTAGACGCACGCTTGTTGCGTTTCGAGTTCGACGCATGGTTGGAAGAAAACTACCCGAAATTGGATGACAAAGGTAACCGCATCGGCAGCTTTACTACGGCGGAAATCGGTCGTGGTATGCACCGTGGTTATCCTGCAGATAAAGTATTAAACGACATGATGCGCGAAATCCACCGCTACTTCGGTTTCCCAAAATCTAACAGCATGGCTGTTGGTCTTGGTGGTGGTCACAGCGGTTTTACAGCTGCCGCTTTACACCTCATGACGGCTAACGATCCATCTCAGATCGTTTTCGTTGACACGCCTAAACCTGAATCTGCAGAGGGTAAAGCAGGCGGTTTCTTCCGTCAGTCTTGGGGCACACAGCTGACTGAACTACAACGCTACGCCACGAATGGTGACGAAAGTCGCATTATCTTCGCTGAAGGCGAAGGCGCGATTCCAAGTGCATCTTTCCTACTAGGAAAGGGCGTTAAGCTATTCTTCGGTGTAGGTCACGAGACCACTGGCGCAACCACTTACACTGAACAAGAAATCCGCAATCTACTTGAGTGGGTTGACGCAAACCCAGAAGAGCACCATGCGGTAATCGATGCGACTTCTCTGCTAGGCGCTATGCCTTGGGCACAAGAGCTAGTTGATGGCGTATTGACGAAATGTAATATGTTCATGCCATTCCAAAAAGCAATCGGTGGTATTTCTGGTTACTTCATCGTATCCCTAACCAAGCCAGCGCTTGCTCGCATCAATGCGAACCAAAAGGATCCTTCTTGGGCGATCCCACGTCAGCTAAAAATCGCTGTGCCTCGTGATGCAAAAGCACCTTTAACAAGTGAGAAAACAACGGACCTTGGTCCTATCTACGATGCTGAAAAAGATCAAATGCTTGGCGGCATTATCAACACTTTCAGTACATTAGCATTTGCCGAAACCACTTTCGCAATTCTCCGTAATGAGCGCATGATCGGTGATGTTTACGCGCTAAACGCTCGTTCTAAAGCAAACCGTGATTTGGTAAATGAATGGATTGCTAACAACGACTTATTCGAGCTTGGTGTTGCGAATGCTGATTCTCGCGGTGCTGCAGTAACTCTGTTGAAAGTGACCGACAGTGATATTACTGACCCAGAAGTACACGCTAAGATCATCGCAAAATCTAAGCAGATGCTTGGTTATGAGGGTATCACTCATGCCGATGGCACCCACGAGAAAGGTCTTGATGTAGCCCGCTACGTAAACGCTTTCCCAAGCACGCCTGGTGATTACCGTGCGTGGATCGGTGGCATCCGTCCGACTCAAGACATCGTTGCCCTATTGGAAAACATCCAGTACTGCTACCTACGTGCAAAAAATGCGGTACTTGAAGACATGTTAGTAGCTCAAGGCGAGTCTTTTGAAAGCGCCGTATCTGCCTCTTCTTCCGAAGAAGTGCGTTTTGATGACGCGAACCGCGCTTACAAAGTATTGATCGCTGATCTTGTTGGTATGGTATTCAATGCTGATGGGGAAGCTGACTGCTCTGAAGTGGCTGCTTACATTAAATCTCAAGGTGGCGAATTCCATTTCGGTTCTGTTTCAGAAGCAGGCGATCTAGAAAAAGGTAAAGTTCACTTCTTCTATCAGCCAAGCCTAAGCCGTGAAGACGAGTTACTAGCAGAAACTGGAGAAGGTCAATACGACGCGGTAATCGCAGCTGCTACCTTCTTCCCTGCTGCAGCTAAATTCGAGCTAGGCGGCGTACGTATCGGTGCGGGTACTGGCAACATGGGTTCTGCTAGCTGGGGTGGCGGTAACGGTGAAGGTGGTGTTGCACCACTGATGAACACACCAAGCTTCAACTCTCGTGCCACTGCACAAGCAGCCATGAAAGCGCTTCTAAAAGTACTTCCAGACCTGCAAGTAAGCGCAATGCACGATCGCGTTGTGGCTGGCGACTTCGACACAGGTAAAAACCTAGCGGAATTCCCAACCACTAAACTTGAAGGCAAGAAACTTGCTGTCATCGGTTACGGCAACATCGGTCGTGAAGTGGCGAAACTAGGCGCAGCGTTCGGTATGAAAGTATCCGTTTATGCTCGTCCAGCTCACCAACAGTGGATCGAGTCTGAAGGCTTCACCTACGCTGCTAGCATCGTTGAAGCAGCACAAGACGCTGACGTACTTAGCCCACACACTGGTCTTGGTGCATTCAACGCAGAAACAGGCAAATTTGCTAACTCCGACATCATCAATGCAGAAGTATTCTCTGCCATGAAGCAAGGAGCAGTATTAGTAAACTATGATCGTGGTGAAGTGGTTGACATCGAAGCCCTTGATGCAGCACTTGCGAGCGGTCAGATCCGCTACGCAGCTATCGACGCGGACCTATTCAAAGACCCAGAAACTGGTGCTTTGTCTGGCCCAATGGTGCCTTACCGCAATATCTACGAGAAACACGTAGGTAAAATGGAGCTACTACCACACGCGGCAGCGGACACTGAGCACGTTTCACGTGTAGAAGGCGCTAAGCAAGCAGTTGATCAGATTCTATCTGTGATCAAGTACCGTAAAGTAGTGAACCTAAAAGGTAATCTACCAGAAGGTTACACAGATGGTGGTGCGAAGACTGTTAATGGTGTGGGCAAAGTTAACTCTAGCTCTGTTGCGAACCTATCTGACGAGCAGATCAAGCAACTTGCTGACAGCGCAACGAAAATGGCGGCTTACTGGGGCGCGATCAATGCAACTCAAGACGCAGACAAGCGTGCAGCTCTAGTAGCTGAGTACACTGAAATGATGGTGTTGAACTCTAAT
Source organism: Maribrevibacterium harenarium (assembly GCF_006385675.1). GTDB lineage: Bacteria > Pseudomonadota > Gammaproteobacteria > Pseudomonadales > Marinomonadaceae > Marinomonas > Marinomonas harenarium. The sequence continues at coordinate 13,220 of NZ_VFRR01000015.1, read as the reverse complement.
ATCTACGGCACCTTGATGGCTCAGAACGGTTTGCAAGGACCTTTCGGTAAATAACAGCCATTTGGTTGACTAGATAGACCAACAAGCCGCATCAACACCATAAATGGTTTTGTTGATGCGGCTTTTTTATGTTCTTATGCTGGAAAGCGTATAAAGGAGAGTAGATTTGCAAACCGTAGAAAAAGAGTCTGCCATCGCCATTTTTAATGCGGCCATTGATGCGGTTGCCGGTTACAACGCAACCCAACGAGCAGTAAGTGCATTTGATGACTTTAAACCCGACCAAATCATTGCCGTTGGAAAAGCAGCGAGCGGTATGTGTGCCGGTGCGTTAGCCGCATTAGGCTATCACTGCCCTGCCCTCTTGGTCACAAAATACGATCACACTGACGCAGCAATGTGGGCAGCAGAAAATGTTACTGTCATTGAATCTGCGCACCCCGTACCGGATCAGCACTCGTTAGATGCCGGTACAAAGATGCTAGAGACAGTAAACGAAATGCCGATCGGCAGTCATTTATTGCTATTGGTATCGGGGGGTACATCCGCCCTATCCGAAGCGTTGCCTGATGACGTGACGCTAGAAGACTGGCAGCAACTGACCGATCAAATGCTGGCGGCAGGTTTTAACATCGGTCAAATTAACGCGCGCCGCAAAGAAACCTCTTTGATCAAAGATGGTAAATTGCTGGAAAACTTCAAGGGAAAAGAAGTTCGCGTGCTAGCCATTTCCGATGTAGAAGGTGATAGCATTAGCACCATTGGCTCTGGCACCGGCGACACTAAGCGATGCCCAACCCAATCTAGCATTGATTTAATTGCCACCAATGAAGTGGCCCGACTGGCTGCAGCCGCCAAGGCAAGCGAACTCGGCTTTGAGGTAAAACAAAATCGGGAATGCCTATACGATGATGTTGCCGTCTTATCTGAGCGCTTGGGTAAAGAAATCGCACAAGCAGAAACTGGCGTCTATATTTTCGGTGGCGAACCCACTGTAAAACTACCTGAAAACCCAGGCAGTGGCGGCCGTAACCAAGCGTTAGCGCTTGGTTTAGCACAACATATTGTAGGTCGAAATGACGTAACCATTTTAGTCGCTGGCACCGATGGTAGTGATGGTCCAACCGATGCAGCTGGCGGTATCGTCGATGGAACCACGGCAACGGATGTTGCAGGAGCAAATAATGCGCTTAAACGTGCCGATGCGGGAACTTACCTCCGCGAACACGGCGGCATTTTTATAACAGGACCTACCAACACCAATGTCATGGATATTGTGGTTGCGATCGTGAGCTAACCTTTTCGCATAACAAAAGCTCTCCCCGGCGATCAATAACGTCCGGGGGAGTTTCTTTGCTTTAAAGTACCGAGTTATATCAAATCTTTACCAAACTCATACCATAAGCAACCACTATATATTGGTACGCTCCACGGTTATCTCCTATCATCTTGGTCTGCATTTATCAAAGCGGATGCACAGCCTGCGGCACGAGTTTGTCAGCTTTCCCATATCCGCCTAAAAAAGTCACTGAAAGGGAGTTTCCCATGAATATGCGCAGCTGGTTGTCGTCAGCTTTAGTATTAGTTGTCATGTTGGCAGGATCAACCAGCTATGCAGCTAAACTTGCTGATTATTTTATCGAAACATGGACCTCTAACGATGGCTTACCTCACAATAGCATTAATGCCATTGCTCAATCTGAAGACGGCTATCTTTGGTTTGCTACATGGGAAGGTGTAGCGCAATACAATGGTCGAGACTTTAAGCTTTTAGGGCGCGATGCGGTTAACGGCATACTGGATTCTGGCACGAGAGCTTTGGTCGCAGACAGCAATAACCAGCTTTGGATAGGCGGTGCTCGAGGGAGTTTGACCCTGCGCGAAAGCTATGACTGGTTTCCGCAACCAGCTGCAACTAGCCTAGTGAATCACGTCATGATTGACCAAGCTAAAAATCTCTGGATTGCCGTTCAAGGCAAAGGAATTTTTAAACGTGAGTACACAGCAACCCACCAATATGCAGCCGAGAAAGCCATCGTTACTGGTTTCAGCGGCTATCGCCTGACCCAACTCCCCAATGGGGATATTTATGCGGCAACAGATCTAGGTCTATACCGCATTCATGATGAAAAGGCGCAACCCGTTCATTTCCCTGATGGGATTACGCCAAAGCGCATCATGCATGTTGCCACCGATAGCCAAGGGCGACTGCTGGTTGCGACAGAAATGGGAGCTTGGCGCATGGATAATCAGGTTCTTACCCCAGTCCATGAAAGCCTGATTAACGAATCGATTACTGTCATTGAAGAAGACAGCGATGGCAACCTTTGGTTGGGCACCATCGCCTCTGGTCTGATTCGAGTTGATGGGGAGATCGTGGAACGCATGGAGGTCGCTGATGGACTACCAAATAGCCGGGTCATCTCTATTTTCCAAGATCTAGAAGGCAGTATTTGGGTCGGAACAAATGGCGGTTTGATGCGCTTACGGGAAGCCCCTTTTGTTGCCTTTACCAAAACAGATGGGCTCTATGGTGACTTCGTTCGAGCGGTATTGCCCTATGGGAACGAAGGCGTTTTAGTTGGCTCAGATGCGGGTTTAAACCTTATCGTTGGTGATCAGATCCGCTCATTTACTCCAGCGCCAGCGCCAACGTTATCAGTCCTAAGTTTAGCGTCGCTAAAAAATGGCGATGTGCTCGTGGGCACTTATTTACATGGAGTTTATCGACTTGCTGGAGATCAACTCACTCCATTTATGAGTATGGCTGAAGGATTACCAACTACAGAAGTACGCGCCATATTGCAGGATAAAAGTGGCGACCTTTGGTTTGGCACGCCAGTTGGTCTAGCACATTATTCCGTAGCTACGAAACAGGTTCAAATCTACACCAAAGCCAATAGCGCTATGCCTGATGACTATGTGGTGGCTTTAGCAGAAGATGAATTTGGTCGTATCTGGTTTGGTACGGGTATTGGTGCCGGTTATATCGAGAATGGTAAAGTCACTGCACTGCCGATTGAAGACTACGAAGAAGCCCAGTTTAGCTTCGGCTTTCAAATCGAGCCCGGCTTTGTGTGGATAGCAACCGACCGTGGCATTATTCGCTTCAAACAAGCGGATCAATCGTTGGCTATCATAAGCCGCTCCCATGGACTCCCGATCGACAAATTCTTCCAAGTTGTAAAAGACAACAGCGGCAGCTTGTGGCTATCTAGCAACCGTGGCTTGTGGCGTATTCCCTATGATCAAGCTCATAATGTAGCCGATGGGAAACAAGCGACTATCCCGTTTGATCGATTTGGACGTGGGGATGGCATGGGAAGCAGCCAAGCTAATGGTGGCTCCAACCCTGCTTTAACAATGTCCCCAGATGGCAATATGTATGTAGCAACGGCATTAGGTGTTTCTCGGGTCAATCCATTTGCACTTAGTCAGGCAGATCAATATCTACTTCCGGTGGTGATCGAAGAAGTCGCCTTTGGCGAGAACGCTATTAATCCATCCCATGACAATATTGTACCAGCAGGCACAGACCGTATTCGTTTCTCTTATGCAGGACTAGGCTACCTGATGCCAAGTCGATTGGAATACCGCACCCAATTATTGGGGTTTGAGGAGAACTGGAGCTTTAAAGGAGCACAAAGCGTCGCGGAATATACCAACTTACCACCGGGAAACTATGAATTTCGCGTCGCGGCTCGTTATCCTTACGGCACCTGGAGTGAGGCAGATTTTCACTACGCATTCACGGTAGAACCATTTTGGTGGCAGCGTGCGGACGTACGCGTTGGCCTAGTATTGATTACACTGGTTGGTTTGGGCGCCATCATTTACTTACGCATCTACTCATTGCAACAGAGAGAGCGTCACCTCCAGCAACAAGTCGATATTCAAACAAAAGCCTTGCGTCAGCAATCAGAAGAGTTTGAACGCCTAAGTAACGAAGACGTATTAACTGGACTTGCCAATCGACGTGCCTTTGATACTGCATTGCGTCAGCACTTAAGCAATACTAGCGCGGAAACCCCACTTACCTTGGCGATTCTAGATATTGACCATTTCAAGAAGATTAATGACACCTACAGTCACGTGGCTGGTGATCAGGTAATCAATGCTGTTGCAGACACGTTAAAGCATTTCCCGAATTTAGACATTACCGCACGTTGGGGCGGTGAGGAATTTGCCTGTCTAGTTTACGGTGACACCGAGTCCGTGCTTAAGCAATTCGAACAACTTCGCAACAGCATTGCTCAGACTCAAGTAGATATTGGCAAGGAGCGCTTAAGTGTCACCGTGAGTATCGGTGTCGCCAGTAGCTCTCAAAGCAGAAATTACAGCGAGCTACTGCAACTCGCTGACAAAGCGCTGTATCGAGCTAAGAAAAGTGGGCGTAACCGAGTTGTGCATTGGTAATCCATCACTGTCCGGTGAATACTAGTAATTCATCGGGCGGTTCTCATCCTACAAAAACATTAGTGCCAACGCAGAGCCACACACAGCCATAAAAATGGTCTCTATAACCAGCAGTAAGATAGCGGCCATACCGACTTTACGTAGTTTATTTAGCTGGGTACGCATACCAATCGCGGCAATCGCCACGATCAGACACCATCGTGATAGACTAGCCACCATCTCACTTAGATCTTGAGTGATTAATCCCATAGTGTTTGCCAACATAAGCAGAATGAACACCACTAGAAAACCCGGTATTGGGAAGGTTCGCGTTGCCCGACTTTCATATTGATGACGAGCAAAAAATAGCGCCAGAAAAAATACAATAGGTGCCAGCATAGCGACTCTAAACAGTTTGATCACCGTAGCCGTGTCTCCTGCATATTCAGATACCCCATAGCCAGCCCCGACTACCTGGGCAACGTCATGAATCGTTGCTCCCAAAAAATATCCGATGGCCCTCTCATCCATTCCCAGCCAGTTTGCTAGCATCGGGTAAAAAATCATCGCCGTAGTACTCATTGCAGTAATACCCACGATAGTGAACACGACGGACCGATCAGCATCTTGGCTTTTAGGTAAAATGGCTGCCACTGCGGCAGTAGCGGATGCACCACAAATAGCGACAGCACATCCCCCCAGTAGACCCATATTGGCGGGTAACTTCATTAGTCTCCCAAGCACAACTCCAAGCAAAATGACGGCAACAACCAAGGTCGCCGTTGCAACTAATATGGGAACACCAAAATCAGTCAATGAGCCGAAGGTGATACGAGCCCCGAGGAGCGCTACCCCGACTCTAAGGATGGTTGTTGCACTAAACTCGACGCCCTTTACGGTTGCCTCTGACTCAGACATAAAATTAAAGCTCATGCCAAGTAGCAGTGCCATCAGCATCACTGGGGCACCATAATGCTCACTAAGGAACGCTGCCGATAGCCCCATCATTGCTGCTAGCATCACACCACGAATTTTGGGCGCAAAAAAGCCAATTGGGTTGAACATAAATCACCCATTTAGGAAAGTATCAAGTTGTTGGAGAAAGGGGCAGAGAACACTGCCCCTAATATGAGTAGGTATTACTTAAGATCAGCAGCGTACTCGGCTGCGACTTTTTGCTCCGCTTTTTGCGCGGCATCATTCAGCAGGTTGTACCACTTCTCGCCGTCTTCTACGTTCTCTTTGAACCAGTCATAAACTGGGGCCGCAGCTTTGGCAAACTCTGCTTTTTGCTCAGGCGTTGGTACATAAAGCTCACCCCCTGCTTCATTAAAGGCTTTGTATGCCGCGATTGACTTACGCTTTGGCGAAGCAAAGGTAGCTTGTTGCAGGGCTGAAAAACCGTCGACGACTACACGACGCAGGTCTTCAGGCAAGTCCATGAACGTATTGTTATTCATGTACCAAAGAGCAGACATGTACGCATGACCATCTAGGGTGACATATTTGAGACCAGCATCAGTGAACTTCATGCCCATGATGTCGGTGATACCATTTTTTGACCCCTCAACAACACCAGTTTGGAATGAAGTGAACAAATCACCCCATGGAATTGGCGTTGGGCTTGCCCCCAACGAACGTACTAACTCCTGCGGTAAATCGGATACCACGGTACGGATCTTCAACCCTTTCAGGTCACCCGGTTCTTTTATTGTACGTTTGGTATTCGCAAAGTTACGCCAGCCACCTGTGTTACCGATGGTCATCAAGCGTACGGTATTATCCGAATCTTCGAGAATTTGTTTACGTAATTCACGGGTGAAATCACCGGTTAGCACTTCTTCAGCAATACGGTCATCACGCAGTACATAAGGCAAGTCCAACACTTGTACATAAGGGTACATGGCTGATGCTCCACCAGATGTCGAGATGTAAATATCTAGCGATCCATACTCCAATCCCTCCAGACATTCTACACCGTTGCCACAAAGCTGAGTGCCCATATAGATATCTACACCGATGCGCCCATTGGAGTGAGATTCTACAAAGTCCTTAAACACGACCAAACCGTCGTAGTCTTCGTCATTCTCGTTAGAGTTTGCCACCGCACGCAGGTTAAACTCCGCCGCTTGGCTTAAGCCAGATAGCAGAACTCCAGCACCAATTAACGTAGCGGCAACCACACCATTTATTTTTGTTTTCGTGAACATTGATCAGTCCTCTTTTGGTTTTTTGCTTTGCGTTATGTCTATCAGGTCGCCAGCCCTAGTAATCTAGGTACTGTCATCGATAGAGATGGGAAGAAAGTCACCAGAAATATGACGGCAACTTCGACTGCCAAAAACGGCAGAATTGCTCGGGAGATAGTTTCGATGCGTTCGCCCGACACGCTGGAGGCCACGAACAGCACCAACCCCATAGGTGGCGTAGCCAGTCCCACGGTCAGATTCACGCTCATAATGATGGCAAAATGAATTGGATCGATTCCCAGATTGACAAAGATGGGTCCCAGAATCGGCCCTAAGATAATGATGGCCGGACCAGCATCTAAAAACATACCGACAATGAACAACAGGATATTGATCAAAAACAGTAGCATTAGTGGGTTTTCACTTATGGTTAACACCCAATTTGCGAGAATCTCTGCGCTGTGAGACAGGCTAACGACCGTTTTAAAAGCAATAGCGGACCCAACTAGCAGCAACACAACAGCTGATGCTTTGGCTCCTTTAATAAAGATATCCGGTAAATCCTTCAGCTTGACCGTTTTCATTACCCACACACTGATAATCAATGCATAGGCAGTCGCTACGGCAGATGCCTCTGTTGGTGTGAACACACCACCAATAATTCCCCCCAAGATAATCACCGGAGCGAATAAAGGAAACACCGCGTTACGTGTGGCACTCCCCCGCTCACGCCAAGTTGCTTTGGGGCCAGCCACCGGAAAATCATATTTCTTCGCCATCATGGCAACCATGGCCATCAGTCCGAGGCCAATTAAGATTCCAGGGACGATACCAGCGGCAAATAAGGCGGCTACTGAGACTTCCATGGTATAGGCATAAATAATCATAATGCCGGATGGGGGGATTATTGGTCCGATTACCGAAGAAGCTGCGGTGATAGCCGTTGCGAATTTACGCGAATAGCCATTCTTCTCCATGGCTGGAATCATCATCGAGCCAATTGCCGAAGTATCAGCTACTGCTGAACCGGAAAGTCCGGCAAATAGCATACTAGATAGGATGTTGACGTGAGCCAACCCGCCGCGAACATGACCAATAAATGATTGGGAAAACTGCACCAGATTCATCGTAATGCCACCCCGATTCATCAGTTCTCCGGCCAACATGAAGAACGGAATGGCCATTAACGGAAAGGAGTCTATACCGTTGTAGATATTCCGAAATAGTAGGGAAATGTCCCGTTCCATACCGGTGGCGTACAGCATAATTCCCGGCGCTGCCAACATGGCGAAAAAGACCGGCATCCCGATAAGCAGCAGAATTAAAAATAGAGGTAAGAACAGCGCTAACATAGTTTTGTCTCTTGTTGTTATTGTAAGTTCTGTCAGATGAGCTTATTGATTAGTCTGCTGTAGCGTCAGCACGTACTTCGCCGCGTAATGCAAAATCGTCTCGACGCCCAAACAACACCCCAATTTCCCTGAGGCATAATTCGATATTCGCCAGCAGCATGGTGATAAAACACACCGGCATTGCCAAATAGATCCATGCACGTGAAATATGAATGGAGGCGGCACGGGAGCGGAATCCTCGCTCGAAGAACTCAACCCCCATCATGGAAAGTTTTACCAAGACAGCACCAGCAGTGAGTAAGAGCAAAAGCTTTAGCAAACTTGACGCTCTTCTGGGTAAGGCATAGAGAAACATGTCAATGGCAACGAAAGAGCCCTTACGATAGGCCTCTCCAGCCACCATCGCCATCATCCAAATCATAAGTGCCCGAGCCGCTTCTTCTGGCCAAGGCAGAGCATTACCCAATACATAACGACAAAATACCTGCAACAGAATCACGCTAATCATTAGCGCAACCAATATCCAAGCAATATTTCTACCGATGCGATGTAGCAGCAAATTAAGGGACGTTAACCACGCCACCAAAGTGTGTAACAGAGCCATGAGACGTTCTCCCAATCTTGTTATTCTTTTTTTCGAATAGTCTTAAGGCACTTCTTGTCCGTTAGCAGCAGTCCAGAGTTCAAACCAAGTTTCCCTTTCCATATGAACGCTTACTGCTTGGGACAGTTTTTGGATTCGTTCTAAATTGTTGGTGCCGACTACTGGCAAGATATTCGCAGGGTGTGCCAACAACCAAGCTAGCGCAATATGATCGTCAGTCACACCAGTAATTGCCGAGATTTTATGAAAGACATCACGCAGTCTCTGGGCAGCAGGCGTATCCCCGAATAGTGCCCCACCACCTAAAGGTGACCAAGCCATTGGTGTTAAACCATCAATCTGCATGGCACTTAGGGTGCCATCAATGAAGGCATCCTGTTTGAGGAGGCTCATCTCCACTTGATTGACCGCTAATTGATGACGCATATTCGCTTGTAGCAAACGCCAGTCCCATACATTGAAATTCGACACTCCTACTGCACGTACCTTGCCACTGTCCACAAGAGCATCTAATGCTGCTCCCGTTTGCGCCGCATCCATAAACGGGTCTGGACGATGAATCAAAAGCAAATCTAGATAGTCGGTATGCAGGTTACGTAAGCTTTGCTCCACACTCTGAGTAATGTAAGTTGGGCTGGTATCGTAAAATTTGACTCGGCGATTTGGGAATTTCTCGGATAACAGTGCAATGTCGCACTTTGACACTAATTGCATCTGTTCCCGTCGAGCCCCGCCAGTAGCTAGAGCACGGCCGAATAACTGTTCACACTCGTAGTCGCCATAAATATCGGCATGATCAAAGGTGCTGATTCCTTGCTCGAGACACAAATCGATCTTTTTATTTACATGAGACAAAGTGACATCACTATCATCGGCTAACCGCCACACGCCATACACGAGTCGACTCAACTGAACCTGTGTACTACCAATTTGCACCTTTTGCATTACGGATCTCCCAATTTCGAAAAGCCTATCAACGGCCATTTTCTTTGGATTTGTTTTTATTTTGACTCCCGTCATAGACACCGTAGTAGGAATCGGCTTGTCAGGAGCTTGTATATTTACCCTAACAGTGTATTCTAATGATGTAAATCAATAGTGAATGAATTTTAAAAAAAATCTCCTCGAAGAGGAAAAATGCAGACAGATGACGGCGATTTTGTAGGGAAAAATCATCGCCGATGGCGCTTTATGCTTACAGTGACAGCAACGGCAGGTAAGATAATACCAATGCAGAAACACAGTATCGGAAAGCGCTATGGATAAAAAAAACAAGACCAAACAGTTGCCGTTGTACATCCAAATCAGTGAATTGTTGCACCGAGAGATCGCTGCCGGTCACTGGCAAGCAGGAGATCGTCTGCCAATCGAGGCGGAACTTGCGGCAACCCTTGGAGTAGCAGTTGGCACACTGCGTAAAGCACTGAAAAAATTGGAAGACGATGGCTTACTTGAGCGTCGCCAGGGCTCTGGTAACTATGTAAAGCGAGCTCCGGGGGGACGCGCCATTTATCAGTTTTTTCATTTGGAAACACTTACCGGAGGCGGCGTACCTACCGCAGATACTCTCGCTGTGAGCATAGATGATGATAGTTTTGCTCGGCAACAGTTAGGGGTAGCGGGTGATGACAAGCTTTGGTGTGTAAAACGAGCCCGTTACCTAAATCGGGAGCTTGTTGCAATGGAGCAAATTTGGTTTAAGCATGCCCACGCTCCAAATCTTAAACCCAAGGATTTACATGAATCCTTGTACTTGCACTACCGAGATCACTTTTCGTTTTGGATCAGTCGGGTAGAGGATGAAATAGACTGCGCTGTCGCTCCAAATTGGGTGACAGATCACTTGGGATTACCCCAAGAAACAATATTGCCAAAGGTGCATCGTCGCAGCTGGTCGAATGAGGGTCTTATCGAGGAATTTTCTTTTACTTGGTATGACCCAACCAGATGTAGGTACATTGCCCGATGGCATTAAACCAACTCATAACAATAAGAGGTTTATACCATGGGAAAAACCGTCCGGTACGGCATTCTGGGTTGTGGCATGATGGGGCAGGAGCACCTGCGCAACCTTGCCCTTATAGACGGAGCTGAAGTCGTTGCGATCACTGAGCCCAACGCTCAGATGCGGCAAAGCTGTTTGCAATTGGTGCCCGATGCGATCTTTTTTGACACGCTGGAAGAAATGCTGAAGGCTGACCTGAAACTTGAGGCCCTGGTAATCGCTACACCCAACTACCAGCACGCAGACCAACTACTGACATTATTCGAACGTACTCACCTCCCCATTTTGGTGGAAAAACCAGTAGTAAGTAGTCTGGATCAAATAGCAAAGGTACGGGCAGCTGCCAGTCGCCATCCTGCGCCAGTTTGGGTTGCAATGGAATACCGCTATATGCCACCCGTTGCGAAATTTCGAGAACAATTACTCGCTGGCGATATCGGTGACCTGAAGATGCTCAATATCCGCGAGCACCGCTTCCCATTCCTAGAAAAAGTGGATGACTGGAATCGTTTCAACGCTAAAACCGGCGGTACACTGGTAGAAAAATGCTGTCACTTTTTCGACCTAATGCGCTTGCTCACACAAAGTGAAGCTAAACGGGTTTACGCCTCAACCGGTCAAGACTGTAATCATTTGGATGAAAGCTACGCCGGACAAACGCCAGACATCATCGACAATGCTTTTGTCATCGTAGACTTTGCCAACGGTAAACGTGCTTGCTTGGATCTCAATATGTTCGCTGAAGGATCTCGCTACCAAGAGGAAATCTGCGCCATCGGCCCTACAGCCAAACTAGAATGCTTTGTACCAGGACCTGGACGCTTCTGGCCAACTGAAACGCTAGGTGAGGCACCGGTACCCAAGGTCATACTCAGCCCGCGCCATCCCAAAGGGCCAATTGAGGCCGACATCCCCGTCGATGATACGCTGTTAGCCGCCGGAGACCATAACGGCTCGACCTATTATCAGCACGTTGGTTTCTTCGCGGCAGTCACACAACGGCAACCTGTTGATGTCTCGATCGAAGACGGACTAAAAGCAGTGGTAATAGGCTTAGCTGCCCAGCATTCTGCGCAAACGGGTCAGGCTGTCGAGATCACTGAGTCCGGCTTTTCGTTTAAATAAAATATAAGTAAATCAATAGCTAAGAATGGAAAAGGTAAAATTTACATAAAATTCATTCACTATTGATTTACTTTTTTCTCAGCAGCGATTAGAGTGATTTATAATTCATCTACTATTGATTCATATCAATAAATGAATTCTTTATTTAATTAGTAGCAATTTAGGGGAGCAATTATGAGTGTGGCAATTTCCAAACTTGCAGAACAAAAACAAGTAAATGGGTTGGATTTTCCATTACTGGTGGTACCACATAACGATGCCGTAAAAACAGACAAAGCCGCGTTTCTTCAGTGGATATCCGAGCATAAAACAGAACTACATAATCATTTGATTAAACACGGGACACTTCTATTCCGAGGCTTTCCTGTGGCTAGCTCCGAAGATTTTGAGCAAATGCTAGATCAAACGGATTATCAAAATATGCCTTATGTGGGCGGCGCTGCTCCCCGGGCTCAAGTTACGCAATCGCGCATTGTGACGGCGAATGAATCCCCAGCCTCGGAGAAAATCCCATTCCACCACGAAATGGCGCAAGTTCCGACACCTCCTGGTTATATTTTCTTCTATTGCGAAACCTCCGCTGCCAAAGGCGGTGCAACCTCTATACTGCACTCTGCAGAGATCTGCCAACGCTTCTTTGAGATCGCCCCAGAATTCGCCAAGAAGGTGGAAGAACAGGGGGTGCGCTATGTACGGGTAATGCCAGAAACAACCGACAATAGCTCAGCTATAGGCCGTTCGTGGAAAGACACTTTTCATGTTACGACAAAAGAACAGGCGGAAGAAAAAATGCGCGAAGCTGGCATGAATTGGGAATGGTTAGAAAATGGCGACGTGCGTACCGAGACTCGCGTTCTGCCTGCAATTCGCTTTGATGAAGAAACTCAACAAAAGGTCTTTTTCAACTCTATTGTGGCTGTTTTTACCGGTTGGAACGACGCCCGCAATGAGGGTAAAAAGGCGGTGACCACTGCTGATGGTGAACCCATGGATGAAGCGGTATTGGATCAACTCGTGCAAGAAATGGACGAACTATGCGTCAACTTTCCTTGGCAAGCTGGAGATGTGCTGTGGGTGAACAACCACACTGTACTTCATGCCCGGCAGCCATTTGAAGGCGAACGCCGTATATTGGCTTCTATTTCTTTTAAATAATGGCAATTACGTGGCTAGTAGATAATTGAATGGTGTTGCCTAGCCTAATCTTCAGACTACAGCAGGTGGCAGTCAGACCCTCCACTAAGAGGGTCTAAATTTTAAAGGATAACTTGAGGCTCCGGTTTACCGGAGCATTCTGTTTGCGTAACGAATACTTGGCCAGCCTGTTCCCCGGCAATTTGCTCAGCAGTTAAACCTTCAGCAGCAGTAGTAACATAGAGGTGTCGGTTGTCAGGGCCACCGAAAGCTGGGCAGCTTACCTGGGACGCGGGAAAGCGATATTCTCCTATAGTTTCACCGTAAGCGTCACTAAATCAGCCTCTAGTTTTCGCGCTTAACCCCGCCCAAACTGTGTTTCGTCTATTCATCCACGGAGCACACAATATGAATGC
>NZ_VFRR01000143.1 GCF_006385675.1 Maribrevibacterium harenarium | reverse complement strand
TCCAGAAGACTCATTGAGCCCAGAACTAGCGCAAACCAAGCAGAGTCGTCAGCGTCAACGGGGCTTCTCGACTTCGTTAAACCGAATCCGTCGCGAAATCTGCCTAAGCGATGACGAAAAAGCAGGAGCAACCAAAACCTTCTTCACTAAGGTGAAAGAAGAACTGGAATTTATCCCGGCTCAGCTTAACGTGATCGAGATCTGGCAAGAAAAAGCAGTGTTCGAATCCTCAACTGGCGAACATATCATCGCGGCAAAGCGGTCAACTCATCCGCTAGGTAAATGCGTTGCCACCACCTCCTTGTTGGCTTACGTCATCACGTCAAAATATGCCGATGGCTTACCCCTTTATCGCTTAGATGGCATGTTAACGCGTCTTGGTCACGAAATCGGGCGCAACAATATGGCGAATTGGATTATCCGCCTCGATGATGTGTTCAAACCCTTGATTAACCTGATGCGGGAACAACAAAACCTCGGTCGCTACATCCAAGCGGATGAGACTCGCATCCAAGTGTTGAAAG
>NZ_VFRR01000142.1 GCF_006385675.1 Maribrevibacterium harenarium | reverse complement strand
AGCTCATCAACTATTACGGTAGTAAACTCAAACGATTCAAACGCGCACAGCAGCATCTATGGTTGCTATGTCACCTGACAGAGCGGATACAACTGGCACTGGAACGGTTAACTGATGGGTTCATTTACCATATCCGCAAGCAACAAGAAGCTGCCAACACCTTTGCACAACAAGCAGTGTTCCTGTCCTGGCAGTCAGCCGCGGACAATGTCACGAAAGCGGCAGAGTTACTGCATCTGTTTGTGGATGAGAACATTGATGATAATCAACCCTTCTCAGTAGTCAGACAACAGGCATTGAAGGTCATGAATGACAGGGATATCCAGACCCTCTGCCTTTACCTGAAAAAACAGAAACGGACCGTGGAAGAGTACCAGTGGCAACATTACGATGAACAATGCAATCTCCTGGAGCAACTGTTAAGGCAGGTGTTTTTGTGCCTTGAATGTGAGGCCGGTAAAGGCTCAGAAGCCGTCGTCGCCCAACTTCAACAGATGCAGACGGAAATCGCATTCGGTGGACCACTGAAGA
>NZ_VFRR01000141.1 GCF_006385675.1 Maribrevibacterium harenarium | reverse complement strand
GATACAAATAGCACAACCCAAATCCCCAGCGTTTATTCGCTTGCGTCAGACGTAGCAACCAATCGGCGACCTGCTTGTTCTCGGCCGAGAGCTTACTCTCGTATCGGAAACAGGTCTCGCTAATCCCCAGACAGATACACGCCAAGCGAATCGAGATCTGGTGCTTCTCGATGGCTTGCTTGGCCATCTCTCGACGTTGAGATGGCTTTACAGCTTTCCCTCAAGCGCTTCCTGCCGAATCATGGCCTTGAGCCGTTCTTCGGCATACATCTTCTTGAGTCGGGTGTTTTCAGCTTCTAACTCTTTTAAACGCTTCATCATAGAAGCATCCATACCACCGTATTTAGCACGCCACTGATAGATGGAGGCTGAGCTAACGTTATGCTCTCGGGCAAGATCTGGGATCGATACCCCAGCTTCATGCTGCTTCAAAATTGCCATTATCTGGCTTTCGGTAAAACGTGACTTTTTCATAGATCGCTCCTGATACATTGATCATAAAACTCTCTACTTAAAACCCCAATCATTTTT
>NZ_VFRR01000140.1 GCF_006385675.1 Maribrevibacterium harenarium | reverse complement strand
ACTCATTGGTCGCGACCAGTCCGAGATTACAGCGCCTGACATAGCCAAATATTTAACATCTTTAATACAGGGGCAGGCGGTACGATGGGGATTAAGTGATAAAAGCTTTGATTTACTAGCTAGTGGCAATCAACTATCCCTCAAATTGATTGATGTCTTGATTAGCTAGTCCATCAACTGTTAACGGCAGCTTTGTGCCGACTCCGGTATATGCGCAGGAAAATCATCTAACGTCCGGTTCCGGAAATTTCAGTTGGCTCTGTTAAAGCAACAGTGAGCGTATGCCCTCTCCCTCTTTAACGCTGCTCCTCAGAGACGGCTATACGGTAGTTATCTGCGGCCGTAGTTGAGCAGTGTGGTCATTTAGCAGTATCTCGCGCTATAAAAACTGTATGTATATGGCTGTGTTGCATTTGAGTGTTGGTGGTCTATGCTGAAAACTGTAGCCCAGATGCACCGGAGCCTTCATGAGCACTCAACGCCTTCGCAGTATTCTCCCACATCTTGAAGAACTCACATACGCAGAGCTGAAGAAGCTCAAGCATGA
>NZ_VFRR01000014.1 GCF_006385675.1 Maribrevibacterium harenarium | reverse complement strand
GAAGTGAAAAGCGCCATCGCCGATGGTAGTGTGGGAGATCCCATGTGAGAGTAGGTCGTCGTCAAGCTTCAAACACAGAAGCCCTGATCGGAATCGGTCAGGGCTTTTTTGTGCCTGCTGAAAAGCTAAATAGCAAAAGGGTCAGACCCCCAGAAAAACGGTGGTTGAGCTGGAAGCTGATGTCTAGGGGGGCTGGCCTCGGTAGACCCCGGTAGGTAAGTGATCCCCTGTCACTCGCCATCAGGCAACTGTTCCTAGCTCCACAAGCAAGCTTGTAAGGTCGCTGCGGAACAGAGCCCGATGCCTCGCTCTTTGGTAGGAGTCGATCTCCTGACAAGGGGTCTGACCCCGCAGTCCAAGCGCAGCTCGTAAGGTCGCTACTGAGCCTAATGTCTCGCTCCTTGACACACAAAAGGCTGTTGCTAGGTCATCCTCCCAACATAAATACTGAGCGGTCTGCCGGACACCGAAGTCTATGCTAAGGGGAGTATTTCCGTAGGTAAGGTGGGTAAGAAAGAAAGGTAGCCCGTGGCATCTGGGTATCACGGGCTATGTGGGCATTAAGCAGTTGGAAGATTTTGTTTCAGCCAAGCTAAAGCTTGGTCATAAGGCTCAGGCATAGCTGACGCTAGCTTGTTAAGAGCTGCTTGAAGCTCATTTAGCTCGCCAGAGCACATATTGATATGGCCAACCTTGCGCCCTGGTCTAACGGACTTCTGATACCAGTAGAGTTCTAAACCTTTGATCCCGATCCATGAGTAGTCAACGTCCACACCAATCAAGTTAACCATCATGCTTTGGTTTTTGATTACCGCTGGAGCTAGAGGCAAGCCTGCTACAGCACGGATATGGTTTTCGAATTGGTTCACGCTTGCTCCAGCCTGTGTCCAGTGGCCGCTGTTGTGAACTCGCGGCGCTAACTCGTTGATGAGTAGCTTATCGCCAACACGGAAACATTCCATAGCCATGACCCCAACATAGTCTAGGGCATCCATTAACTTACCTAGCATCGTCTCAGCTTGAGGCTGTAAGGAAGCTAGACGTGTTAAAGGCGATATAGAAGCGTAAAGGATGCCGTTGATGTGTAAGTTCAGGGTTAGAGGATAAAAGTATTTCACCCCATCTCGACCACGAACACCAACCAAGGAGACTTCTTCATCGAAGTTAATGGCTTGTTCGGCAATCGCTTGACCTTTCCAATCATCTGGAATTTGCGTATTTTCAGCTTGTTTTAACCAATACTGACCGCGGCCATCATAGCCACCACGACGGCGTTTCATCAGCACACGATCACCTAAAGTGTTGTAGGCGTAGTCTGCAGTGCTATCGGCTTCTACCGGAAACCAAGGGGCAGTTGCTAATTCCAGTTTATCGATCCATTGCTTCTGTGTGAGGCGATCAGCTAGCTGTGGAAAAGTAGTCAGATTGACGAAATTCGGATGGGCTGCGAGTTGTTTCGTTGCCGCCGTTTCAGGCCAGTCTTCACGTTCAGCGGTCACGATATCGTCTGCTTCAAGAGGCAGAGTTGCGTCGGTTTCAATATCGATAGGACGTACGTCTAACCCGAGTGGATTAGCCGCTTGTTTTAACATTGCCCCAAGTTGTCCAGCGCCAAGTACCCAAATACTAGACATGACTTATTCCTCCCGTGGGTCTGGATTTTCCAGAACTGCTTCAGTTTGTTCTTTGCGGAAGTCCTCGATCTTTTCTGCCAGTTGAGGGTCGTTATTGGCAAGAATCTGACAAGCCAGTAGGCCGGCATTGAATGCACCAGAGGTGCCAATTGCTAGGGTTCCTACGGCTACCCCTTTGGGCATCTGTACGATAGATAACAAGCTATCCATGCCGTTTAATGCTTTGCTCTGTACTGGTACGCCCAGAACCGGTAGACGTGTGTGAGCGGCAACCATACCAGGTAAGTGAGCAGCACCACCGGCGCCGCCAATAATAACTTTAAAACCCTTTTCGGCAGCGGCTTCGGCGAATTCGCAGAGTTTGTTCGGTGTGCGGTGGGCAGAGACGACTTCCACATGGTAGGCGACGCCTAGTTTATCCATGATTTCCGCTGCGGCTTCCATGGTTGGCCAGTCGCTTTTTGATCCCATGATAAGGGCTACTTGTGGTTGCAAGGTGACTCTCCTCGATTTTTGCTCCAACGTATTAGGGATTGGAGGCATAAATGGTCAAAAATGAGATTGAGTGGCAAAAAGCCACATTCGAATGGGGCGATAATATAGCGGAAATGGCGTATTTTCGCGAGTTTTTGCTGTTCCAATCGCGTCATTTAAGCTGTATTGTTTGTGTGAATTATGAAAATTCATTAAAACTATAAAAGCGTTTTCTAAGCAATGCACAACCATTTTCATTTACTCGATAAGTATCAAAAATACGAATCAACGATCCAGGCTCTACTCACTTCCATTATGACTAGTCTGGATCGCCAGGCATTACTGCGAGATGTGGTTAAACAACGAGAAGCTATTGAGCAGTTGTCACATGCATACCCATTTATAGAGCTAATTTACAGTCTGGATAGTCATGGGGTGCAGTTAGCGGATACGGTAACAAGCCCGAATGTGACAGGCTTAAAAGCTCGAACCATGGGCAAAGGGACGGATAGAAGCCACCGTCCCTATTTCGAAGGGGCTGTTGTTTCTAATACTGATACCTTCGTGACTGCTCCCTATTTATCGTCAGCGACACATAAACTGGCGATTTCGGTCGTGCACAGCGTTCGTGCTCCAGAAGGTAGTGGTTACCTAGTCCTCAATTTTAATTTAGCCCGCTTGGTCTCATATTTATTGGGGGATGAGAAAAGAGACAAGCTACATCCCTACTTCCAATTGATTCATGGGGTTATCGGGGTGGCTTTAATTATCGTAGCCATTGCGCTTCTAGGGTCTGCTTTCTATTCATTATTTGTAGGTTTAGCCCATGATCAGGATGCTGCCAGCACCTCTTTTGGTAGTGTGGTAATGCTGACCCTAGCGTTGGCAGTGTTTGATCTTGGTAAGACGATTCTTGAGGAAGAGGTGTTGATGAGCAAGGATATCAATCACTATCACTCCACTCGACGAACTATCATGAGGTTTATCTCTGCGATTATTATCGCGGTATCCATAGAGGCACTATTGCTGATGTTTAAGTCCGTTTTGAAATCAGACCCGAGTCAGATTCTTAACGGCGTCGCCATGATGTTATCTGGTGTCGGTTTGCTAGCCGGTCTAGGTGTTTATCTAAAGCTAAGTCGCGAAGAGCGTTAAGCAGGATTACACACGCGCAGCAAGGTAGCTTTCATAGTCTGGGATATCGCGAGTGTATTCATCGCTAAACAATGGTGAACTCACGAGAAAATTCGCAGAAGAAACGCTACAGGCAATGGGGATGTTCCAGACCGCTGCGACCCGCAGTAGGGCCTTGATATCTGGATCGTGAGGCATAGGCTCGAACGGATCCCAAAAGAAAATCAGGATATCAATGTCGCCCGAGGCAATCATGCCGCCCAACTGTTGGTCGCCACCCAGTGGGCCGCTAATAAAAGCTCGTACTGGGGTAGAGAGTTCCCTTTGTAGAAGATTGCCAGTGGTGCCGGTTGCCATAAGCTCATGAGCAACCAGTTTGTCTTTGTGTTCACGTGCCCAGAGAATCAACTCTGACTTCATGTTGTCATGGGCAACAAGGGCGATGCGCTTACGGGCAGCGACAGTGATTTTCTTCTTTTGCAAAGGGAAATCCTTACCAAGCGAGGGTAAAGTGGTTAAACCACTTCACCCACTTTAACGATCTTCATACCATTAGTGGTGCCGTGGCTAACCAAGTGGTCGCCTTTGGTCACGATCACCAAATCACCTGTTTGCACGTAGCCTAGGTCTTCGATGCGCTTCACTAGACCAGAGATAATGGTGTCCACGTCGTATTCTTTTGAAGAGAACGCGACTGGTGTAACGCCACGGTAAAGGGCTGCACGGTTCAATGTCTCTTGATTCGGTGACAAGGCAAAGATTGGCAGACTTGAAGTAATACGAGACATCAATAATGGCGTGGTGCCCGACTCGGTCAAGCTGATAATCGCTTTGACACCTTCCAAATGGTTGGCAGCGTACATTGCCGACATGGCGATGGTTTCATCAATGCTGGTAAAGGTGACATCGATACGGTGTTTGGAGCGTTTTACGGAAGGTTGTTTTTCCGCACCAAGACACACGCGAGTCATGGTTTTCACCACTTCCTCTGGGTAGTCACCTGCCGCCGTTTCCGCGGACAACATCACCGCGTCGGTACCATCAAGTACCGCGTTCGCTACGTCGAATACTTCAGCACGGGTTGGCATAGCCTGGGTGATCATGGTTTCCATCATCTGGGTTGCCGTGATAACCGGGCGGTTTAGTTGACGGCAGCGCTTGATCATGTGTTTTTGTACGCCGATCAGCTCTGCATCACCGATTTCTACACCTAGGTCGCCACGGGCAACCATCACAGCGTCTGAAGCAAGAATGATCGCGTCGAGAGTTTCGTTATCTGCAACCGCTTCGGCACGTTCTACTTTGGCGACGATACCAGCGTTTAGGCCAGCGGCTTGAGCCAATGAGCGGGCTTCTTCAAGGTCAGCGGCGCTACGTGGGAAGGAAACGGCAAGGTAGTCGGCCTTTAGTGCAGCAGCCGTTTTAATGTCTTCTTTGTCTTTTTCAGTGAGGGCCGCAGCCGACAAGCCACCGCCCAAACGGTTGATGCCTTTGTTGTTGGACAGAGGTCCGCCGACAATGACTTTGGTGATAACTTCTAGGCCTTTTACTTCTAGCACTTCTAGTACCACGCGGCCATCATCTAATAACAAGATGTTGCCTGGCTCTGAGTCGGCAGCAAGCTGTGGGTAGTCGATGCCTACGCGGGTTTCATCGCCAGCATTTTTATCAAAGCCAACGTCCAAAACAAACGTCGCGCCTTCGGCAAGTTTTACCTTGGTATCTTTGAACCGGGCGATACGAATTTTAGGGCCCTGTAAGTCACCCAAGATAGCCACGTGACGATTGTTTTTCGCCGCCATTTCTCGCACCACATTGGCGCGATTGATGTGATCTTCCGGCGCTCCGTGGGAGAAGTTAAGGCGAAATACGTTGGCTCCGGCAAGAATCAGCTTCTCGATCATTTCTGGAGAGCTGGATGCAGGGCCAAGCGTGGCGACGATTTTCGTTCTACGTGTCATATCTGGTTACCAAAAGATTTTAAGATAAAAGGAAGTATAAGAGACAAGAAGGGCTGCGTCAGCAGCCCTTGGGTATATCTGTTACTTTGCGTTCATTAACGCAATGGTATTATCCAACATGCGGTTTGAGAAGCCCCATTCGTTGTCATACCACGACATCACTTTGACCAGTTTGCCCTGTACACGGGTTTGGGTGGCATCAAAGTTGGAAGTATAAGTGCTGTGGTTGAAGTCCATAGAGACGAGTGGCTCGTTATTGATACATAGTACTTCAGCCAAAACGGGATCTGCTGCGATAGCGTCAGCGATAATTTGGTTCACTTCTTCCGCAGTTGTTTCCCGTGGAGCTTGGAAAGTAAGGTCAACTAGAGAAACGTTGATAGTCGGTACACGTACCGCCATACCGTCAAACTTACCTGCTAGTTCAGGAACCACTAGACCGACAGCCGCTGCAGCGCCAGTTTTAGTCGGGATCATGTTCATTGCTGCGGCACGGGCGCGGTATAGATCAGAGTGGTAAACATCAGACAAACGCTGGTCGTTAGTGTAAGCGTGGATGGTGGTCATCAACCCGCTTTCGATACCTAGCTTGTCGTTCAGTGGTTTAGCAATCGGAGCCAAGCAGTTAGTGGTACAAGAAGCGTTAGAAATCACCGTCATGTCAGCAGTCAGCACGTCTTGGTTAACTCCGTACACGACGGTAGCATCAACGTCTTTTCCTGGGGCAGAAATAATCACTTTCTTGGCACCGGCGGTAATGTGAGCGCCAGCTGTCTCTTTAGAAGTGAAGAACCCAGTACATTCATAAACCACGTCAACACCAAGGTCAGCCCAAGGAAGTTTGGCTGGATCACGCTCGGAGTAGGTCAGGATTTTATCTTCGTTGATGTACAGTGCTTCAGAGTCGAAAGTAACATCCGCATTGAAACGTCCATGAACTGTGTCATATTTAGTTAGGTGAGCATTGATCTTAGCGTCGCCGAGATCGTTGATGGCTACAACTTGGATTTGCTCGCGTTTACCGGACTCGTACAGAGCGCGAAGTACGTTACGCCCGATACGACCATAACCATTGATAGCTACTTTAATTGTCATACTCACCTCTTAAGCTTTGCGGTTAAGAAGACTGTTGGCACCGAATGTGCTTGTTAGTCTGTTCTTAATATTTAGAAAAAATACTACAAAAAGGGATTTTGTCGCAAGGAATTGTGCGATTTATCCGCAAAAAATGCTTCAGCAACAGGATAAAATGAAATTATTACGATTTCAGGTCAAAAAAAGAACAAGAAACCTGCCTTGCAACCCTTTTATATTCGCTTCAACATCTATTTAGGTAATTAAATTACAAAAATAGAGGTTTTTCCAGCGATTTTTCGCTTTAAATCTGGAGTTTTGCTTTTATTATGTAGTAAAATTACCAAAAATGAGTGAGGCGTCACGAAGAACGCTACCATCAGGAGTGTAGACATGAATACCTTAGTGTCCCAAGTGACCAACAATATTATTGAGCGCAGCCAAGAACTACGCAGCCAATATTTAGCTGATATGCGCAAGGCTCAGGAGCAGGGCCCACACCGGGGTAAGTTGTCTTGTGGCAATTTAGCGCACGGTTTTGCTGCTTGTCAGCCACAGGAAAAACAAAAGCTAAAGCTAATGCAGGAAGCCAACATCGGTATTGTTTCTTCCTACAATGATATGCTGTCGGCACATCAACCCTATGAGGATTACCCTGCAATTATCCGCAAAGCGGTTGCAGAAATGGGATCTGTGACCCAGTTTGCTGGCGGCGTTCCGGCAATGTGTGATGGGGTGACACAAGGTCAGGACGGTATGGAGCTAAGTTTATTTAGCCGCGACAATATCGCTCAAGGCACCGCCATTGCTTTGTCTCACAACATGTTTGATGCTGCTTTATATCTAGGTATTTGTGACAAAATTGTTCCAGGCTTGCTAATTGGCGCATTACGTTTTGGTCATTTACCCGCCCTATTTGTTCCTGCAGGCCCAATGAGATCTGGCATCACCAATGCGGAGAAGGCGGCAGTGCGCCAACGTTTTGCGAAAGGTGAGGCGACGCGAGATGAATTGCTAGAAGCGGAATCTGCCTCCTACCATAGTGCTGGTACTTGTACTTTTTATGGCACAGCCAATTCTAATCAGTTGCTAGTGGAAATGATGGGCTTGCAACTACCTGGATCATCTTTTGTGAACCCAGATGATCCACTACGCGAAGCCTTAACTCGCCACACGGCTCAATTAGCGACGAAAATTACTGCGCTTGGTTCGGATTATCGTCCTCTCTACGAAATCATTGATGAACGTAGCATCGTGAATGCCATTGTTGGGTTGTTGGCGACTGGTGGTTCGACAAACCACACCATGCATATTGTCGCCTTTGCCCGTGCCGCAGGCATTATTGTGAACTGGGAAGATTTCTCACAGTTATCCAAAGTCGTGCCTCTATTGACTCGTATTTACCCTAACGGTCAGGCAGATATTAATCACTTCCATGCTGCTGGTGGTATGGCCTTCTTGGTGCGTCAGTTACTGGATGGCGGCCTCTTGCACGAAGATGTGATGACCATTGTTGGTCGTGGTTTAGAGCATTACACCAAAGAGCCTTTCTTAGAGGGTGACAAAGTGGTTTGGCGCGATGGCCCTGCCAAGAGCTTAGATGAAGACGTGGTGCGTCCGATTGACAACCCATTCAGCAAAGAGGGTGGCTTGTCCTTATTGACGGGTAATCTTGGCCGTGCGGTGATGAAAGTGTCGGCGGTGAAGGAAGAAAACCGTGTTGTTGAAGCTCCGGCGGTAGTATTCCACGATCAAAACGAATTGGCCGACGCTATCTCCTCTGGTCAGTTGGAACGGGACTGTGTCGCTGTGGTGCGTTTCCAAGGTCCGAAAGCCATTGGTATGCCAGAACTGCACAAGCTGACTCCGTTCCTCGGCAATTTACAGGATAAAGGTTACAAGGTGGCATTGGTGACCGACGGTCGTATGTCTGGCGCATCCGGTAAGGTGCCCGCCGCTATTCACTTAACACCTGAAGCATTGGCCGGCGGTTTAATTGCCAAGGTACAGACTGGTGATTTGGTGCGTGTTGATGCCAATACCGGTGAGTTGTCATTATTGGTAAGTGAGCAAGAGCTTGCGCAGCGTGAGGCTGCAACCTGTGATCTACGCGCTTCTCATCAAGGTATGGGGCGTGAACTATTTAGCGCACAACGTCTGCTAGTGAGCGGCGCGGAGCAGGGCGCTTGTAGCTTGTTTAATGATTAATTTTGGTTCCTCTGACTACTAACGTTTGTTAGTAATGGTGTTTAGGGCTTACCTCGGTAAGCCCTTTTTTTGGCACTTATTTGTCTACTTTAGGTAGACGGGTATCTTGCACGCTCAGTTTTAGCTTACGTAGGTGATCGTTAAACTCAGGGCCACGTTTGAGTAGCACGCCCGTTGCCAAAGCATCGATCAGGGTAAGGTATACAATCCGTGAACTCATCGGTGTATAGATATCAGTATCCTCGGTCTCTTCAATCGGCAGAACAATAGAGCAATGCTCGGTTAAAGGTGAGCCTGGGTTCGTGATACCGACAACGGTAGCGCCTGCTTCACGGGCAACGCGAGCGGTTTCAATCAAAGGCAAGGTGCGACCAGAAAGGGAAATGACGACGACCGCATCTCCTGGGTGAGTACCGGCTGCCGCCATGCGTTGTACCAAAATATCCGTGTAGGCGACAACGGGCATATTCAAGCGGAAGAACTTATGGTGCGCATCTTTTGCGACGGGGCCGGAGGCGCCTAGGCCATAGAACTCGATACGGCGCGCTTGAGCCAGAATGTCTACGGCACGGCTGATCAAGGACTCAGGCAATAACTCTTGAGCGCGAGTGAGGTTATTTTTCGCAGCCTCGAAAATCTTGTTGGTAATGGCGCCAGGGGCATCATCAGGCTCAACGTTGAGATTTACATAAGGGGTGCCAGTGGCAAGGCTCTGTGCCAACGCGACTTTAAAATCAGGGAAACCGCTACCAATCAAGCTGCGGCAAAAACGGTTTACGGTCGGCTCACTGACTTCTGCTCGGGCAGCTAGCTTAGCAATGCTGGAGTGGATGGTCGTTTTCGGGTCAGCCAGAATCGCTTCGGCTACCTTGCGTTCAGACTTGCTCAGGGTGCTTAGCTTTTCTTGGATCTTACGAATGATGTCTTCGTGTTTGTTCATTGATGCGCTTCAACAATAGGTATTGACTCAAAGGGACATGCAGGACATTCTGACAGCCGCTATCAAATCTGGCAATAAATGTTTCACAATGAACTCACTTTCTCATTATCTCAGCGAGATGGGCGACATTCTGCCCCATTTGCAGAAGATTAAAGTCGATACCATAGAAGATGGTTTTTCCAATCAGGTCTATAAATTGTCTTGGTTCAATGCGCCACGGGTAGTGGTGAGAGTGCCTGCCTTACCAGAGGACGCCTTCCTATTAAACCGGCAGGTAGAGCAAAAAGTGTGGCGCTATGCGGCGGAGCAAATGCTTACCCCGGCTTTGTTGTGGGCGAATGATGAGGGTGTGGTCGCCAGTGAGTATATCGCCGCGCCAAGTCTATCTTGGCAGGTACAGCATCCCGACGAAGATGTGATCCGTTTAGCCCAGCAGCTCGCTCGGCTGCATCGGGCCCCGTTGGTGAATAAAGATTACGAAGTGTATGGGGTGATTCGCCATTATTTGCAGCAAATACGCCATCATTTGCCCAGCCATTCCCATGAGTTAAATCGAGAAGTTGACTATCTACAACAGGCTTTTAGTCAGTTACCGATGATGCAAATCGAACGTAACAAGGTACTTTGTCACAACGATCTTAACCCCAAAAATATCTTAATGGACGCACGACATTGTTGGCTAATTGATTGGGAAGTGGCAGCAGTAGGGGACCCTGCCTTTGATTTGGCGGTATTGGCTCGTTCCCATAACCTCACCAGCGTACAAATTGACTTGCTGTTGCAATCCTATGGTTTGGATCACGATATTGTCGCCCATCGACGGGACGTGAACGTATTGATGTTGGCTTATGGCCTACGGGAAATGGCTTGGTTGCTATTAAAGCACTTAGTCACGCCGAAAGATTTAGAAGCGCTAGAATGTTACTATGCGTTTAAATCAGACCCTTCTTTGAATCCTGTAGTAGATATCGAGCGACAACGATGGCATTAAATCTCGCCCAAGACTGGCAGCAACGCCTAGCTGACCAATTTGACCAGCCTTATATGCAATCCCTAAAGGCGTTTTTGACAGCGGAGAAACAGGCGAAAAAAGTCATTTATCCCCACTCTCAAGATTGCTACAACGCCCTGAATCATACGCCATTTGATCAGGTAAAAGTGGTGATTCTAGGGCAAGACCCTTACCACGGCCCCGGTCAAGCTCACGGTTTGTCGTTCTCTGTATTGCCGGGGGTGAAGGTGCCACCATCGTTGGTCAATATTTACAAAGAATTGGAAAGTGACTTAGGCATACCGGTTGCTAATCATGGGCATTTAGTGAATTGGGCAAGCCAAGGGGTGTTACTGCTAAACAGTGTGTTGACGGTTGAGGCTGGGAAAGCGGGTTCCCATCAAGGTAAGGGTTGGGAGTCCTTTACCGATGCCATTATTCAAGAAATTAACGCCCATCATCAGGGGGTGGTGTTTATTCTTTGGGGCAGCTACGCCCAGAAGAAAGGTGCAGGTATCGATCGTTCGAAACATCTGGTCTTACAGTCGGTGCATCCATCGCCTCTATCGGCTTACCGAGGATTCTTTGGTAGCCGACCATTTTCATCCGCCAATCAGTATCTGCAATCGGTCGGCAAAGCGCCCATCGATTGGGGCGCTCACCTAAGGTAAGACTAATAGGCCGTTGCTGAGCGGAGCTTAGGCAACTTCATAAGGCAACGGTAGTTGAGTTAATGCTGAGTCAGCGCACTGGTATTGGACATCTTCCTCCACATTGTAAATAGCTAATGCAATATGCAGATCGCCAAAGGATGCTGAGCGCCACACACTACCAATGTTTTTTCCTTGCTCATTGGTGATGTCACTGCCTTCGTTCAAGGGAGCGCTACTAGCAAATAGTCCCATTTGCTTTTTCGACTGTCCCTTGTATTTCATGCGGGCAATGATCTCCTGCCCGGTATAACAGCCCTTACGGAAGTTAATTCCACCGTTGGCCTGCATATTGAGCCACTGGGGTAACAAGTTACTGGTATCAGCTAAGTTGGTTAGGGGGCGGGCAATCAGTAGTTCGAACACCGGCGCCGCGTCGGCTTGCACTTCCTCCAAAGATTGCTCCCCAGATACCAATCGCAAGTGGCGCTGTAGGTTGCCGGCAGTTGTCGTTATTACGATGGTTGAATCTTCTGCCACGGTTGCTAATGTATTCGCGACCGTCTCTTCCTGCTCTGCACCCCGTTGATCATATTCAAGATAAAGTGCGAACTCGTCGCTGGCATCACTTAGCTGGGTCTTAAAAAAGACCGCGTATTTTTGTAGATGCGTCAGAGTGGTTTCAACCAGATCCCGTTCCATTACCAATAGTAGGTTTTCGCCCTGTGGCGCTTTGAGAGCAAAGAAACTGCTGATAATGCGTCCCTTTGGGTTACAGACCGCACCGTACAGGCTTGCAGTGGGTGAAAGTAGATTGGTGTCAGAGGTGTATTGCCCTTGCAAAAACTTGGCGCTGTCTGGCCCCGTAAGGCGGATGACGCCAAGGTGACTGCCGTGGGCACGACTGAATTTGGGTAATTGAGATAGCAGGCTGTCGATGGTCATGATGTGCTCACAGAATATGGATCGTATAGGATGACATAATGGTGTTGATCTAAGTCAATTTCAACCGCCTCCTTTAGGCTTGGCGCGATTGCGAATACACAATGATATTTTGCCAAAATTGACGAAATTTAGCCGGTATTAATACTAAAAATGCAGCTTTTATCCTCTATCTTGACTCCCTACCCAGAACTCCAGAAGATGTGAAATAACCATCTGCCACGCTGCTATCATGGCATAACAACGAGGCATTGAGACGACCAACAACGATATAAAAAAGGTTAGCGCAATGTATTTGGGTTTAGATTTGGGCACATCCGGCATCAAAGGGGTACTTCTGGATCATCAAGGAGCACTCATCGATCAAGCCTCGGCGGCGTTAACCGTCGCCACACCTCAACCTAACTGGTCAGAACAAAACCCTGAAGATTGGTGGCAGGCAACAATCTCTGTATTAATGCAGCTAAAACAAGCCGGTCATGAATTGCAACAAGTGCAAGCGCTAGGTCTGTCTGGCCAGATGCACGGTGCTACCTTACTGGATCAAAAGGGGGCGGTGATCCGCCCCTGTATTTTATGGAACGATGGGCGTAGTTACCCACAATGTGAGCGCCTTATGACGTCTCATCCCGAGCTCATGGAACGCTCGGGGAACCTTGCTATGCCCGGATTCACCGCCCCCAAAATTCAATGGGTGCGAGAGCACGAGCCAGAGAATTTTGCCCGCATCGCTAAAGTGTTACTGCCGAAAGATTACCTGCTGTATCGACTAACCGGAGCGTTTTCCAGCGACTGCTCTGATGCTGCTGGGACTTTGTGGCTGAATCCCGCCACCCGTCAATGGGATGAAACCCTGTTGCAATTGACAGGACTGACTTTAGAGCACATGCCTAAGGTACACGAAGGCCATGAAGTCGTGGCGACACTGAGAGAAGATATCGCGGCTGAGCTTGGTCTGGCTCCCATTCCGGTGGTTGCTGGTGGGGGGGATAATGCCTGTGGTGCAGTCGGTATGGGAGTAACTAACCCTGGGCAAGGTTTTGTCTCCTTGGGTACTTCTGGGGTCTATTTTAGCGTAAGCGATGCCCACAATGCGGCACCGGAACATACTGTACACGCCTTCTGCCATGCTTTGCCGAACCGTTGGCATCAAATGGGGGTGACTCTTAGTGCGGCTAACTCCCTGGCTTGGTTTGCCGATATTTGTGATAGCCAAGTACCTGTGTTGCTAAACCGACTCTACGAAAGCGACATTACCCAAACCCGCGTGGTGTACCTGCCTTATCTCAACGGGGAACGCACGCCAATTAATGCTCCTGATGCCCGTGGACAGTTTTATGGCATGAGCAACGGCACCAGCCAAATGGAGATGACTTTAGCCATTCTCGAAGGGGTGGCCTTTTCTATGCTTGATTGTCAGCACGCCTTAGCCCAAGCGGGTACGGATGTGGATGAATTGTCTCTTATTGGTGGCGGTGCCCGCAGTGCATTATGGCGTCAGATCTTGGCCGATACCTTAGGGAAAACTATTGTCTATCGGGATGGTGGCGAAGTAGGGCCAGGGCTGGGCGCCGCACGATTAGCTTTGCTTGGGCACCGTGCCAGCCAAGGAGAGAATGTCGAGGCCTTGATTCAGGCCTATTGCCCGCTGCCAAAGGTACTCGATACTCATCAGCCACAGCCAGACAAACGCGCCTACTACCGAGGGAAATACGCCATCTATCGTGAGCTTTACCAACAAACCAAAACTCTCGAAGGGGCGCTGGCTAGTTTGTTCTAGCCTTTAAAAACAGATAAAAAAACCGTGTCGGGAATAGTCCTGACACGGTAAATCTGGACAGAGGATGAGATTAGTGCAAGCCGTGGTGCTCGATCCGTTTGTGAAACTGAGCACGAAAATCTCGCGGGGTCACGCCTTTAAGTTCATGAAAACGGCGGTTAAAATTCGCCACATTATTAAAGCCGACTTGGAAACAAATATTGGCAATTTGCTGATCGGTTTCAGTGAGCAAGCTACAGGCGCGGCTGATACGTACTCGATTTACAAACTCGATAAAGCGGTTGCCGGTGGCTTTTTTGAAAAACCGGGAAAAGTGACTGTCCGACATGCCAATCAAGCTAGCGACATTGGAAAGCGAGATGTCTTGGCTATAGTTGAGGGAAACATAGTCCACGACGGTGTTAATCTTGCGCTGCAAGGTTTCGTTGGATTTGACGTCAATTTGCACCGTCGAGAGCAGGCGGTAATTGCTACTTTGAGACAGCTTTTGTAGTAGCGGTAAGGCATACAGCAAGCGCTGTAGTCCCGATGAATCTCGTACTTGGGCAAACACCTTGCTTAGATAGTCTGGGTCAAAATCGTAAAACTCGATGCCGGATTTAGCCCGCGATAGCATGGGCAGCACTTCAGCTAATTCAGGGATGATCTTCATGCCATGCTCAAAGGATTCATGGTCGAAGCGTATCACCATGTCACGTAGCTCCACCGGTTCTTGGTTGTGTTGGCAAATCCAATTATGGGGTAAACGTGGACCAGTGAGGATTAACTGTCCCGGGCCATAGTTACCGATGTAGTCCCCAACGAAAACTTTACCGCTGGTAGCCACAATAAAATGCAGTTCATAGTCATCGTGGGCGTGCCAACGAATCAAATCACTGGGGTAGCCATGTTCTAGATAGCGAATGGTCTCTATGCCGTTATCAACAATCTCGTATTCCGGCGCAAAACGTTTATTGGTTTTAGACATAGGTAATTCCTGCTAATTCGCGTCCTGCCTTTATTATTGTCAACACAAGTATCCGTACTTGTGGGTAAAGCGTTTGTTCACATCATCGAGAGAGTGGTGGCGGGTATTTTTCGCTCACCACTTTCTTCATTTTTAGGCGTAACGTGCCCGCATGACTTTAATGGCTTCAGTTAACGTTGTAACAAATTCCGGATAGGAAGTCGGTACTTCTCCCCACAAAAAACGATCGTTCGCGAAAGCGTTTATACCCGCATCATCATTGGTAAAAGGCGCCAATGCGGCTAAGTTTGGTTCATGGTACGGGGTTGCCACAGTACCGGCTGCTGCCTTTTGGAAGTAGGTGAACCAAGCGGCGATGCCTTCAATGGTTTTCTGTGGGGTATTCCCAATCTTGTAAGAGCCAACTAGAGAAGGATAAACAAAAATCGGAAATTTGGCATAACCGTCGGTACAAATCCTCTCTACCGTATCGCCAATGTTGGCATTACTGAAACGACGGGCAATGATTTGGTAATAAGCCGGTAAGTCGACAATGGACTCCCCAATCGCCGGAATCGAGTCCTGAGTGATGAAGTCGGTTAGATACTGGCTTAATTCTTCATCCCGCATGGCTTCGTCAAAGTAGGTCATTCCTTTTAATGCAGCTTGATAAACCACATTGGTATGGCCTGCATTTAGGATACGAATTTTGGCTTCTTCGTAGGGGTCTACTTGCTCGACAAATTGAACGCCTACCAAGTCAAGGGCCGGTTTTGCTCCGGCGAATTTGTCCTCTACCACCCACTGGATAAAGTCTTCCCCCATCACGGTCATTTCGTCATCACAGCCAAAACGCGTTTGCACATCTTCAACGTGAACTGGGCTTGGCTTCGGTGTGATGCGATCCACCATGGAGCATGGGAAGGCTACGTTGGCTTTGACCCACGCGGCGAGTTCCGTATCGCCTTTGGCCTCTAAGAATTGCATCAAACCCGCCTCAAGAATGTCACCGTTGTGGCGCAAGTTATCACAGCACAATAGGGTGATTTTCCCTTGGGAAGTTTGGCTACGCAGTTTCAAACCGGCGTATAGGAAAGCGTAAAGCGTATTGCGTCCACCCGCTAAATCTTCCTTGATTGCCGGATGATCAAACATCATCTTGCGGCTTTCATCTAGGTAGTAGCCCCCTTCGGTAACTGTCGAGGTAACCAATTGGGTGCGCTCGTCGGCCATGGTTTGATCCACTAGCTCTGGCGTTTGAGCACCGTCAATTTGCTGCACAACAGAACGAATATGTTCGTAAACCGTGGCCCCCTCAGAGTCCATAGTTTTCAACACGTACTCGCCTTTTTGCTCCATAAAACGGGCAAATATGGCGCTATCTTGAGGGCGAATATTGACGCCAGTGATGCCCCAGTTTTTGCCTGCCTCGGTGGCGAGCAACCGATCAAAATAAACCGCTTGGTGAGCGCGATGGAATGCGCCGACACCGAGGTGCATCACACCGGCTTGGATATCTTCCCGGCGATAGTTTTGCACCTGCATTTGGTCACTGTTTTGAGTAAAAGTAAGACGGTCAGCCATGTGTTAGTCC
Source organism: Maribrevibacterium harenarium (assembly GCF_006385675.1). Classification (GTDB taxonomy): domain Bacteria; phylum Pseudomonadota; class Gammaproteobacteria; order Pseudomonadales; family Marinomonadaceae; genus Marinomonas; species Marinomonas harenarium. The sequence goes on along the minus strand of NZ_VFRR01000014.1, from coordinate 84,015 downwards.
TCGGCTACAACAGAAAATACGCGGTCGCTTTCGTTAAATAAGATGACTTCAGCGCGATCCACATTGATGTGCACCAGTTCACCATCTTTGATGTTGGTGCGAGCTGGGGCTTTAACGATTACCGTCTGGTCATTGGCCAAACGAATATGGGTATAGGCTTCGGAACCTAGGTGTTCAATCAATTCCACCTTACCAGTCAGATCACCGCCGCTTTCCACTAGGTGCATGTGCTCAGGGCGAATGCCCATGGTGACTTGATTTGGCAGTGGGCCGTGGATACGCGACACAGGGAAGTCGATGCTGGCTTCAAGCAATTTAAGATGCAGCACGTCCCCTTCGCGGATCACATTATCCAGCGGAATCAGGTTCATCTTCGGTGTACCGATAAACTCGGCTACGAAACGGCTATTAGGTGAGCGGTACAGCTCTAGAGGCGTACCAACCTGTTCAATTTGACCTGCGTTTAGAATGACCACGCGATCCGCCAGCGTCATGGCTTCAACCTGATCGTGGGTTACATAGATCATGGTGGTGCCGAGTTTCTTGTGTAGGCGCGCAAGCTCTAGACGCATTTGCACCCGTAGTGCCGCATCTAGGTTGGAAAGTGGTTCGTCGAATAAGAATACTTTTGGCTGGCGTACGATGGCGCGACCGATAGCCACCCGCTGACGTTGACCGCCAGATAGCTCTTTCGGTTTACGCTCCAGAAGTTTATCAAGTTGTAAGGACGCCGAAACTGACTTCACTTTTTCCTCGATAATATCATTGTCCACTTTAGCCAGACGTAAAGCGAAACTGAGGTTTTCTGCCACCGTCATATGCGGGTACAAAGCGTAGGACTGGAACACCATGGCTAGGTCACGTTTGGATGAAGCCAGCTCAGTAATGTCGCGACCATCGAGCTGAATGGTGCCACCGGTACTGGATTCGAGGCCGGCGATGGTGCGCAATAGAGTAGATTTACCACAGCCAGATGGCCCCACGAAGACGATAAATTCGCCTTCCTCGATAGCGAGGTTAATGCCCCTTAGCGCATGGTAGTTGTCGTAGTGCTTCTGTAGTTCGGTAATATTTAAGTAAGCCATTGTTATTATTCCTATAAATTATTTCACAGCGCCGAAGGTGAGGCCTTGCACAAGTTGTTTCTGGCAGAACCAGCCAAATACCACGATGGGCGCACAGGCCAGTGTTGAAGCAGCAGATAGCTTGGCCCAGAATAAACCTTCAGGGCTTGAGTAAGAGGCGATCATGGCAGTGAGTGGCGCGGCTTCTGACGCAGTCAAGTTGAGCGACCAGAAGGCTTCGTTCCAACACAGGACGATGGATAGCAGACCAGTGGAGGCAATACCGCCAACCGACAGTGGCAGTACCACTTTGGTGACTTCGCCCCATGGGCTGGCACCGTCCATGCGGGCTGCTTCTAGGATTTCTTTGGGCAAATCTTTGAAGTAAGAGAACAGCATCCACACAATGATGGGTAAGTTCATCAAAGTGAAAATGATCACCAGACCAAGTTTGGTATCTAGCAAACCGTTATCCCGAGCAAGGATGTAGATGGGGACTAGCACACCGACGGCTGGCAGCATTTTGGTGGACAACATCCATAGCAAGATATCTTTGGTTTTCTTACCGGGGAAAAACGCCATCGAATAGGCCGCCGGTATGGCGATGATGAGCGCCAGAATGGTCGAACCAAAAGAAGTGACCACTGAGTTCCAAGCATGTTTTAAATAGTCGCTACGCTCTTGCACGATGCCAAAGTTTTCCAATGTCGGTTCAAACAAGAACTGTGGCGGTACGGAAATGGCCTGTAGCTCGGTCTTGAAGGAGGTCAAAAACATCCACAGGATCGGGAAGAACAGCAGCAAAGCGATTGCCCAAGAGGCAAGGCCGACCAGCAAGGTTTTGAGTTTTCTTTGTTGTGTTAATGTCATGTCAGTCACCTCACACTGTTAGGTTCTTGCCGACAGCGCGGATCAAGAAGAAAGCGACGATATTGGCAAGTACAACGGCAAATAGACCACCGGCAGACGCGACACCCACGTCGAATTGCAATAGCGCTTGGTTGTAAATTAGGTAAGCAAGGTTGGTACTGTCATAGCCTGGGCCACCGCCGGTAGAAACGTAGATCTCAGCAAATACGGCCAACAGGAAGATGGTTTCTATCATCACAACCACGGCGATTGGGCGCGCTAGATGTGGAATAGTTAGGTAACGGAAAATATGCCAGCCAGTCGCACCATCCATTTGAGCGGCTTCTTTTTGTTCCGTATCTTGTGATTGCAATGCGGTAACGAATACAAGAATCGCAAACGGTAGCCACTGCCAGCTCACCATAATAATTACGGACATCAGAGGGTAATCGGAGAGCCAATCGATCGGTTCTAATCCCAAAGAATTGGATATCCAAGCGAAGATGCCATAAACCGGGTTCATCATCATATTTTTCCAGATCAAGGCATTGACCGTTGGCATGATGAAGAAAGGAGAAATCAATAACACCCGTACGATGTTGCGCCCATGAAAGGGTTTGTCGATTAGAGCCGATAGGGCGACACCCAAGACCACCGTGATCACCAACACTGAGATCAGCAAAATTAAGGTGTTGGAGACGGCAATCCAGAAGCCCGGATCAGTGACAAAAAATTCAAAGTTCAACCAGCCAACAAAATTGTTACGCCCAGGGTATAACAAGTTGTAGTTAATGGTTGAGAAGTAAATGGTCATGGATAATGGCACTATCATCCATGCTAGCAGTAGTAGCACAGAGGGAGCCATTAGTAAGCGAGTGATGGAACGCTTCATGGGATGTTACTCTCGTAGGTGTTTTAGAACGCGTCTCGCGACGAAGCTAGATAAAAGAGCGGAGTAAGGACTCCGCTCTTTAGTAGGGTCGTTAGCTACTAAAACTTAGTAGTAACCAGCCTGGCGCATCTGACGATCAGCCGAGCGGTTGGCAGACTGCAACGCTTGGTCAACAGTCAAGCTACCAGCTAACGCACCAGAGATCATTTGGCCAGCAGTTGTACCGATCGCCTGGAATTCAGGGATAGCGGCAAACTGAACGCCAACGTATGGAGAAGGTTCCAAAGTACTGTCATTTGGATTAGCAGAGTTGATCGCTTTCAGCTCGGCATCAGCAAATACGGCAGCTTTTTGGAACTCAGGGTTTTCGTAGGTAGAAGTACGTGTACCAGTTGGCACCGCACCCCAACCGTTATGGCTAGCCACTAACTTAATGTAGTCTTTAGAGGTTGCCCAACGGACAAACTTCTGGGCCGCGTCCGCTTTCTTCGTCGCGGATGGGATACCTAGCGCCCAAGACCACAGCCAGTTAGCGCCTTTCTCAGTAACTTTGAATGGAGACTGAGCGAAGCCAACTTTGTCAGCCACTTTGGACTGCTTAGGATCGGTGACGAAAGAGGCTGCAATAGTCGCATCGATCCACATACCACATTTGCCTTCGTTGAACAGCGCCAAGTTTTCATTGAAGCTGTTACCACTGGCACCTGGAGGTCCGTAGTTGTTCAACATATCAACATAGAAGGTGACAGTGTTTTTCCAAGCGTCAGAAGTTAACTGAGGTTTCCAGTCCATATCGAACCAGCGAGCACCGAAAGAGTTGGCCATGGCAGACAAGAACGCCATGTTGTCCCCCCAGCCTGCTTTACCACGTAGACAGATGCCGTAGACACCATTGTCTGGGTCATGCATGGCTTTAGCCGCATCACGAATGTGATCCCAGCTATCACGGTCACTGATGGTAACACCGGCTTTTTCGGCTAGGTCTTTACGGTACATGACCATGGAGCTTTCACCATAGAATGGGGCAGCATACATAGTGCCGTCGTAAGATAGACCACCACGGATGGAAGGTAGGATATCGTTCACGTCGTATGAGCCACTCACGTCAACTGGCTCTAACCAGCCGCGCTCACCCCAGATTGGCGCTTCGTACATACCAATAGTCATAACGTCGTAGAGACCACTGCCATTGGCGATATCTTGCGTCACGTTTTGACGTAGTACACCTTCTTCTAAGGTCACCCATTTCACTTTGATATCAGGGTATTGCTTTTCGAAATCAGGCGTCAGTTTCTGCATCTCAATCATGTGACCGTTGTTTACGGTAGCAACAGTGATGGTAGTTTGTGCAAAAGCGCTGAACGCTGCGAAGGAAACCGCACAAGCGACGGCTGTTTTGGTAAGGCTTTTCATAGGTTCCCCCAGTAGGAGTAAGTTTTTTTTATAGTGATACCTAATTTCTTGATCTGAATCGCAATCAAGTGGCAGTAAATATAGGCGATGGGGTAATTGACTCGCTAATACATATATAGCCAATACTGGTACAAATTTGTTTAGTAGTTACCTTTTTCTACAAAATAGTGGTCAAAATAATACTCTTTTGACTGATTGTTTTTTGATCTTGATCACCCGCAAACAAAGGGCTCTGAAACAAAAAGGCATCAATAGGGCTACTTTTGGCAATTTCCTCCTCCTTGGGGCTGGCATATAATGGCGCCACATTTGTGTGGAGAATTGACATGTCTGACCTGATCGAAAGTAAAGATTCCTTGGCCTTTAAACGACTGCAGTGGCAGTGTCGCCGTGGCATGCTAGAGTTAGATTTGTTGCTAGAACCCTTCCTAGATGAGGTTTTTCTCAGTCTAGATGAAGCGGATCGTCAGCGTTTTTATCGTCTTTTAGAATGTGAAGATCAGGAGATCTTCCCTTGGTTTATGCAAAAGGAAGTGCCTGAGGATGCGGATCTTGCGCGCATCGTCAGCCTGATAGTGAATCGTGTCCAACCCGAAAATTATTCCGCTTAAATTCTCTGTTCTAGCTTTAGCACTGTGGCTGCTGATTGCCGCCGCAGTGACTTTTCTTGCGGCAACGCGTTTTTATTATTATCCCGTAGTTTGGTGGGGGGGTGCGGTTACTAGCTTTGGTCTCGGGCTGGGCTGGTATCGTCGGCGATTTCTATGTGTCCAGGTTAGTATTGGATCAACATGTCATGTCTATGATTGCCGTAATCGAGCGAGGGAAGTGGCGTTAGTGTTTCGGGGCCAGTGGTTTGTGGTGGTGCGTGAATGTCGTAGTTTTGGACTGCTGCGCCATGTCATTTATCGGGATCAAATGACTTATGAACAATGGCGCTGCCTTAGTTCTTTCTTGGCTGTGCAGGCAATTACCACGCCGCAGCGCTCCCTAAGAGAGCGCCTTTGGCGGGGTTAGAATCGTCGCCGCTGCGGTGTCTAGCTGTTCTGGATAGTCGAGGGTGAAGTGCAGGCCACGGCTTTCTTTACGGGACATGGCAGACCGGATGATTAAGTCGGCGACTACCGCCAAGTTACGTAGTTCCAGAAGGTACGCTGAAATCTTGTAGTTAGCGTAAAACTCATCAATTTCGGACAGCAATAAATCTACGCGATGTTTAGCCCGTAACAGGCGCTTATCAGTGCGTACTATGCCTACGTAGTCCCACATAAAGCGGCGTAGTTCGTGCCAGTTATGGGAGATCACCACATCCTCATCCGAATCCGTTACTTGCGTGTCATCCCAATCCGGAATGTTGATATCGGCTTCACGTACCAAAGTTGACTTGATGTGTTCAGCAGCGGAACGACCGTAAACGATACATTCCAATAGGGAATTGCTGGCTAGACGGTTGGCACCATGCAAACCGGTGTAAGCCGTTTCACCAATAGCATAAAGCCCTTCCACATCTGTCTTGCCATTTTGATCTACGACCACACCACCGCAAGTGTAATGGGCTGCCGGCACTACTGGAATCGGGCCTTTGGTCATATCGTGACCGTATTCAAGACAGCGTTGATAGATGGTTGGGAAATGCTCTTTGATAAAATCTGGATCTTTATGGGAGATATCCAGCAGTACATGCTTGATCCCCAAGCGTTTCATTTCATGATCTATAGCGCGGGCAACAATGTCCCGTGGAGCCAACTCGCCACGCTCGTCAAAATTGAACATGAAGCGGGTGCCATCTGGTAGTAACAGGCGGCCACCCTCGCCGCGTACAGCTTCAGATATCAAAAAGGTTTTCGCTTTCGCATCGTACAAGCAAGTTGGATGGAATTGGTTAAATTCCATATTGGCAATGCGACAGCCCGCTCGCCACGCCATAGCAATGCCATCTCCCGAGGCTGTGTCTGGGTTGCTAGTGTATAAGTACACTTTGCTGCTACCACCACAGGCTAGTGCCACCCGCTGGGCATGAAACACATCCACTTCGTCCGTTTCTTGGTTCAAAGCGTAGAGTCCCACGATGCGGCTTTCTTTTGATCCTAGTTTACGACTATTAATCAGATCCACCGCAATGCGATCTGGAAAAAAGTGGATGTTAGGGTGATTGATAGCGTTGTGTACCAAGGTTTGCGAGATCGCACGACCCGTAGCATCGGCAGAATGAATAATACGTCGATGGCTATGTCCACCTTCTTTGGTGAGGTGGTACTGGTCACTTTCACCGTAGCGGGTAAAAGGCACTCCTTGCTCGATCAACCAATCGATACTGGCTTTGGAGTTTTCTACCGTGAAGCGAATCGCCTCTTTATCACCTAAATGAGAGCCAGCGGAGACCGTATCTTCAATATGGGAGTCGATGGTATCAGTGTCTGACAAAACCGCCGCCACGCCACCTTGAGCATACAGGGTAGCACCTTCTTCAATATCGCCTTTGGTCAGAATCGCGACGGTAAATTGGTCAGCCAACTCAAGGGCTAACGTCAGGCCTGCGGCACCGGCACCGACAACGACAATATCGTAGTGAAGATGGTTGCTCATAAGTCTCTATCTTATTGGTGATTATGGAATTAATGGTACACTTGTTTATAAGGTTGAGTGAACACTTTCTCTACCCCCACCGTCGTGGCAAGATGCCTTTACGGCGTTTTTGTTCAATCGGGTCAATTTATTTCTCCCATCGGAACTTGCATGACGAAGAGTTGTCCATTTATCAAACAGTGGGCACTGGTATGAAAGTGTATTTTATGAGGTGCCTATGCAGCGCGAGACATCCAGCGATGAAGCGTTGGTAGAGCGAGTTCAAGCAGGTGATAAGCGAGCCTTTGACCTTTTAGTGCTGAAATATCAGCATAAAGTCATCGCGCTAATCTCCCGCTATATACAGGATCATCACGAAGCTATGGATGTGGCTCAAGAAGCCTTTGTGAAGGCCTATCGGGCTATTGATAGTTTTCGTGGTGAAAGTGCGTTTTACACTTGGTTATATCGAATTGCGGTGAATACGGCAAAAAACCAGATTGTGAACCGATCCCGTCGACCTCCCGCCAGTGATGTGGAGCTAGATAACGAGGATGTTCATGCTGTGTACGATGCTTTAGCGGATATCAATACACCGGATGCAGAGCTAAATACCAAACGTTTGAACTCGGAAATACACATCGCAATCAATATGTTACCGGAAGAACTTCGTGGGGCTTTGACCCTACGGGAGTTTGAAGGGTTAAGTTACGAAGAAATTGCCCAAATAATGGATTGCCCTGTGGGTACCGTAAGATCCCGCATTTTCCGTGCTCGGGAAGCAGTGGAAAAGCATATTCGTCCTCTGTTGGGGGAAGGAGAATAAAGCATGTCACAGCAGCACCATACGCTTGACGAGCGGGCCCTAGAAAGCCTCTCGGCTTTGCTTGATGACGAAGCCAGCAGTGCAGATATCGATCGTCTGTTGCAGCAGGACATCCAGGTTTTAGCAGAGCAAACCGATGCCTTTGTTATGACTGGTGAAGCGCAACGAACGCAGTTGAGTCAGCCACTGTGTAGCCAAGATTTTTTAGCTGGTATTCACAACCGACTTGCCAACCAAGCCGACGCTGATTTTCCTGTAGTGGATAATGTCACGCCGCTTATTCGTGTGCCCCAACCAAAACGGGGGCAGAAAGCTGCTTGGTGGGGAATGGGTGTGGCCGCCAGTTTGGCATTGGCGGTATTGGTTGGGATTCAGTTTCAAGCCCAAAATACCAGCTTGCCATTAGCTACAGCGTCACTGAACACGTCATTTACGACTTTGCCAGAGCGTGACAATTTACGACTACAGCGCTATTTGCAGCAGCACGCGCAACATGCGAGCTTGACTGGCGGACAGGGAATGATGCCTATGGCCCGAGTTGTTAATTTACCGGTGGATCAATAAACCTATGTTGAAACTGCTGTGTGTGTTCGTTGGCGTAATGTGGTCTGTTTCTAGCTGGAGTAGTGCTGGCTATGACTGGCTTAGCAAAATGTCTCAGGCATTTAATCAGCTCAGTTACGACGGCGTATTTGTCTACAACCAAGGTAATGACATTAACAGTATGCGTATACGCCATGGATTGATTGGAGGGGTACGCTACGAAAGCCTGTCTGATCTGGATGGTGAACGCCATGAAATGATTCGGGTTGATGGTACGACTTTATGCGTAGCGCCAGATATCCATCGTTTGACTCAGTTACCGGTATTAGAACGTCCTTTCAGTCAGTTCCGTCAGTTAGACGAACAGCAATTAGCGCAAACTTACTCTGCTCAACTGGACACCCAGACTACTTGGGTGGCTGACCGTGAAGTGAAACGGATTGAACTGATTCCCCAAGATGACCAACGTTATGGTCACGTGTTTTGGCTCGATCAAGGGAATGGCTTTTTACTAAAGCACGATGTAGTTGATGGGGAGGGTAAGTTACTAGAACGCACTCAATTTACCACCATTACTTTTACTCCGGAATTGTCCGAAGCAGATTTTGTTCCGGCACCCGCTAGTGCTGTGCAAGTGTTTGAAGAAGAACAACAAGCTCAAGATGCTGATCATGGGTGGCGTTTCGCCTGGTTACCAACGGGAATGCAGCCCGTTTGGCAACAGAGTCAGCAACTATCTAATGGGGTAAGCATGATGCTGCTATCTGATGGTATCGCGAGCGTTTCCTTATTCGCTTTGCCAGTCGGTAATGAGGAGCAGAGTGATGACAAGCTTCTGGCTAGTGGCGCGACTAGTGTGGCCGAGCGTATGCAAACTTGGCGTGGACAGCAGTATCTAATTAGTGCGGTAGGTGAAATCCCACCGCAAACCATCGATAAGCTATTGCAGGGCGCTGAGTTGCGGGAGGCACCATGATTGAAGAATCCGGAGTGGTCCTCGCCATCGAAGATGGCATTGCCGAAGTAGAAACTATCCGTACTAGCAGCTGCAGCACCTGTCGTGCGCGCCATGGCTGTGGTCATCATGCTATCGCCCAAGTATCGAACAGCAACAGAATGCTTATGAAAACCTTAGCGCCAAAATCTTTGCAAATTGGTGATAAAGTGGTCGTGGGTATCCCCGAAGATTCCTTATTGAGTGCCTCTATCTGGATGTATGCTGTTCCAATGCTTGGATTAGTGATGGGTGCTACGGTGCCGAGCCTGTTGACTGAGCAAAGTGTGGTGAATGTGTTGGGTGCGTTAGGAGGATTTTTTGGAGGCCTTTGGTGGGCACGCAAAAAGTCTTTCGGTATGACGGAAAACCCCGATTTCTATCCTCGCATTTTGCGCGTCGAGACAGCAGTAACACAGCCGCTTAAGTTTGTGCCACAATCCTGAGACCCCAAGCGCAGCACTCGGTAACTGCCGAGTAATTATGAACTTGAAATGTCTTTGAGGAGATTGCTCAATGAACCGACTTCGCACCCCCATCCAAATGATGGTAATGATGTGTAGTTTGCTGGTGGCCAGTTTTGCCAGTGCAGTGAACCTGCCGGACTTTACCGAACTGGTAGAAAAAGCCTCCCCCGCCGTGGTGAACATTAGTACCGAGCAAAAAGTCGATGCCCGTGGAGGTCCGCAGCTCAGCCCAGATGCCCAAGAATTGAACGAGTTTTTCCGTCACTTCTTTGGTCAACAGCCATTTGGTCAGCAACAGCAGCAGCCAAAACAACGTCAACGTAGTTCCCTAGGCTCAGGTTTTATCATTTCCGATGATGGTTATGTACTAACGAATAACCATGTTATCGACGGAGCCGATGTGATTCATGTGCGCCTGAATGATCGCCGTGAATATGAGGCAACCTTAGTAGGAACTGATGCTCGGACCGATTTAGCCCTATTGAAGATCGAAGCAGAAGATGACCTGCCGACAGTAAAAATGGGCAATTCCGATGACATGAAACCCGGGCAATGGGTGCTGGCGATTGGTTCTCCTTTTGGTTTTGATTACACCGTCACCGCCGGTATCGTTAGTGCTATTGGTCGTAATTTGCCAAGTGATAACTATGTGCCCTTTATCCAAACAGACGTAGCCATTAATCCAGGCAACTCTGGGGGCCCATTGTTTAACCTAGATGGTGAAGTGATTGGTATCAACTCGCAAATCTACACCCGCTCCGGTGGTTTTATGGGAGTGTCTTTTGCGATTCCAGCAAATCTTGCTATGTCTGTTGTGGATCAGCTCAAGTCAGAAGGCAAAGTTTCCCGTGCTTGGTTGGGAGTGATTATTCAAGACGTGAACAACGACCTAGCTGAGTCATTTGGTTTAGATCGTCCCCATGGGGCTTTGGTTAGCCGAGTGCTTCCGGGCTCCCCTGCTGAAGACGCTGGTCTGAACCCGGGGGATATCATTCTGTCTTTTGAAGGTAAACAGATTGAACAGTCTTCCGAATTGCCTTACTTGGTTGGGCAAATGAAAGCGGGTGTGGTGGCGAATGCGACCGTGTTCCGCGACGGCAAAGAGCGGGATATCCAGATCACCTTGGCAAAACGTCCGGAGGATCCAGCTTCGACCATTTCTCAGTCCCAACAAGAGCAGAACCGTCTTGGCATGATCGTTGGTGAAGTACCTGCGAATCTCAGCAAGCGCCTCGATATCCGCGGTGGTGTGGTGATTGAGCAAGTATTCGGTGGCGCTGCGGCGCGCAATGGCTTGCAGCAGGGTGATGTGATTACCATGCTGAATGGTCAGCGTATTAACGGCGTCGAAGATTTCAACAACATTATCAAGCAAGTACCATCGAATCGTTCCGTGCCGATGCGGGTAATCCGTGATGGTTATCCTATGTTTATTCCGTTTAAAATCGTTGAATAACCGATAACTCAGCCACTGAAAAGCCACGTACCAGTTTTGGACGTGGCTTTTTCTTTTTGTAAGGTTGTGATTAATAGTTAGATATGTAACCATTTTTGTTAGGTTTTAGTTAAATGATCTAATGATCACCGTAAACTAATTATTTGAAAACAAACTAAATGGTTCCAGTTATGGCGCAAGTATTAGAACAGGGGATTTGCTTTCGCATGGGTGGCGAAAACTATTTGCACCCAATCAATAACGTGAAAGAAGTATTGCCCTATGAGGAACCCAACCCGGTTATTGGTGCGCCAGCCTGTGTTGAGGGCATGATTGAGTTGCGTGGTAACCTAGTTACCGTAGTGTACGGCAGTAGTATTTTAGACGTTTCCCTTGACGATGCGGCAGAGGAAGGACACATTCTGGTGCTGGATTTGCCGGAAGGGTATTTTGGCGTCCGAGTTGAAGGCGTCGAAAATGTTATGTCGATTAATAACGAAGAAGTAGACCGCCAGAGCGCCCAATATTACCCCCATGATTGCATACAGGGCACTATTGAGCGTCAAGGCGACTTGTACATTTTGGTAGACTTCACCGACTACTGTAATAGTCTGGAGTAATCCAAAATCTTGCCGTTACAAACGTTTCAAGAAGATTTTCGAGTTACGTTGGTAGTTGTATAGGGCCTGTTTTTTAGTCGGTAAACTGTCTAGTGTGGATGGTTTGAAGCCGCGCTCCATAAACCAATGGGCGGTGCGGGTCGTCAATAGAAAGAGGGTGTCTAGCCCCATTCGTTTTGCTTCTCGCTCAATGCCTGTAAGTAATCGCTCACCTCGGTTAGAGCCACGGTAATTTGGAGATACGGCTAAGCAAGCAAGTTCCCCAGCATGTTCCTGCTCGAAGGGGTAAAGTGCTGCGCAAGCAACGATAGCACCATCGCGCTCGATTACTTGAAAGCGATCAATCTCATTTTCTAACAATTCCCGAGAACGACGTACCAAGATGCCTTTTTCTTCTAGTGGTGCTAGCAATTGCATCATGCCGCCAACATCATCTATTACTGCTGGGCGCAGTTTCTCATAGCTGTCTTCATCAACCATGGTGCCAGCACCTTCCCGGGTAAACAGCTCCTGAATCAAGCTACCGTTGTTCTTGAAGGAAATAATATGGGCGCGAGGGACTTGATTACGCACTGCAGCAACACAGGCTTCCAACGCGCCGTGGGTATGGGGGGGAAGTTGCTTTTCATGCAGTAAGAGTTCCCCATCATTAGCCAACAACTCCGAATACAGCTCACCCTCAGTGTTATAGATACCTTCTTCTTCGGTAAAAATAATCAGCTTGTCGGCCCGTAATTGAATGGCTGCTTGGGTTGCTACATCTTCGGCTTTCAGGTTGAAAACCTCGCCGGTTGGGGAGAAACCAAGGTGCGGCAGTAGCACCATATTATCGTCTTCCAATAAGCGGAAAATGGCATCGGTATCAATGCGGCGTACTTCGCCAGAATGGCCGTAATCAATGCCGTCTACTACCCCCAATGGGCGCGCCACCACATAGTTACCACTACAGACTTTCAGGCGTGCATTGGCCATTGGGGTGTTAGACAATCCCATGGATAGTTGGGCTTCTAGCTGCACTCGAACAGCCGCCGAAGCCTGAATCACGTCCAAAAGTTGGTCGTAAGGGGTAACGCGGTAGCCGTCTTCAATCTGGGAAGATAGTCGGCGATTGCTCAAGGCTCTATCAATCTGTGGGCGAGCGCCTTGTACCAGAACCAAGCGAATGCCGAGGGAATCTAGCAAGGCTAAATCATGAATAATGCCGGAAAAGGAGGGGTGCTCGAACGCCTCCCCTGGAATCATCAACACGAAGGTTTTACCCCGGTGAGCGTTGATATAGGGCGAAGAGTGGCGAAACCAATCCACGTAATTTAAATTCTCAGACACGCTCTACCTCGTCGTTCTGTGGGGTTAGGCAATACTTTTCTATTAAGCCGCGAATCACATTCTGCATCGGCGTAATCTGATCCAATGCCATAAATTCATTGGGCTGGTGTGCTTGATCAATCGAGCCGGGGCCCAGTACCAAGGTTTCCATCCCCAATTGATTTAAAAATGGCCCTTCGGTGGCAAATGCCACGGTTTCCGCTTGATGGCCCGTCAACTGTTCGCAGGCGCGAATGATATCGGACTCTTTCGGGGTTGAGAATGAAGGTACGTCAGGAAATAGATGGGCTAACTCAATTTGTGTGTTGGTAGCTGATTCGATTTCTGGCAACAGGGCTTTGATTTCATGGAATAGGGCTTGGTTATCCATCCCCGGTAGGGCGCGCAAATCAAACTCCAGCTCACAACGGCCACAAATACGGTTCGGGTTATCGCCACCATGGATACAACCAAAATTCATGGTCGGGTAGTCGATTACGAAATCCGCATTGTGAAAACGCTGCTTGAGTTGCTGGCGGAATACCATGAGTTCAGCCATGACCGCATGCATAGCATCTAACGCATTATTGCCCAGACCAGGATTGGAAGAGTGACCAGATTTACCGGTGATACGAATGCGCTCCATCATGATGCCTTTGTGGGCGTAAATGGGGGTCAGTCCCGTCGGTTCACCGATCAAGGCATAGCGAGCCTTGGGTCGCCCTTCTTTGACCAAAGCGCGGGCACCAGACATGGAGCTTTCTTCATCCGCTGTTGCTAGGATAATCAGTGGTTGTTGTAATTTGGTTAAATCCATTCCCCGTAAAGTGTCCAGTACCAACGCAAAAAAGCCTTTCATATCGCAGGTGCCAAGGCCGTAAAGCTTGTTATCCCGTTCATTCAAACTAAATGGATCAGTTTGCCAACGGCCTTCATCATAAGGCACCGTATCCGTATGGCCGGACAGTACCAAGCCCCCGCTACCTTGGCCGATGGTGGCGATCAAATTGCATTTTCCCGGTTGGTTGGGTAGCGGCATGACTTCACAGTGAAACCCAAGATCAGCCAACCAGCTTTCCAATAGGGTGATGACACCTTGGTTGGATTGATCCCAGCGGGCCTGACTACAGCTAATTGACGGCGTGGCGATCAGCTGACTCATCATGCTGATTAATGATGGGATATCGGCCATGTGGGCTCCTCGGAAATTTTTCTGAATTTTAGTTCGCTTATAGGACCATCTGATAAACTACACTGTAAGAACAATGAGGTCTCCGGCCGTGCCGGAAGTATAAGAGGTCAACGCTATGGCAATGGAACTTGAACTAAAGTTAATGGTTCAGCCCAACTATCTCAAGTCGGTGTGCGATTTTATTAATCAGCAGCTCGCCGGTAATACCTTACAAGGAGCGCGACGACCGACACTCACTCTAATGAATGGCTACTATGACACGGCGGATGCCAAGTTGCTTAACGCTGGTATTGCCTTGCGGATTCGTGCGGTCAATCAACAATATATTCAGACAGTGAAAACCCGTGGTAGCAGCCGAATCGGTATGCATGAGCGGGGGGAATGGGAGTGGCAGCTCCCCAGTGATAGTTTAGATCTCAATCTAGTGGCGCAGCTGCCACTACCGGATGAGCTAAAAGATATGTCCTGGAGCCGGGAGCTGATCGAGGTGTTTCGCACCGATTTTGAACGTCAAGTATGGGATGTGAGCTTCGGTAACAGTGCTATCGAAATGGTATGTGACCAAGGGGAAGTCAGTTCACCCTACGGGCAAGATGGTATTAGCGAATTAGAGTTGGAGTTAAAGCAAGGTTCAGCCGAGGACTTATACGGTCTTGCTGCTTTCTTAGCAGAGCACCTACCCGTTCAAGTGAGTGTGGTTTCCAAAGCGCAAAAAGGCGCAAGATTACGGCATCGTAAAATCGAGCTGCCGGCGAAACCAGCAGCGCATTCCGATTTACTCAGCTTCGCTGCCTATTGGTACGAGGCTTGGTTAGTGTACTGGGAGGCCATGTATTATTTAAAAGATGAAGCCTTTTTGCATCCAGTACGCCATGCGTTAACCCAGTTGGCTCAGTGTTTACCTGAGGCGTTACGGGCTCAGTTACATGACCTAGATAAAAGCTATGGCGAAATTTTACCGAGCACGCCGTCACGCCTGTTGGAGGAGCTTGCCGCTCTAACGAATACCGGTAAGATGATGGTCACGACGGGGCGCTGGCTAAATCAGCAAACATCTTAATCTTACCGACGCGCCCGCAGTATTGTCAGCATAAGGAAAATAACATTGACCGCCGCAACTCATGCTCAAATTGCTGCTCATGTGAGCACCTCTATTCTTGCACCAAAATCTCAACGTCTACTGGAATCCTGTGAACGCCATGGTGTTTCCTTTTCAGAGGCCGATTGGCAGGACCATGGTGCTCCTTGTCTGCTCAGCGATTACCTATTGCAGCAACTGGAGCGTCATCCTAAATGGCTAGCGGCCGTGACCAGTAAACGTCAAGATTGGCAGCCAAGCTTGTCCCATTTCTATGGTGGTGAACAGCATTGGCTCGCGCCGGAGAGTGATCCTGATAACAGCACCATGTCTGCAGTGTCTTCTATAGCCGACATGCCAGAGTGGGACGAAGCGACCTTTATGCGCCAGTTGCGCTGGTATCGCCACTATTGGATGGTGCGCTTGATCTATGCGGACATCAATCAGGCCATTGAGTTAGAAACCTTAACCCGGTGTTTGAGTCTGCTGGCGGATACGGTGGTTAATGCGAGTGTGATTTGGTCCCAGCGCCAGTATCAAAACTTGTATGGGCAAGCGTTGGATGCGCAAGGAAAGCCACAAAGTTTGATCGTGATCGGTATGGGTAAGCTTGGCGGCTATGAGCTTAACCTGTCTTCTGATATTGATTTGATCTTTGCTTTTCGCGAACACGGTGAAACCCAAGGGGGCAAGAAAAGCACCTCCCATCAGGAATATTTCACCAAAATCGGCCAAAAGCTGATTCAGCATTTAGATCAGGTCACCGCCGATGGTTTTGTATTTCGGGTCGATATGCGCCTGCGTCCTTTTGGTCAGTCCGGTGCGCTAGTGCTCAATATGGATTCACTGGAAAACTATTACCAAGATCAGGGGCGAGATTGGGAGCGTTACGCCATGATCAAAGCCCGCGTCATGGCGGGTAGTGAGCAGGATAAAAAAGAGTTTGAAGCTATCCGCCGCCCATTTGTGTATCGCAAATATTTGGACTTCGGTGCTATTTCTGCCTTACGAGACCTCAAAGGCATGATTGCCAAAGAAGTCCGCCGCAAAGGTATTGAACACAATATTAAGCTCGGTGAGGGCGGCATTCGGGAAGTGGAGTTTATCGTGCAGGCGTTGCAAATCCTCCATGGGGGACGCAACCAGGGCCTGCAAAATCAAGCCCTGTTCCAAGTGTTGCCATTGCTGGCAGAGCATGACTATTTGCCCCAGCAAGAAGTGGATTTATTACTGGATGCCTACCGTTATTTGCGTCGGGTGGAACATGCGTTGCAAGGGGCTCGGGACGAGCAAACCCAATTGTTACCAAGTGACCCGGTGGAGCGCGAACTACTGGCATTACGTATGGGGGAAAACAGTTGGCAAGCCCTCGACCAGCGTTTATGGGACTATCGCCATCAAGTACATGGTTTTTTCAAGAGTCTAATTGATGATCCGGAAGAAACCAGTTGTGATGAATCCGCTCAGGAAGCTTGGCGCGTCATGCTAAAACAGCCCGACGAAGAGCATCTTGCGGAAGTGTTGGCAACCATTCCGTGGCACGCAGTAGACGACACTATCAACCGTGTTTACAGTTTTGTCAGCTCTAAAGCCGTGGTGTTCATGCAGCCCATCGGCCAAGAGCGCCTTGCGACCTTTATGGCCGCCTTCGTTAAGGCTCTGGAAGACGAGCAACACCCAGATGTGGTGGTAGAGCGTATCTTACCGATTCTGGAAGCGGTGCTACGTCGAACTTCTTACCTAGTACTGCTATGTGAAAACCAAAGTGCCATTACCCACTTGATTCGCCTGTGTCGGGAAAGTGTTTGGTTCTCCGAGGCGATTTCCACTACGCCAGCACTGTTAGACGAGTTACTAGATGCCCACGCACTATTTTCACCGCCGAGCAAACAGGACTTGCAGATCGAGTTAGACCAGATTCTGAACCGTCTCCCGGAAGAAGACGAAGAAGCTCATATGGATGCCCTGCGTCGTTTCCGTCGCTCCATCATATTGCGTATTGCGGCCTGTGACATTACGGGGATATTACCGGTCATGAAGGTGAGTGATCACCTTACGTGGTTGGCGGAAGTGATTTTAGAGAGAGTGCTGCAACAGGCGTGGCACTACTTAACCCAAAAACATGGCTACCCGATACGAGATGGGGAGCCACGTCTGACGCCAGAATTAATTATCGTGGGATACGGCAAATCTGGTGGTTGGGAGTTGGGTTATGACTCGGATTTGGATCTGGTGTTTCTCCATGATGCGGATGGCAAAGGTGCCACCAACGGCCAGCGTAGTGTGGATAATTTGACCTTTTATACCCGTCTAGGGCAGCGACTTATCCACGCTTTGACCAGCTTTACTGCCGCAGGCAGACTCTATGAAGTGGATATGCGCCTGCGCCCATCGGGTAACTCGGGCATGTTGGTAGCAAGTTTTGCTGGGTTTGAGGAGTACCAGAAAAACGAAGCTTGGGTATGGGAGCATCAAGCCCTTTGTCGAGCCCGTGCACTGGCCGGTGATAGTGATTTGATGTCCCGCTTCGAGGACAGTCGCAAAGCTATTTTGGGGCAAGTGCGCGATCGTATTGAACTTAAGCAAAGCGTCATTGAAATGCGCGAAAAAATGCGCGCCCATCTAGATAGTGGTGGTAAAGACAAGGGATTCGATCTGAAACAAGGAGCCGGTGGCATTATCGATATTGAGTTTATGGTGCAATATCTGGTGTTGGCTCGCTCCCATGAATTTCCGCAGCTTATGCGGTACTCGGATAACGTCAGGCAAATCGAAGCCGCGGCGGAGGTTGGTTTGTTGGACCTAGATACCGCCGAGTATATGCGCGAAACCTACAAAGAATATCGTGCCCTAGTGCATCGCTTAAATTTGCAAAAACTTGGGCGGGTGGTAGCGGAAGATACGTTAAGTCAGCACCAGCAACGTATCAGCCAATATTGGGAATATTTTCTCCAGAATGCTGACATTTAGTGACATGGAGTTACCCACTGGGTAAAAAGATCACATTTGTTCACTGGCATAGTGGCGCTAACTCCGCTAAGGTTTATTTGAAATCGCTTACATATCGATCACAGGTCATCGCCGCGAGGAGACATTATGAGTAGCGTCAGTTCCGCCAGTTCTTCCTATGGCATGGAAGTATTAAGTGCGAGCTTGGCAAAATCCCAGCAAGTACAACAGGGTAACCAGACTTTGCAGCTATTATCTAGTACGGCTGGTTCGGCTCCACAGCAAACTGCACCAAGTAGCCCGGTCGGCAATCTTGGTCAGAATATTGATATCAAAGTCTAGTTGCCCCTGAATTGCAAAAGCGCCATAAGGGGGCGCTTTTTTTGTCGCCAAAATTTGAAACAAAAATAATTTCTGGACTTTCCTGCCGAATATCAAGCAATCGTCAGCCTGAGCGAAAGCCGCACCAAAAAGCAGCTATGTTAAACAGATAAAACGGATGCGTTATCCATCTTCCATTATCTGGGGTCTGTTATGTCCAACATTGTGACGATTGACGGCAACCAAGCCGCTGCCCGTATTGCCCATCTTACTAACGAAGTAATCGCTATTTACCCTATTACACCGGCGTCGCCCATGGGGGAATGGGCCGATGATTGGTCGTCCCGTGGGATCAAAAACCTTTGGGGTAATGTTCCAGAAGTGATTGAGATGCAAAGTGAAGCGGGGGCGGCCGGTGCTGTGCACGGAGCACTGCAAGCGGGGGCATTAACCACCACCTTTACCGCTTCTCAGGGGTTATTGCTTATGATCCCTAATATGTACAAGATCGCCGGGGAACTGACTCCAATGGTGCTCCATGTGGCCGCGCGTTCTATTGCCAGCCAAGCCCTCTCTATTTTCGGAGAACATAGTGATGTGATGGCGACTCGGGCTACTGGCTTTGCCATGTTAGCGTCCAACAGCCCCCAGGAAGTGGCAGATATGGCGCTGATTGCCCAAGCAGCGACGCTGGAATCTCGTATTCCCATTCTGCATTTCTTTGATGGTTTTCGTACTTCCCACGAAGTTGCCAAGCTCGCCGAACCGAGCGTCGATGTGATTCGCCAAATGATCGACGAGGAGAAAGTCAACGCCCACCGCTTGCGGGGCATGTCGCCACTGCGGCCAAGCCTTCGCGGTAGCTCCCAGAACCCAGACGTTTTTTTCCAAGGGCGCGAGTCAGTTAACCCCTACTACGGTGTAATGCCAGATGTGCTACAAGAATGTATGGATCGCTTCGCCCATCTTACTGGCCGCCAATATAAGCTATTTGACTATGTGGGCGCCAAAGACGCCACACGGGTAGTGGTGATCATGGGCTCAGGAGCCGAAACTGCCCATGAAACCGTAGAGCATTTGTGTGCCCAAGGGGAAAAAGTAGGTGTGCTAAAAGTGCGCCTTTATCGTCCATTCTCGGCGAATGGGTTACTAGGAGCGTTACCCAAAACTGTCAACTCCCTCGCTGTATTGGATCGAACCAAAGAGCCCGGTGCCGACGGTGAGCCGTTGTATAAAGATGTGCTTGGCGCTCTTGCTCAGGCGTTTGCTAAAGGCGACATCAGCGCAATGCCAAAAGTGAGTGGCGGACGCTATGGCTTGTCCTCCAAAGAATTTACCCCGGGAATGGTAAAAGCCATTTTCGACGAATTATCCCACCCTTATCCTAAGCAAGAGTTCACCATTGGTATCCATGATGACGTCACTTACCTCAGTTTGCCATGGGATGAAAGCTATCGCACTCAAGCCCATGAGGGGGCAATTCAGGCAGTGTTTTATGGCTTAGGTAGTGATGGCACCGTGAGCGCCAACAAAAACAGTATCAAAATTATTGGCGAGCAAACGGATCTCTATGCCCAAGGCTATTTTGTCTATGACTCGAAAAAGTCCGGTGCGGTGACAGTCTCCCATTTGCGCTTTGGCCCACAGCCAATTCGTTCTAGCTACCTTATCGGGGACGGTGATGCCCAGTTTGTTGCCTGTCACCAGCCGGTGTTTTTAGAGCGTTATCCCATGCTGGATATGGCCGCTAAGGGCGCGGTGTTTTTGCTCAACACGCCACACTCTGTGGATAGCGTTTGGAACTCCCTGCCGACCTCGGTACAAAAACAACTGATTCAAAAGCAGATTCGTTTTTATTGTATCGATGCTTACGGACTGGCCCAGCGCAATGGTATGGGTAAACGCATCAATACCATAATGCAAACCTGTTTCTTCGCCATTTCCGGTGTCTTGCCGAAACAAGATGCGATCGCGGCGATTAAAGGTGCGGTGGCGAAAACCTATGGCAAAAAAGGCAAACGCATCGTGGAAATGAACGAGCAGGCCATTGATTACACTCTAGCTTGTCTGTTTGAAGTACCAGTGCCGACGAAACTCTCGAATGTAATTCCACTGGTAAACCTTGAAGTGGATAAGCGCTTCGCCAAAGGGCCGTCATTCGTCCAAGAAGTCACCGCCGAGCTGATTGCTGGTCGTGGGGATCGGTTGCCGGTGTCGAAATTTCCTGCCGATGGCTGCTTTCCGGTGGGCACCGCTGCCTATGAAAAACGTAACCTCGCACTGGAAATTCCGGTTTGGGATGAGGATCTTTGTACCCAATGCGGCAAATGCGTGTTGGTCTGTCCGCACTCCGCTATTCGCAGCAAGATCGTTCAAGAGAGTGAATTGGTCAATGCGCCACAGAGTTTTAAACACAAAGCCATGATTGGCAAGGGTTTTCCTCAAGGGGATCACATTAGCTATCAAGTGGCGCCGGAAGATTGCACCGGCTGTAGTTTGTGTGTCGACATCTGCCCCATTCGAGACAAGAGCAATGCTAGCCACAAAGCCTTGAATATGGCGCCCCAGCCGCCACTGCGTGAGCAAGAAAAAGTGAATTGGGACTATTTCCTGTCTCTGCCTAGTTACGACCGTAGCGCGCTAAAAGCCAGTACCATTAAAGGAGCCATGGCGTTTGACCCTTTATTCGAGTTTTCCGGCGCTTGCTCTGGCTGTGGGGAAACTCCCTACATTCGTTTGGCAAGTCAGTTATTTGGCGATCGGATGCTAGTTGCTAATGCTACCGGGTGTTCTTCCATTTATGGGGGCAATCTACCGACGACCCCTTGGACGAAGAATGCCGAGGGGCGTGGACCCGCGTGGAATAACTCCCTTTTTGAGGACAACGCCGAATTCGGTTTAGGGATGCGTTTAGCCATTGATCAACAGCGGCATCAAGCGTTGGAATTGTTGCAAATGCTCGCCCCGGAGTTGGATGGGAACTTGGTGTCAGGGATTTTAAATGCGGACGAAACCACCGAGGCGGGTATCTTTGAGCAACGCCAACGCATCGACGAACTCAATCAGCAGCTTACTAAGATTGGCTCCCTAGAAGCACAGCGTTTGCAGTTACTCAGTGAAAACCTTACCCGCAAGAGTGTTTGGTGTATCGGTGGGGACGGCTGGGCCTATGATATTGGCTATGGCGGTCTTGATCATGTGCTGGCCTCTGGCAAAAACGTCAACATTTTAGTACTTGATACGGAAGTGTATTCCAATACTGGCGGTCAAACGTCCAAAGCCACTCCTCGCGGTGCGGTTGCCAAATTTTCAGCCGGTGGTAAAGCCAACGGTAAAAAAGACCTGGCCCTACTGGCCATGGACTATGGCAATGTCTATGTAGCGCACTTGGCCTATGGCGCTAAGGATGTGCAAACCTTGCGCGCCTTTTTGGAAGCAGAAGCCCATGATGGGCCGTCGTTGCTGATTGCCTATGCTCCTTGTATTGCCCATGGGGTGGATCTTTCCAACAATCATAGGCAACAGAATTTAGCGGTAAATAGCGGTCATTGGCCCCTGTTCCGCTACGATCCAGCGAAAGCGACAAAAGGGCAAAATCCATTGCATTTAGATTCTGCGGCACCCAGTGTGCCCTACAAGGATTTCGTCAAATCGGAAACCCGCTTCAATATGCTGTGGCAGACTCATCCAGTGCAGGCGGAGGCGTTACTAGCTCAAGCCCAGCAAGAAGTAGAGCATCGCTTTCATTATTACCAACAACTGGCCGAACTGGATTGGAGTGATCCTGTCAGTATTGCGGCAACCAAACTGCAAACCAAGAGCCCAGCACAAACACCGACTACCGAATCTACTTCTAAGGAGCAGCCCAATGGTTGATTTATCTACACAGTACCTAGGGTTGTCATTGGCAAACCCACTAGTGCCCTCGGCATCACCGTTTAGTAAAAATCTGGACAGTGCGAAAAAGCTGGAAGATGCCGGCGCTGCGGCGCTGGTAATGCACTCTATGTTTGAAGAAAAAGTACTAGCGGAAGAAGAGCAATTGATGCGCTTTGTCCATCAGCAATCCTATGGTTATGGGGAAGCCAACAGCTTTCATCCGATTCCGGATGACTATATTACCTATCAGGAAAAATACCTAAATCAACTACAGGCCCTCAAAAGCAGCTTGAATATTCCCATCATCGCCAGTCTGAACGGCACCACGCCGACAGGCTGGCTTGATTATGGCTTGATGATGGCAGAAGCCGGAGCGGATGCCTTAGAGCTCAACATCTACTACATCCCAACGGAATTGGAAGAAACCAGCCAGCTGGTGGAGGATCGCTACGTGGACGTGCTTTGCGCGTTGCGTAGCCATATTAATATCCCTATCACGGTGAAGCTGTCCTCCCAGTTTAGCGCTTTGGTACCATTTACTAAGCGCCTAGAACAGGCGGGCGCAGATGGAATCGTGCTCTTTAATCGCTTTTACCAGCCTGATATCAATCTTGAAACCTTGATGATCGAGCCAAGTATTCACTTGTCAGACCCGCAAGAAGCGCTACTACGGATCCGCTGGACGGCAATACTGGCCGATTATTTAACGGCTTCCATCGCTGTCACCGGCGGCATCCACAGCCATGAAGATATGCTTAAAGCGCTCCTAGCGGGAGCTGATGTCACCCATATGTGCAGCGCCTTGCTGCACTTTGGCGAGCAGCATATAACTCAGACGTTAACCGCATTAACCCAGTGGTTGGAAGAGCACGAATATGAGTCTATTGGGCAACTTAAAGGCAGCCTATCCCGGGCCAAAGCCTCTGACGCCGGAATCTACGAGCGCACCAACTATGTTCAAATCCTAGACAGCGTGCGCTCCGTCGATGGGGTGTGGGGCTAGCGGTACCAGCGTTGTTAATAGTGTGCCCATACACTTATTCTTGGTTTGGTGGTGAATCTGCGACTGTTGTTTTGGCCTGATCCTCACTAAGATCAGGCTTTTACTAACCACCGAGACTGCCCAATGAGCCAAGCCACCGGACGTTACCCAAATTTATTCCACCCAGTGCTGATTGCCGGCTGTTTGGTGGTAATGGCAAGCTTTGCCATTCGTGCTTCCTTCGGTTTGTTTCAAATCCCTATTGCCGAGGAGTTTGGCTGGCTGCGGGCGGATTTCTCTTTTGCCATCGCCTTACAGAATTTGTTCTGGGGCATCAGTGCGCCGCTTTTCAGTGCGATGGCGGAAAAGTTTGGTGATCGCAAAGCGATTTTAGCGGGCGGAGTCTTTTATGCGGTAGGGCTGGTTCTGTCATCCTATGCAATTACCCCCGGCCAGCATCAATGGTTAGAAATTCTCGTTGGCTTTGGTATTTCTGGCACGGGCTTTGGCATAATCTTGGCGGTCGTCGGGCGTGCTACGGCACCGGAACATCGCTCCCTTGCCATGGGTATTGCCACCGCAGCGGGTTCTGCGGGGCAGGTTGTTGGGCCGCCAGTGGTACAGTGGCTATTGCAAGGCATGCCGTGGCAGGAAGTCTTTGTGGTACTTGCCGGTTTTATTATGGTCACCATGTTTGCCTTGTTGGCGATGAAGGTACCGCCGCCAGCGCCATTGGCACAAAATGAAGAAAATCTTGGGCAAGTTGTTCGCCGGGCGGTGAAGGATCCAACCTTTATTTTTATCTTTTTGGGCTTCTTTTCCTGTGGCTACCAATTGGCCTTTATTACCGCCCACTTCCCGGCGTTTATCACGGAAATGTGTGGGACGATTTCCCCAACGGGTATGCTGAATGCTCTAGGAATCAGCACTACAGCATCTTTGGGAGCCTTATCGATTGCGCTAATCGGTATTTTTAATATCTGTGGCACCATCTTGGCCGGTTGGTTGGGGAATAAATATTCTCGCAAATATCTGTTGGCCTCTATTTACGCTATGCGCACCGTGGTGGCTGCCGTATTTATTTTGAGTCCGATCACTCCGGAAAGCGTGTTGATTTTCTCTGCCTTGATGGGGGGCTTGTGGCTGGCCACTGTGCCATTAACCTCTGGCTTGATCGCGCAAATTTATGGCTTGCGCTACATGGGGACTCTGTATGGTTTGGTATTCCTGTCCCATCAAATCGGTGGTTTTATGGGGGTGTGGTTAGGTGGCGCCATGTACGACATCTACGGTGACTATACCTTCGTTTGGTGGATTGGCGTTGGCGTTGGTGCGATCTCCGCATTGATTCACTTGCCGGTGGATGAGCGCCCTTGGCAACAGCGCCAAGGGCTAGCGGTGGCTTAATCCGAGAGTTTCGGGGAAAATAAAGTCTTGGCGGGGCGACCGGGAATTTCTTTGGCGAGCCGCGGCACTAGGTAACCGGGCAGTTTTTCTGCCACTTTGCCCATCAGTTGCTGTGCTTCGCTAATGGGAATATCAAAGTGGGCGCCGCCCTCGATGGGATCAAGGGTAAACATGTAATAGGGCAGGATACCGGCAGCAAATAGCGCTTCGCTCAGCTCCACTTGAGCCGTAACTGAATCGTTCACCCCTTTCAAAATCACCCCTTGGTTTAACACTGTGGCGCCAGCTTGTTTCAAGTTGGCGACGCCGGTGGCGATGTCATCATCAATTTCATTGGCGTGATTGGCATGGTAAACAAACACCACGTCGAGCCGGGTCTGGCGCACCCAATCGAGTAATTCCCTGTCGATGCGCGACGGTATCACCACCGGCAAGCGGGAGTGAATACGTAATCGTTTTAACTGGGGTAACTGCTCCATGGCCGCCACATGCTGCCGTAATTGGCTGTCTTTTAGCATTAATGGATCACCGCCGCTTAAAATTACTTCGTTCACTTCGGGGTGATTTTGAATATAGGCGACCACTGAATCCCATTCTTTTTGCGCTAGTTGGTTGTCCCCATAAGGGAAATGGCGACGGAAACAATAGCGGCAATTCACCGCACACGTCCCGGTGGTGATCACTAAAACTCGCCGCTCGTATTTGTGTACCAAGCCTTTTTGCGGATTGTGTTCCCCTTCGTCTAATGGGTCCGTGGTGTAACCTGCGGTCGGTTGCATTTCGATATCGTCGGCCAATACTTGGCGTAACAGGGGGTCATTTGGATCCCCCGGCTGCATACGGGCAACGAATGGGCGCGGTACCAGCAAACGAAAGGCTGCCGTTGCTTGCTCAGCGGCAGGTAGTTGGGCAGGAGACAAGGCTAATTGTGCGGCAAGCTCCGGTAATGTACGGATTGCTTGGGTCAGTTCATGGCGCCAGTCAGTGGCAGCTTGGTTTTCAATCTTGATCACGTCAAATATCTGCAAAATCGAGTTTAATTAGGGTATGATTGCCGCCATCCTGTGGCCCAATGGCCTTTGGCTCTGTTGAGAACTGGCTCAAATTCCTTTGTGCTGGCGTGGCAACTTTTTAACTTGCCCGGAGCCGTTATCTAAATCATGACATTGTGAGGATTTATGGCGAGTTATTCTACCAGCGATTTGCGCGGCGGTAACAAAGTAATGGTTGATGGTGAACCTTGTGCGGTGCTAGACAACGAACACGTTAAACCAGGTAAAGGCCAAGCGTTTAACCGCATCAAGTTGCGTAACCTAAAAACCGGTCGCGTTTGGGAACGTACCTTTAAGTCTGGCGAATCCTTGGAAGGTGCCGACGTAATGGACACCGATATGGAGTACTTGTACACCGACGGTGAGTTCTACCACTTCATGGCGACTGATGGTTCTTTCGAGCAACACGGTGCCGACGCGAACGCGGTAGGCGACACTGTGAAATGGTTGAAAGAGCAAGAATCTTACGTTGTGACTTTGTACAACGGTGCGCCACTAGCGGTGACTCCACCGAACTTTATCGAGCTAGAAGTTGTGGAAACTGACCCTGGCGTAAAAGGCGATACTGCCAACGGCGGTTCTAAGCCTGCAACCCTTTCTACCGGTGCTGTGGTTCGTGTTCCGCTATTCATCAATATTGGTGAAGTGTTACGTGTTGATACTCGTACGGGTGAGTACGTATCCCGCGCGACTGGTAAGTAATTACCGAATCGATCAAGCCCCCAAGCCCGAGTTGGCTGTGGGGGCTTTTTTGTGACCAAAATTCGGAGCTGAACATGTATCAATCAAGCAAGTGGCAACCCACTGGGAGTCTGGAAACGCTGACCGCTCGGGCGCAGATGTTTGCCCGCATCCGAGCCTTTTTTGCTACTCGGAATGTGCTGGAAGTGGATACTCCCTGTTTGTCCTTGGGCAGTATCTCCGACCCCCATATTGAGGTCTTAGAAACTCAGAATCGCTTTGGCCGTAACGCGACGACTTACTATCTGCAAACGTCCCCCGAATACGCCATGAAGCGCTTACTCGCGGCAGGTATGCCTTCCATCTATCAGCTCGGAAAAGTGTTTCGTGCCGAGGAAATTGGTCGACGCCATAGCGTGGAATTTACCATGCTGGAATGGTATCGAATTGGCTTTGACCACTGGCAACTGATGACCGAAATCGATCAACTACTGAGCGAACTGAGTGGCGAGCAGATTGAGTGTGAGCGGTTAAGTTACCGTGACGCGTTTCAACGTTTTTTGGGATGCGATCCGCTGACAATTGGGATTCACGAGCTACAGCAACTTTGTCATCAACATACCGAATATGGTCTACAGGAAAGCGATCGGGATACGCTTCTAGAACTGCTATTCGCTACTGTGATTGAGCCTAACATCGGTACGGAGCAGCCGTGCTTTATCCATAGTTACCCAGCCAGCCAAGCCGCCTTAGCACGCCGCCAGCTAGAAGCCGATGGTCAAGAAACTGCCGCTCGGTTTGAACTGTATTGGCGTGGTATAGAGCTTGCCAATGGCTACTATGAACTCACCGATGCTGATGAGCAGCTGACGCGGATGCGTAGCGAAATGTCTGAGCGAGAGCAACAGGCGAAATCTTGGCGCCAGGCCGATGAACGGCTTATATCTGCCCTAAAGCATGGCTTTCCTGACTGCGCTGGCGTTGCCTTGGGAGTGGATCGACTGCTGATGTTGTTGCTAAATAAGCAGCATATCGACGAAGTGCTACCGTTTGGGGGAGCTTACGCCTAAAATTTGACCGTGCCTGACGCTACCAACAAAATAAAAACAACAAAACAATAAAAACAAAACCGGAGGCAGGTTTGGGACATCATCCTCGAAATTCATTGCGGCAACGGACATCAAGATTGATACAAGATACACGGCGTCAACCGCGCCCCCTATGGCTGTACGTTACCGTGCTGCTGGTTTGCTTTGTGATTATTTGGCGTGGTGGTGACGCATTTAAAAACCAGCAGATTGACGAGTTACGTCTAAATACCCAAGAACAAATGGCGCAGCTTGGCAATGTCATTGAGAGCGCTATCTCCAAATACCAACATATGCCGACCTTGCTCGCGTCAAATGATAGGGTACGAAAGGCATTGTTGGATGAGCTGCCAGCGGATATTCGCCAGCTCAACCGGGAATTAGAGCAAATCAACCGCATTACCGAAGCGTCGGACAGTTATATTATCGATCGCAACGGTCTCACCATTGCGGCATCCAATTACCGGCTAGATACCTCATTTGTGGGCAAGAATTTCGCTTTTCGCCCTTACTTTCAAGAAGCCCTTGGGGGGCAACCGGGGCGTTATTACGCCTTGGGAACCACCTCCAATTTACGGGGCTATTATTTTTCCTACCCGGTGTATCACGGCGCCAGTGTCATTGGCGTTGCCGTGGTAAAAGTTGACCTCAAGCAGTTCGAGCAACGCTTTAACAACCAAGGCTATGAGTTTCTGATGCTCGACCCAGACGGAGTGGTTTTCAGCTCATCTAAAAGTGAGTGGCTTTATAAGGTGATGGGGGAATTGTCCCATGAGGAACAAACTCGCATTGCTGAGAGCCAGCGCTATTTTGATAAAACCATCGAGACCATGCCGATCGTTAGCCGTCAGCGGTTCAGTGATGATGCTACTGTGATTGAACTGCTAGAAAACGTAGAGGCGACAGGCATACAGCAAGAACACATTGAACGTTTGAGCTTTTTGAATATGTCCCAACCGATTCGCTTGCTCGACTTCCAGCTAGCGTTACTGGTGCCATTGAAAACCATCGAAGAGCAAATTGCCCTGTGGCGCGCGATTTTCGCCGGTGGCGTTACCATCACGGTATTGGCGTTTGGCTTGGCACGTTTGCGGCGGCGAATGTTGCAGGAGCGTTCTGATGCCATTGAATTAGCCCGTCATAACCAAGCCTACATCCGCGAAGTTATTCAGAATACCCAAGCCGGTCTAGTGACCCTGGATGCCAATTATCGTATTGAATCCTATAACCCAGCGGTAGAACATTTAGTCGGGGAATCCCTGATCGATATTATCGGACAACCGCTACAGCAGGTATTTACTGTTGCCCCCGGCCATGGTGACCGCTGGCATGCTGCTTTATCGGATCTATCCCCAGCCCAACCAAGAGTGGTGACGGTAGAAGGGGAGCTCAGAGCAGGTAATCGTCAAGCCGTACCGGTAGAGGTGACTCTATGTGAAATGCAGTTGCCGAATCGGCGCAGTCATTTGGTGACGTTCCACGATATGACCGAGCGTAAACGCTATGAGCAAGATATTACGGAAGCCCGTCTCGCTTTGGAACAACGGGTGCGTGAACGTACCTCGGATTTAGAGAATGCTAACCAGCGTTTAACCAAAGAGATTGAAGAGCACAAAGGCACCCAACAGGAGTTGATTCAAACGGCAAAACTAGCAGTACTCGGCCAGCTAAGTGCAGGGTTAAACCACGAATTGAACCAGCCACTAACGGCTATTCGTGCCTTCGCCGAAAACGGGATCAAGTTTTTGCAACGGGAACGTTACGACAAAGTAGGGGAAAATCTAGAACAAATCGCCCGCCTTGGGCACCATATGGGCGATATTATCGCCCGCTTCAAAGTCTTTGCCCGTAAAGGCAATGTGACCCCCAGTCCGATTGATGTAGGTAATGCCATCAGTGGTGCAGTACGCATCATGGAGCCCCGTTTTAAAGCGACCAATATTCGCATTCAGCTACCGGATACCACTGGCTGCCAAGTACTAGGGGACATGGTATTCCTGGAGCAGGTATTGGTGAATCTATTGGCCAACGCCGCTGACGCTATTTTGGAACACAAAGGTGAACGCAAAGAAGTCAGCGTGGAGCTAGAGGAACAGCCAGAGCAAGTTTGTATCAAGGTTTTGGATACCGGAACTGGGCTTAGTGAAGAGGCTTTGGCACGTCTATTTGAACCCTTCTATACCTCCAAGTCCTCTGGAGTGGGGCTGGGGCTAGGTCTATCCATTAGCCAGCGTATTGTGGAGGCGATGGGAGGACGATTAAGTGCGCAAAACCATCCCGGGGGCGGCGCGGAATTTTGTGTTACTCTAAAGCCTTATCGGCGAGAACAGTTGGTTGAGGAAATCTGATGCCCGAGCAAGATTTAGTCTTTTTAATTGATGACGAACAAGCGGTGCGTATGGCCATCGCACAAACGTTAGAGCTGGAAGACTTTCAAGTCTGTGAGTTTGCCGCAGCGGATCAAGTCACCGATAAGCTATCCATTGATTGGCCCGGTGTGATTGTGAGCGATATCAACTTGCCCGGCATGAGTGGCCTTGATCTCTTCAACGCGGTACAGAAAATCGATGCAGAGATTCCTTTTATTTTAATTACGGGGCATGGGGATATTAGTATGGCGGTAAACGCCATTCGCGATGGGGCCTATGACTTTATCGAAAAACCATTTTCTAACGATGACTTTATTGAGGTGGTACGTCGGGCCAGTGAAAAACGCCGCTTAACCCTAGAAAACCGCAATTTGCGTTTAGAGTTGGCGGCACAGAATGCCCCCGGCCCACGCATCATTGGTAATACCCCGGGAATTCACCGTTTACGTCAGGCGCTTTTGCATGTAGCGGATACCGGTGCGGATATTCTGATTCAGGGGGAAACCGGCACCGGTAAAGAAATGGTAGCCCGTTATATTCACGAGCATAGCCAACGCCGCACGCATCCCTTTGTGGCCATAAACTGTGGTGCTGTGCCTGATTCAATTATGGAGTCGGAACTATTTGGTCATGAGAAAGGGGCTTTCACCGACGCGAAAACCCAGCGTATCGGCAAGATCGAACACGCCAATGGCGGTACCTTGTTCCTCGACGAAATCGAAAGCATGCCCATGTCCATGCAGATTCGCCTATTGCGAGTGCTGGAAGAGCGTAAAGTGGAACGCTTGGGTTCCAACAAAGCCATTGATTTGGACTTGCGTATCTTGGCAGCGACGAAAGTGGATCTAAAAGAACTGAGTGAAACCGGTGTTTTCCGGGAGGACTTATACTACCGACTCAACGTGGTTCGAGTTGATATCCCTCCATTGCGGGAACGCAAAGACGATATCCCGTTGCTATGGCAGCACTTCTGCTTGGTGGCGACTGCCCAATACAAACGGGAGTCTGAACCCCTGTCAGCGGCGCGCATGCACAGTCTAATGAGCTACGACTGGCCCGGAAATGTGCGGGAGTTACGCAACCTCGCTGAGCGTTATGTGTTAATGGGAGAAGCGGGGTCATTTGAGTTCGACCAAATTATTATCAATGAAAATAACCCCGGTTTTATGACCTTGCCAGAGCAGGTGGAACGCTTTGAAAAAACACTGTTAGAGCAAGAACTTATGCGTCAAAAAGGCTCTATCAAAGACACCATGGATGCCCTCGGACTGCCGCGCAAAACCTTATACGACAAGATGCGTAAATACGGCTTGGATAAAGATTTGTACAAGCAATAGGAGCCGTTATTCAGGTAACTAGGGTAGCCCAACTGGGCTAATGCTGTCATAGGGACTTGGGTTGGACTGAAGGTACTAAAATGCCTACCCGATCGCCACTTCCATTTGTGGTTTAACTGGATACTGACGCTGTTGGCATTGCGCCTCATATGGCAAGCTCTGTCGAGCTAACCTCTATGTCAAGGCAAAAAAAGCCCACCGAAGTGGGCAAAAGGTAAGGGTGAGCTGTCAGGTCTCGCCTTATTGAGTGATGATCTCTGGCCCCATGATTGCGTATGGTAGCGCAGTAGATAGAGCAGGAATGTAAGTTACAAGAATCAAGAAGACGAACAATACCGCTACAAATGGCATGGCTGCTTTTACTACGCGTGCCAAGCTCATACCGGTGATCCCCGAGGTTACGAATAGGTTTAAACCGATCGGTGGTGTGATCATGCCGATTTCCATGTTTACCACCATGATGATACCTAGGTGGATTGGGTCTACACCTAGCTCCATCGCAATTGGGAATACTACTGGCGCCACGATAACCAATAGGCCTGATGGTTCCATGAACTGACCGCCGATTAATAGCAGGATGTTTACCGCAATCAAGAAGGTAAACCAGTTGAAGCCAGCATCTAGCATCCATTCGGTAATAGCTTGCGGAATGCGCTCGGCAGATAGGGTGTGAGCAAATAGCAAGGCGTTGGCGATGATGAACATCAACATCACAGTGGTCTTGGTGCCCTCTAGCATCACCTTACGAGACTCTTGACCAAATAGAGATGGGAAAAATTTACGTAGCATCAAAGATAGGTTGCGACTCCAGATTGGCATACCCTGAGAGATACAAGTGCCAATCGAAGCATTTAAGTGGGCACCACGTTTTGATACATAGAAGATCGCTAGCACCAAACCAATGGCTAGGCCAACTAAGGCTCGGTAACCTGCGGTGAAGCTCTCGCTACCGGCGAACATGAAGAAAGACATGATCTCCCAAACGAGGAAGAAAGACACGCCATATACAGTGCCGTTAAAACCTACTTTAGCTTCAGGAGCGTCATCTTCGTTAGTCCAGCCGATACCCTGTAGTGGGCCCATGTCGCGGTAAACAAATAACGCGATGAACATGGAGTAGACAGCAGCCACGACAGCAGCTTCAGTAGGGGTGAATACGCCACCGTAGATACCGCCCATGATGATGACAACTAGGAACAAGCCCCAGCCCGCTTCTTTACCGCCTTTGACAAAGTTACCAAACCCTTTCCACTCTTCAGCAGGTAGGTTTTTTACGCGGGCAACCACATAAATCGCTAACATGAGTAAGCCACCAGCCAACAAGCCAGGGATAACGCCAGCTAGGAACATGCGACCTACCGAAACGTTTACCGATGCCGCGTAGACTACCATTACAATAGAAGGTGGGATCAAGATACCTAGGGTACCGGCGTTAGCGATGATGCCGGAAGCGAACTCTTTGGAGTAGCCTACTTGGCGCATACCGGCGATAGCGATAGTACCGATAGCAACCACTGTGGCAGGTGACGAGCCAGACAAGGCCGCGAACATCATACAAGCCAATACGGACGCCATTGCCAAACCACCACGGAAGTGACCGACAGAAGCGATAGCGAAATTAATTAGACGCTTCGCTACACCGCCAGTGGACATAAAAGACGAGGCCAAAATAAAGAATGGGATCGCCAAAAGGGTGTAGTGTTGACCTGCACCAAACAAGGAAATTGCCACCGATGACAAGGAGTCATGGGAGAAAAAGGTTATAAATAGGATGGACGATAAGCCCAACGAAATACCAACCGGAAGCCCGATAAAGAGCAGGGTTAGTACCATGGTAAATAATATGATTGCTTCCACAATAGTCTCCTAACCGCTTAGTCTTTCAAGGCGCCTTTATTTTCTTCAACAAGGTCTGCTGCTTCGTGACCACTGATCAGCATCTCGCGTTTGCCAGTGGCAATCGCCCAGAACGCTTGCAGTGAACGGTAGGACAGCAAGGCCAAACCAATCGGTAATACAATCAATACAATCCAGCGGTGTAGGCGTGGTTTAAGATCAAACCATTCCACCATAAAGGCTGGGTAACGCAGCTCATCTTGACCCAAGCCGATGCGGTACATTTTGTGCCAGTACTCGATCGCTCCACCGCGCACATCAACGCCCAACATAGCTAGCCAAGTAGAGTCCAATAAAATTAAACCGTATAAACAGGCACCGGCAGCACCAATTAACGACAAGGTTTTCGCAATGGGTTTGGGGACAGCGTTAAGCAGTATATCCACGCCGAGATGAATACCGGTTTTGATGCCGTAACTCATGCCTAGCAAGATCAGCCAGGAGAACATCACGGTATTGAACTCCAGTGCGGCTACCCACCCTGTATTAAAGCCGTAGCGGGCGATTACCTGGCCAAAAGACACGGCCATGATCGAAGAGATGACGATTACCAATAGGTTTTCTTCGAGCTTTTCCATGAAAACGGGAAAGCGTTTTTCTAATAGCCAAAGGGCTATGATAAAAATGAGTAGGTACAAATGAGGCCAATATGCCATGACTTTCTCTCCTAAACTTAGGAATACAGCAAAAAATACCCTTCACCCCAGCAAATGGCGCAGGAGCGTGTATTGAACAGGAGTGAAGGAGTAAGAAGACTGGCCCGGCCGGGCCAGTCGTTGCTGCTCGTTATCGGGTGCGCTTAAGCACCAGCAGCGGCATCGATTAGATCTTTGCCGATATCACTTTCAAATTGCTTCCAAACCGGTTTCATCGTCTCAACCCACTCGCTACGTTGTGCCGGAGTTAACGAGTTGATCTTACCGCCAGCTTTCAGGATGTTTTCACGGTTAGCTGCTTCTTTCGCTTTTACCGATTCGTTGGCTTCTTGGGTCACAGCATCAGCAATCGCTAGGAACTGGGCGCGATCCTCATCGCTTAGGCTGTCTAGGAATTCAGAAGAAGTCATGAACAAGTAAGCTAACAACTGGTGGTTCGTTTCGGTGATGCTATCTTGAACTTCGTAGAATTTTTGCGTGTAGATGTTAGACCAAGTGTTTTCTTGACCATCCACAACGCCTGTTTGTAGAGCACCGTATACTTCGGAGAAGGCCATCGCCTGTGGAGAAGCACCCATGGCTGCGATCATTTGTTTCGCTACATCAGACGTTTGTACACGGAATTTCAAGCCTTTAGCATCGCTTGGTACCATTAGTGGTTTGTTGGCAGAGAAATATTTCATACC
The DNA here is from genome assembly GCF_006385675.1 of Maribrevibacterium harenarium. Taxonomy (GTDB): domain Bacteria; phylum Pseudomonadota; class Gammaproteobacteria; order Pseudomonadales; family Marinomonadaceae; genus Marinomonas; species Marinomonas harenarium. The sequence continues at coordinate 49,469 of NZ_VFRR01000014.1, read as the reverse complement.
AGACATCCAGTAACCTAGACCAACGAAACCGGCATATTCATCCATTTCGTTTAGTAGGCCTTTACCTTCAGGTGTTTTGGTAAAGCGAATCGCTGCATCCATATCTTTGAAGATAAATGGCAAGTCGAATACACCGTACTTGGAAGTGTATGAACCGAATTTAGACAAAGATGGCGCAAGCAGTTGCACATCGCCTAATAGAAGGGCTTCAAGCTCTTTTGAATCACCGAATAAAGTAGAGTTTGGGTAAACTTCAACACACAATTTACCGTTCATTTCAGTGTTTACGCGCTCAGCAAAGTTGTTTGCTGCCACTACTTTAGGGTGAGTAGTACCACCGGTTACGTGGCTGAACTTAACCACACGCTCGCCAGAATCACAGTTCGCAGCAGCGGTACCAGCAGTCAGTGCAAGAGCAACGGTTGTAAGAGCTAGGCTGATTTTTTTCATTGTTATACGACTCCAAAGTGCATAGTTATTATTGTGTGCTTGGCCGTAGCCAAACGAGGTTGCGATTTTTCGCGTAGTCTTCTTATATACACATTTGGTGCCAACTATTTAGGTATTTATTTAACTGCTTGTTTTTAAAGAATTAAATTTTAATTTTGGCGGTTTTTTTGAGGGGGCTGCTGAGCTAGAGTGGGGGACATATAACCCATTCACCTTTTTGATATGTGTGGAAATCCGCCTATTTTTCGTAGGTGCTGAGTAACCAAGCAACGTTCTGGCGAGCTTGTTCAATAAAGTCTTTTTTGCCCTTGAAGCCAAATTGCTGGCAGTTGCCGGTATGAATTTCGCCAAAAGCCACACGAGTCAGTAGCAAGATTGTCTCTGTTCGGTTTGAGCTAAGCCAACATGGCTGTAATGCTTGCCACAGCAGGGTTTGTACGGTTTCTAAAGGGCGGGAATAATGGGCAAATAGGCCTAAGTGGTGACGTAAAGTATCGCTCAGGGGAAGACTCTCAGTCGCTTCGCCGAGGGGCTGAGTTAACTGCCAACAGGACACTAAATCCAAGTCTTGAACTCGCAGTGGTAACCCACACACGAAGTGATGGCGGAATTCCGCCACCCATTTGCTCAAGCTCTGTTGTGCTGCGGGCTTGATGGCTCTAGCCATCATAATGGAATAGGTGCCACTGGATTTGTCCTTGCTCACACCGACACGAACCACGCTAAACCCTAAAGATTGCCAAAACGCGAGCACGTCTTTATCAAAGGCGAAGCTGGTACAGAGCATATCGACATTAGCGCTAACGGCTCTACTCTGAATTTCAGCAATCAGTGCACTGCCAATGCCATGACGCTGGTGTGCTTGGCTTACCGCGATGCGACTAACACGCCAATAGCGGTATTGGTAGGCATCACTGTAGCCCCCGTGGGCCAGCATGGATTGGGGGAAAAGATGCCCTCTAGGGCGGCGGGAGCCTTGCTCAATTTGTAATGCTAGCTCTCTTGGTAGCTCCCCTTCGCTGGTGGTAAGGCATACTCCAGCGACTTGCCCCTGCTGTGTTGCAATGAACGTAGTTGCACTAGGGTCATCGACTAGCCACCTTTTATTATCGGGAGTAGTTTGATAGTGGGCGTTCACCAACAGAGAAAAAGTCTGATCCAGTAAATCCGTTTGCTCTAGCCATTGTTGGGAATGATAAGCCTGGATGTTGAGTGTGTTTTCAACCCATTTCTGAGCCACTCTCATGGTGCCCGAAAACAGTAGGGCTTCCAGCCATAATTCCAATGGGTCATTTTCCCCCCAGCGGGTGGGAGTAAGCAGATTATGCTCTATGAAGCTGATCCCTTGCTGACGCAAATATTGGCGAAACTTAATACCAAAGCCCTTGCCTGAGCCTTCATAGCCGTCATTGGTGCTACAGAACACCACATGTTTACCATGACTGAGCAAGCCAACTAATACAGGTACTGGCAGACTGGCGGCTTCATCTATCAGCAGTAAGTCAAAGTGTTGGGTCGAGGCTAATAAACTGTCTGGCGAGAAAAATGGAAAGGGCGAGTTGACCTGCCGACTTTGTTCAAATTGCTCGGCACCGGCGAGGGTTTGCTGGCGACTCGCTGCGCAAACCGCCACGCTATAGTGTTGCTGTTGCCAATAGGCAGCAGCAGCTCCAAGCAAGGTCGATTTACCTCGACCTCGGGCCGCGAGTAATAGCGTCACGGGTGTGCAGGTTAAGCTATTTTGAACGGTCTGCTGTGCTGGGGTGAGTTCTAGGCTCTCTGATTCAACCCCTGGGATGGTAGTAGGGAAATAATCCGTAAACGGCCCCTGCTGTAAGGCTCGGTAAAATAGCTGTTTGTAGGGCTGCGGAACTTGGGCCGACGTGAGTGGCCAGGGTAGGTAACGATCAAGTTGATGATCTGGGGCCTTTAACCATGACAGAATGTTGCCCGTATATAAAGCAAAGATGCCACCGCCTCTGACACAGCCCGCTAATAGACTCAGCTGGCTTAAAGACAAACCCCAGCGTACATCTAGTACCAAAATGTCTAATGTTTGGCCGAGTAATTGTTTAGCTTTAGAGGTCGATATAACGAAACCAAGAGGGATATTGGTCGCTAACTCCTCGTCATCGGTGATTATCGCGAGTTTTGTCGATTGAAATGCCAGTAGCTCAGGTAGCCAGTCGGTCCAATTGGCTTGTAGCCAAACACAATGTCGATGAAGAGAATTGAGCATGGAAAATCCTGAGCAGCAAAAAGGCACGCCGCAGCGTGCCTTTATACTATCACAAGCCGTGAAACCTGTTAGAGTTTGAATTGCGTCAGATTCCGCTGCAGCTCTTGAGCTAACTGGTTAATACGCTGGCTTTCCTGTTGAGAGTTTTTCGCTTCTTTGAGTGTATTCAACGCTTCGTTGCGTAAATCCTCTGCATTGCCACGGATTTGAGTGGCAGCCACGCTTTGCTCTTCAGTGGAAGCGGCCACATTAGCGATGCCCTCAGACACAATGCCCATGGACTGATTGATCTTCGCTAATAGCTCACCGGCATCGGTGGCTTGCTTCACACTCTTGGCAACTTGGTCACGGCCCTGTTGCATGGTGGCAACGGCTGCGCGGCTGCCCTGTTGCAAACGTTCTACTACTTGCTGGATTTCTTCGGTAGATTGCTGTGTGCGTTGCGCCAATACTCGTACCTCGTCGGCTACTACGGCAAAGCCACGGCCTTGTTCACCGGCACGGGCAGCCTCGATGGCAGCATTTAATGCAAGTAAGTTGGTTTGCTCCGCGATGGCATTGATCACATTGACCACATTACCAATATTTTCGGTGCTAGATTCTACTTCTTGTATGGTTTGTGCCGCATGTTCAAAAGAAGTGGATAAACTAGCTACCGTACTTTCGACCTGCTTCGTAGCATTGTAGCCTTGAGTCGTGATCTGATTCACCGAAACCGTCTCTTCCGACACTTCCGTAGAGCTATTCGCCACCTCCTCGATTGAGGCAGAGACTTGTTCAATCGCTGAGGCAACTTGAGAACATGTATCTGTGCTTTGATTTGCGCTCTGGATTAAGTGGGTGTTGGCTACGGTAATGGCTTTGGCTGCATTGAGCAATTCCACACTTGACAGCTGTACCTTGTTAATCAAATCGATTAAGCCATCACGCATACCTTGAATAGATAGCTGCAATTGATGAGTCTCGTTACGACTACTAGGGTCACGGTCTTGAGTAAATCGATAAGATAGGTTGCCTTGGCCAATTTCTTGTACACCATTGGTAATTTCCACCAACGGCTTGAGGGATGACTTAATATGGATCCATAAAATACTAGACAGGGTAATGATCGCAAGAACACAAATTCCGATTACGTAGTAAAGCACAGAGTTGATTTCTTCTTGGTACTCGGCACTGTAAGTCTTGATAGTGACAACCCAGTTCCAGCCATCTACGTGGTTATAAATGGCTTTGGATTCTTCCTGAGCTGTATCTTGGCCAGCGACTTGAATTGTGTAAGTGACTACGCCCTCGTGACCGCGGTGCATTTCTTCGAATGCTGATTTGGCACTTGGGAATAACTCAAACACGTTTTTGCCAATTACTGATTCACTTGGGTGAACCAGTAGCTGACCTTTGTCTTCACCTGCATCGGTAACATAAACATAGCCTTTTTTACCAAAAGTCATCTGTCCTAATTCATCACGGATTGAGGATAAAATTGTTTGGAATGGTACAAGCAGCGCAAAACTGAGCCCGTCTTTACCGGAGATAGGTTGCAAGTGTGCGTAGTAATTAACATTGTTGATACGCCATTTCCCAGTGAAGGTCTTTTTTCCCTCAGGTAGAGAAAGCTGCTTGGGTAGTGCACCTAGTGTTGTAACTAAGACGCTAGCTCCGCTTTTGCTGGTATCTAAAATGGCGATGTCGGCTTTGACGCCTTTCTTCATACTGGCGAGGGTGTAGCTAGCATCGGCAAATGGTCCACCATCAAACTTCCATGCTCCGGCTTGGCCCGTTATATTGCGTCCAAGGTCGTAATTAATGCCACTGGCAGACAGGGAAATAGAATCCCCAATCATGTTGTATTGATTTTCAAGGCGTTGGGCAATTAATTGGGTTTCTACTAATTGGTGATCGGTAACGATACCGTTGAGTTTGTCTTTAAAGAGTTGCTCAATAAAGACAATGAGTACAACAAATATTAGTAAAACTGCAATAAAAGATCCCAATGCGAGTTGATTGGGCAGTGAGATTGAGCGAAGCCGAGCTAGCATGGAGCCACCTTACTTAGTGAGAATGGTTTTCATCCAGAATAATAAATTAGCTATATTTATAGCTCAATTCTCTTACGTTTACTCACAGTTTCATACAGTACATTTACTAATCTATATCAAAAATTTACAAGGTTTTGTCCCCTTGGGGTAAAAAAAAACGGCGCTGCAATTTTATTGCGGCGCCGTTGTCGTGAGCTAAGGGATTTTAGATAACAAATTTATCCATAAATTTATGTACTGGAGTCGCTTCTAATTCCGCTTGGTCTTTACACAGACTGAAGATGTCAGCACAACGAGCAGCAGGGAAGCGAGTTGCTAAGTTGGCTTTGAATTTCTTCTCAAGTAGTGGGATACCCTCGGCGCGACGACGACGGTGGCCGATTGGGTACTCAACAGATACTTCTTCGGTGCTGGTGCCGTCTTTGAAGAAGACTTGAATTGCATTGGCGATAGAGCGTTTGTCGGCTTCTAGGTATTCGCGGGTGAAACGCTCGTCTTCGACGATTTCCATTTTTTCACGTAGCTCGTCAATGATCGGATTCGCGGCATGGAAGTCATCTTCATAGTGCTCGGCGATTAGGTTGCCGAACGCTAGCGGCACGGCTGCCATGTATTGCAGACAGTGGTCACGGTCAGCGGCGTTTGCCAATGGGCCGACTTTAGAGATGATACGGATAGCCGATTCGTGGGTACGAATGACGATTTTCTCGATTTGATCCAAGCGGTCTTTTACCTGTGGGTGCAAGGTCACAGCGGCTTCAGCGGCGGTTTGGGCATGGAACTCAGCTGGGAAGGAGATTTTGAACAGCACGTTTTCCATTACATAAGTGCCGTAATCCTGCGTAAATTTGAACTCACGGTCCGCGTCCGCTTTGATTTTCTGGTCTTTGTTGGTTTTCGAGAAAGACACATCGTAGAAGCCCCATTGCGGCGCGGTTAATACCCCTGGGATACCCATTTCACCGCGCAGAGACATGTCCGCCAAACGTACGGCACGGGAAGTGGCATCCCCCGCCGCCCAAGATTTACGGGAACCGGCGTTTGGTGCGTGACGGTATGTACGTAGTGCGGAACCGTCCACCCAAGCTTGGGAAATCGCTGCCATGATTTGCTCACGGTTGCCGCCCATCATTTTGGCTACTACAGCAGAAGAGGCAACGCGAACTAGGAGTACGTGACATAGACCGACGCGGTTGAAGGAGTTTTCTAGGGCGATAACGCCTTGGATTTCATGGGCCATGATCATGCCTTCTAGCACTTGACGCATGGTCAGTGGTTCTTCGCCACGGGAAACGCGAACCTGAGACAGGTGGTCGGCTACGGCCAAAATTCCGCCTAGGTTATCTGATGGGTGGCCCCACTCAGCGGCTAACCAAGTATCGTTGTAGTCGAGCCAGCGAATAATACAGCCGATATCCCAAGCGGCTTTAACTGGGTCAAGGGCGAAAGAGGTGCCGGGAACACGGGCGCCATTTGGTACGACAGTGCCTTGCACCATAGGCCCTAGGTGTTTGGTACATTCTGGGAAGCGTAGTGCCAACAGGCCACAGCCTAGGGTATCCATCAGGCAGTTGCGGGCGGTATCTAGGGCTTCTTCGCTTTCGATTTTGAAGTTGATAACGTAGTCCGCGATGTCTTGGATGACTTTGTCGTAATCGGGACGGTTGTTTAAATCTACGTTTGCACTCATGTTGGTTCCTCTTCGCTTAATCGCGTTGTAATTCAGATCATTAGCAGCGCTTGTTTCTGCACTACCTCGATATTTATAAGTGGTAGCAGTCGTACTCTCTTAAGCGCGTGCCATGGATGGCGCAATAGGGCGCTTTATCAGGGATGATTAACGCGCCCGGCGTAGAGAGTAACTCTGCTACCACGCCAGATGGTGGTGCTTTTCCACCGGTCTAGTGGGGCGTCCTGCCCCAACGACCTTCCGCGTCATCCTGACGCTGCTGCAAAGCATCCACCATCCAGCTTCATTCTTCGTAAAGGCGGCAGTCATTTCTCTCTTAAGCCCGCGCCATGGATGGCGCAATAGGGCGCTTTATCAGGGATGATTAACGCGCCCGGCGTAGAGAGTATGACTGCCACCCCAGCCAGATGTTGGCGCTGCAAAGCATCTCCATCCGGCTTACTGCCGTTAACTTAATCCCGATCAGCAATATCAACCCAAGCCGCTTTCTCTGGCCCAGTGTAGTCTGCACTTGGGCGAATGATGCGGTTGTTGGCACGCTGTTCCATCACGTGAGCCGCCCAGCCGGTAACCCGTGAACACACGAAAATCGGGGTAAATAACTTGGTTGGGATGCCCATAAAACGGTAAGCACTCGCGTGGAAGAAGTCTGCGTTACAGAACAGTTTCTTCTCACGCCACATCACGGCTTCGCAACGTTCCGAGACAGCATACAGGTGAGTATCACCCACTTCTTCAGACAGCTTTTTCGACCACTGCTTAATAATGTCATTACGAGGGTCCCGTTCACGGTAGATAGCGTGACCAAAGCCCATGATCTTCTCTTTGCGCGCTAGCATTCCCATAATGGCTTCTTCCGCTTCATCGGCGGTTTGCCAAGGCTCGATCATATCCATTGCCGCTTCGTTGGCGCCTCCGTGAAGTGGGCCTCGTAAGCTACCGATGCCACCGGTTACACAGGAGTGCATATCAGAAAGGGTGGAAGCACATACACGGGCGGTGAAGGTTGAGGCGTTAAATTCATGCTCTGCGTAAAGAATCAGAGACGCATTCATCACTTTTTCGTGCAGTGGATTTGGCTGGTCACTGTGCAGCATCGCCAAGAAGTGTCCAGCTAAGCTGTCAACCGACGGATTCACGGTGTCGATACGCACGCCGTCATGGCTATAACGATACCAGTAGAGAATAATCGCCGGGAGAGTGGCTACTAAACGGTCAGCCACGTCCTGTTGTTGGCTAAAGTCTGCTTCAGTTTCCAAGTTGCCAAGGAAAGAGCAGCCGGTACGCATCACGTCCATGGGGTGGGCATCTTTAGGAATCAATTCCAACGCGGCTCGTAGTGCTTCTGGCAATTCACGTAAGGATTTTAACTTAGCACGATAGCCATCTAATTCAGCTTGGTTAGGTAATTTACCGTATAGCAGCAGGTAAGCGACTTCTTCAAAACAGGCTTTTTCTGCCAAGGTTTCAATATCATAGCCGCGGTACGTAAGCCCAGAGCCCGTTTTACCAACGGTACAAAGGGCGGTTTCACCAGCGCTTTGGCCACGCAAGCCTGCTCCTGAAAGTACTTTATCTACCATGTCGTATCTCCATTATTCTTGTTAGCGAGATAAACGCCACCTTACTGCTATGGCGTTGGCCTATTGTTATTTGTCTTTTAGACGAGTGGTTATTTGTCTTGCGAAAATAGCGCGTCGAGTTTTTGCTCGTAGCTGTGGTAGTTCAAGTAATCGTAAAGCTCCATGCGGGTTTGCATGGTATCGACTACGTTACGCTGATGACCGTCATCAAGTAGGTGCTGGTAAACATTTTGTGCAGCCTTGTTCATGGCACGGAAGGCGCTTAGTGGGTACAGCACGATTTCTACTCCGGCAGTGGCGAGCTCTTCTTTGCTAAACAAAGGAGTAGCGCCAAACTCGGTGATATTGGCGAGTACCGGGACTTTCACTGCATCTACAAATTCACGGTATTGCTCAAGAGTCAGCATGGCTTCTGGGAAGATCATGTCAGCCCCAGCTTCAACACAAGCCACGGCACGCTCAATCGCAGACTGCATACCTTCAACCGCTAGCGCATCGGTACGGGCCATGATGACAAAGTTGGCATCGTTGCGGGCATCTACGGCGGCTTTGACGCGATCTACCATTTCAGCTTGGGTGACGATGGCTTTGTTTGGACGGTGACCACAGCGCTTTTGCGCCACTTGGTCTTCGATATGTACCGCAGCAGCGCCAGCGCTTTCCATCTTTTGGATAGTGCGGGCGATGTTAAAGGCACCACCAAAGCCAGTATCGATATCAACCAATAGTGGCAAGCTACTCGCTGCAGTAATACGACGTACGTCTTCTAGTACATCATTCAAGTCGGTCATACCTAGGTCTGGTAAACCGTAGGAAGCGTTGGCCACACCGCCGCCAGACAGGTAAATGGCTTTGTGCCCGGTTTGTTCGGCCATCATGGCGCAGTAGGCATTTACTGTGCCCACTACTTGCAACGGAGCATGTTCTTTTACCGCTTGGCGAAAGCGAGCGCCGGGTGATGCTGTGGTCATACTGTCCTCACTTGTCTTGTTTGACGACTTTCGTTGTTATTTTTGTGCCGAGTGTCGGCTGCTTTTCTCATTCACCACGCTCTCTTGAAGCATGGCTTTCTTTAGTAGGTTGGCTGCGCGACTGATATGTCGACGCATTAATAACTCTGCCAAGTCACCCTCGCGATTGGCGATAGCGTCCAAAATGGCTTTGTGTTCCCGCAATGCTTGGCGCGGTTCTGGGCGGGAGTCCGCCGTATGGCGGCGATACAATTGGATGGTGGCGTATAAATCTTGGTTTAGCAGACGAATCAATTTTTGGTTTTGACTGCCCTGAATAATGCGCTGGTGGAAGTCTTCGTTACCGGACTGGCTGGTGTAATGTTCGTCTTGGTTGTTATCAAGGAACATTTGATGATCATCCAATAGCCGATACAGGGCTTGGATTTCTTCATCAGCCATGGACTCCGCTGCTTGCCGAGCGGCCATGCCCTCTAATGCCTCGCGCATGGCAAAGGTGTCCATTAAGTCGCTCACTTTCAGATCAATAACCCGAGCGCCAACATTGGCGGTGCGTGTGATCAGGCCGAGGCTTTCTAACTTCACCAGCGCCTCACGCAATGGACCGCGAGAAACGCCGTAACGTTTCGCCAACTCTGGCTCGGAAATTTTACTGCCAAGGGCCATAGAACCCTCAACGATGGCTTGGGTCAGCTGTTGTGCCAAGTCATCGGATAAGGTGGCAGATTTGATCGGGGTAACGTTTTCCAAACTTCAGCATCCATCAAAGTGTTAACAATGAGACTGTTTATAGTGTGGAAATCAGTATAGATCAAGGTGGATTGTCGACAATTATACTTAGGTATTAGGTTTGAAATTCATATATTGGTAATAATTGTCGACAATGTTGGGCGCTTAGAGGCTTACCAAGGGATGTCTTTGTGTTCCCAATCTTTATAACTGGCTTCCCCGTCGAGTGGCAAGTTTTCCAACAGGGATAGAAGTTGCGTAGCAACAAAAGCAGGGGTGAACAATTTACCTTCCGGCACCGACCGCTGGAAAGGCTTTGACAGTCTTGTGTCGGTAGTGCCAGGGTGAAACGCCAATAATTTAACGTTTTTCGCGCGACGGCGATATTCTACAGCATAGGTTTTCAGCATCATATTGAGGGCAGCTTTTGAGGCACGATAACCATACCAGCCACCTAAGCCATTGTCGGCGATACTACCAACACGGGCACTAAATACCGTTACAAAGCATGGGGTCTGACCCTTCAGTTTAGGCATAAGAGAGCGTACCCATAGGGAAGGAACGATGGTATTGCTATGAAACAAGGCGCTTAGTTGGTCCGCATGTATTTCCTCTAGCTTGCGCTCTGGAAACAGATCTTCCCCGTGTAATACCCCATTACAGATAAATACTTTAGTGATGGGAAAGCTTGGCGCTAAGGTATCGCAATATTCCTGAATCCTCTTGTCGTCATAATTAAGCTGCGTGGCGGTTACTTTTTCCGGTAAACCATGCAAAGCCGATTGGGAGACGGCATACACTTGTTGGCAACTTTCATCGCTAGCCAACTCATCTATTAAAGCTTGGGCGATGCCACCGCTAGCACCGACGATTAAAGCACAATAGCTCATTTGCTGATCTCCTTAGGATTGCTATTGGGAAGATCACATTGTCCACTAGCACAGCGCCGCTGACCGGTGAGTAATAAGGAGATGGGGACCCGATAGCGGGCAAATACTCGGTAACCAAAATCGGCAAAAAGACGAATGACCGGCCACCGGAGCACCTTTAGAAAAGCGTATTTATTCACTTGCTGCCAGATAGCTACTGTAGCATCTAGTCCTAGCAAAATTTTACCCTCATCGGTTTCGGCGTGGAGCACATCGTAGGCATCCTGCTGATCAATATGAGGATAATACACAGCAAAATCCGGTGCATGTATGTCCGCCAATATCACCTGATTGTGTCGGTCATATTGCTTCAAATGCGCCATCTCTTTGACACAGAGGGGGCATTGGCTATCGTAGAAAACCGTAATCATGTTTTACTCCCCGCTGAATAGCATCAATAAGTGACAAGCCACCACGACGGTGGTGAGAACGAAACGCATGGTGGCATAGTTTGGGTAACTGGCTGGAGTAGATCGCAGGTAGCGTAGCTCGGTCCAAAGAATAGCTACGAAACCCAGTAACAAAACGCTGGTTGCGATAGTTAAAAAACCAAGAGCCAGAACCAGCCAGGCTGTTACGGCAATAATGTTGGTGGTTATAAATACGGCTTGAGGGTGGGAAGCAATGTCCGTGTGCAAAGTACGCCCCCATAGAGTGCCGGCCATAAAGCTCAAAATAATGGCGCTGTAATAGACAAACAGCTGGTTGGCCCACGGCTGATGGCTAGGGTCAAACCATGCCCACAAGGCAGTGATTAAAAAGGGAATTAGCCCAGCGTAGCCGAGTCTTTGTACCAGTGAAGAAGACAGCATAGAAAACCTTCCAGAACCGTGAACGAATATACCTAATACGTACTGGTTGTACGCTTAGTTCACCGCCGCAGCCATTGAGCAATAGGGGGGTGCAGAGTACAATGACCGCCACTTATCCCTGTAAAGTCTCCTAAATCGGAGCGATCCCCCAGGGCTCCATTATTCACGAATAGTAAGGTGTATCAGAAAAATGCCAGCAAAAACGATGGATGAACTCGTCTCCCTTTGTAAACGCCGTGGTTTTATTTTCCAAGGCAGCGAAATATACGGTGGTATGCAAGGTGCGTACGATTACGGTCCGCTAGGTGTTGAGCTGAAAAATAACCTGAAAGATGCTTGGTGGCGCGCTATGGTCTATGACCGTGACGATGTAGAAGGTCTAGATGCTGCCATCATTCAAAATAAGTATGTGTACAAATATTCTGGTCACGAAGATACCTTTACTGACCCAATGGTTGACTGCCATGACTGTAAAGCCCGTATGCGTGCTGACCATATGAAAGACATCAAAGTCTGCGACCAGTGCGGTTCCACTAAAGTGACCGAGCCCCGCGACTTCAACTTGATGTTCAAAACTAACGTTGGCCCAATGGTGAACGAAGAGTCTTACACCTACCTGCGTCCAGAAACCGCCCAAGGTATCTTCACCAACTTCAAAAACGTAGTGGACTCTACTTCCCGCGCTTTGCCATTTGGTATCGCTCAGATCGGTAAGTCTTTCCGTAACGAAATCACCCCACGTAACTTTATTTTCCGGGTACGTGAATTCGAACAAATGGAACTGGAATTTTTCTGTAAGCCTGGTGAAGACGAGCAATGGCACGACACTTGGGTGAAACTGCGTAAGCAGTGGTGGTTGGATCAAGGTCTAGCTGAAGAAAACATCCAGTTTGAGTATGTTACTGGTGATGACCTTGCCCACTACTCAAAAGCGACTGTGGATATCCTTTACAAGTTTCCACACGGTTATGAAGAGTTAGAAGGGGTGGCAAACCGTACCGATTATGATCTAGGTTCCCACACTAAGGCCCAAGAAGAGTTTGGCCTATCGGCTAAAGTGAAGAAAAACGAGCACTCTACCACTAAGCTTGCGGTACGTGACTTAGAAGAAAACAAAAACGTGGTGCCTTTCTGTATCGAGCCTTCTGCTGGTTTAGATCGCGGTGTGCTAGCGGTATTGACCGAAGCTTACACCGAAGAAGAGTTAGAAAACGGCTCTAGTCGTATCGTGTTGAAATTGAAACCGCATCTAGCGCCAATCAAAGTCGCTGTATTGCCGCTGAAGAAAAACAAAACAGAGATCGTCGAAGCTGCCAAAGCGATTAAAAACCGCCTACAAAAATTGGGCTTAGGTCGTATTCTGTTTGAAAATACTGGTAACGTGGGTAAAGGCTACCGCCGCCATGACGAAGTGGGTACCCCGCTTTGTATCACGGTTGACTTTGATACCATCGAGCAAGAAGGTGCACCGGTAACCGTGCGTCATCGCGACACCATGGCACAAGAAGTTGTGAATACGGCTGATTTGCCAAGCTTTATCCTTAACTACTTTGTCAATCAAGAAGCGTAACTACACAGTTCACTGCTTGTGAAAGAAGCCGATGCCCAATGCATCGGCTTTTTCTTTGGTGTAACGCTAACTCAATCCCAATGCAATTAGTTGGTAAAGGCAGTACATTTAAGGCTCAGATGGTGATTTGATCGGACAAGGTGATGATTTTGGATAGGCTGCAACAGATAGTCAATTTAGCGCGACAGAACGTTGATGTAGCGGCACTTTGGTTATATGGCTCCCGAGCCAAGGGAACTGCCAGAGATGACAGCGACTTTGACTTAGGCATCTTATTTCGAGACTACCTTGCAGACCCGTTAGAGCGGCGGCTGCGGCCAGAATTGCTCGCACTGGATTGGCAGCGACAGCTCGCTTTGCCTGAAGGTATGATCAGCGTGGCAGATATAAAGTCTGTACCAATACCGCTAGCCATGAATATCATTTCTGGAAAATTGCTCCACTGCGAGAACCATGATGCTCGTTTGGCGGCAGAGGGAATGATCATGTCCAAAGCGGAGCTCGATTATCGCTACCATTTACAACAGTTTGGAGGTTAATTATGGCCGATATACATTACCTTGCTTCGATTAAACTCAATGCCGAGATTTATCAAAAGGAATTAGATCAACTCCGAGCAATTCTAGAACAGCGTAATTTCAGCACCTTTGAATACCGGGCTTGTGAGAGATCTCTCCAAGTCAGTATCGAAGCCGCGATCGGAGTGGCAAAACACTGGGCTAAATCGGTTGCAGGGTTCAGCCCCAGTGATGCTTATCAAGCCTTCGAGGTGCTCGCTCAGCATCAACACTTGAGCTTGGAAAAGCTGGCGTCTTGGCGCAAGGTGATTGGTTTACGTAACGCTCTGGTACATGACTATTTGAATATTGACCCAGAAATTGTCCGCTCAGTTATCAATCATGGTTATTACCAACAAGTGTTTGATTTTATTGAGCTTGGCACGGAAGCGTTGCAACAGAATCTTTCCTAGTCTGTTTGATTTACCTGTTTCACCTGTTTTCATTCACTCCCTTGGCGGTGCTGTATTTTGGATGTTTCTCTCGACATATTAGGGCTGCTGTTTTTAGCGGCAAGCATCGCTGGTTTTGTGGATGCGATAGCAGGCGGTGGCGGCTTGATTACGGTGCCAGCTTTACTGGCTGCGGGTGTGCCGCCGGCGCAAGCGTTGGCGACCAATAAGCTGCAAGGTACCTTCGGCAGCTTTTCTGCTACCTATTACTTTGTGCGTAAAGGCATGGTCTCTTTAAGTCAATTAAAGTGGGCGATTGTCTGTACTTTTGTTGGCTCGGGGGTGGGAGCAGAGCTGGTCCGCCGTATCGACACCAGTTTGCTCAATAGCCTTATCCCTATTTTGCTGATTTGTCTGGCGTTATATTTCCTATTTTCCCCAGCGAACAAGCCCAGTAAAGCCAAGCTTTCAGAAAACATGTTTGCTCTGACAGTGGGTTTTAGTGTTGGGTTTTATGATGGCTTCTTCGGTCCCGGCACGGGCGCCTTATTCGCCGCCGGTTTTATCGTGCTGGGTGGCTTATCCATCGTCGAGGCCACGGCTCGCACCAAAGTGCTCAACTTTACTTCCAACTTTGCTGCCCTGTTGTTCTTTATCGCAGCGGGATTGCCGGTATGGGAGTTGGGGTTAGTGATGGCGGTTGGACAGTTCCTTGGTGCTCAGTTGGGATCAAAAATGGTAGTGGCCAAGGGACAGCAGTGGATTCGCCCCTTGGTCATTACTATGTCCATGGCAATGGCGCTGAAGCTATTGTGGGAACAGCATAGTCACTGGGTGCTGCCTTAATTGCTTCAAAAAGTATAAAAATCCCCGCCGAAGCGGGGATGGTGTTGGTAACGCCAAACAGAAGTGAAATAAGGAAGGGGGCTATTTCACATCAAAACGATCAGCGTTCATTACCTTAGTCCAAGCCTTAACGAAGTCCTGCACAAAGGTCTCTTTGGCATCGTCGTAAGCATACACTTCCGCTAATGCCCGTAGCTGGGAGTTTGAACCAAAGACCAAATCCACACGGCTCGCCGTCCACTTGATTTTACCTGTGGTACGATCCCGACCTTGGAATGACTCTTTGGTTTCGTCTACCGGGAACCAAGCGGTACTCATATCCAGCAAGTTCACAAAGAAGTCGGTACTCAAGGTGCCCACACGATCAGTAAAGACGCCTTCTTGACTGCCAGCTACATTGGTTCCTAACACCCGTAGGCCACCCACTAGCACCGTCATTTCAGGGGCCGTCAGGGTCAGTAACTGGGCACGGTCGATCAGCATTTCTTCGGCAGACACAGTAAAGCGGTGTTTGCTGAAGTTGCGGAAGCCGTCTGCAACTGGTTCTAGTACCGCGAAGGATTCCACATCCGTTTGCTCTTGAGTCGCGTCGGTTCGTCCCGCTAGGAATGGTACCGTTACGGCGACTCCAGCATTTTCTGCGGCCAGTTCCACACCCACATTACCAGCGAGAACGATGACATCTGCCAATGACACTTGTTTCTTGTCATGACTTTCGTTGAACTGGCCCTGAATCCGACCTAGCACGGAAAGTACATGACTGAGTTTTTCTGGCTCATTCACGGCCCAGTCTTTTTGAGGTGCTAAACGTATTCTGGCACCATTTGCCCCACCACGTTTATCTGAACCGCGGTAAGTCGAGGCAGAAGCCCACGCCGTACGCACCATGTCAGATACGGTTAAGCCTGACGCTTTGATCGCAGCTTTTAACTGATCGATATCGTTTGCATCCACTTGCTCGTAATTCGCTACAGGGATTGGATCTTGCCAAATCAGATCTTCTGCGGGTACTTCCTTACCCAAATAGCGAGATTTTGGCCCCATATCCCGATGCGTCAGTTTGAACCAAGCGCGGGCAAAGGCATCCGCAAATGCTTCTGGGTCGTTATGGAAGCGCTCGCTAATCTCCCGGTAAATCGGGTCTTCTCTTAAGGCCAAGTCAGCGGTCGACATCATTGGCGCATGGAATTTCCCAGGGACGTGGGCATCGGGCACTGCATCCGCGCCAGCACCATTGGTAGGAATCCACTGCCAAGCCCCTGCTGGGCTTTTCACTAACTCCCACTCATAACCCAGTAAGGTGTCGAAATAACTCATATCCCATTGGGTTGGTGTAGGTGTCCAAGCACCTTCTAAGCCGGAGCTGATGGTATCTTCACTATGGCCCTTGCCGTAGCTACTTACCCAGCCTAGACCTTGGTGTTCCATATCAGCGCCTTCTGGGTCGGCACCCACATGGGCCGCATCACCAGCACCATGGGTTTTACCAAAGGTGTGACCGCCAGCCACCAAGGCAACGGTTTCCTCGTCATTCATCGCCATGCGGGCGAAGGTCTCGCGAATATCAATGGCGGATGCCTTTGGATCTGGTTTGCCATTGGGACCTTCTGGGTTGACGTAGATTAAGCCCATTTGTACCGCTGCCAATGGGTTTTCTAAGTCCCGCTCGCCGGAGTAGCGTTTATCGTCCAGCCACTCTTTTTCGTTGCCCCAGTAAATATCTTCCTCTGGCTCCCAAATGTCGACTCGACCACCAGCGAAACCAAAGGTTTTGAACCCCATGGATTCCAATGCACAGTTACCGGTGAGGATGAACAAATCCGCCCAAGAAATTTTATTGCCGTATTTCTGTTTGATTGGCCACAACAAGCGGCGGGCTTTGTCTAGGTTGACGTTATCTGGCCAGCTGTTAAGGGGAGCAAAACGCTGGGAGCCAGAGCCAGCCCCACCACGGCCATCACCGGTACGGTAGGTGCCCGCACTGTGCCATGCCATGCGAATAAAGAACGGACCATAGTGACCGTAGTCCGCTGGCCACCAGTCTTGGGAATCCGTCATCAAGGCGTAGAGATCGGCTTTGACGGCATCCAAATCCAGTTTCTGGAATTCGGTGGCGTAGTCAAACCCCGGTTGCATGGGATTCGACAACTGGGAGTTTTGGTGCAGAATGCGCAGGTTTAGCTGGTTTGGCCACCAGTCTTGGTTGGTGGTGCCATTGCCACCCATTTTGGTATTGGCGCCGTGCATAACTGGGCATTTACCCATACCGCTACCACTGTGTGAAGCTGTCATGATGATCTCCTTGCATTGCTATTGTTTGTTGTGGTGAAGGTGATTGCCTTCGTTAGGGTTAACAATAGAATGCAAAGTGGATATTTGCCTAATTTAATGATTTTTTGGTATTAATAGCTTTTTTTAATATTGATCTGGGAGGCGCAATTAGGCCAGTCTTGGGCAAACTGGCCTAGCTGAAATATTACTGAGCGAGGTTTTGCCACCAGCGGGTCTCTACTGGGGCGGATGTCGGGGTAAACACCTCACCCACAATAGGGGTGCTTAACGTTACCTGATGCTGATTGGCGGCTTTTAGTACCCGCTCAAACGGATCAGACCAAGCGTGGAAGGCTAGATCAAAGGTGCCATTATGCACGGGCAGCATGAGTTTACCTTTGACATCCAAGTGGGCTTGTACACTTTCCTCAGGGGTCATGTGAATATCTGCCCAGTCTTTATCGTAGGCGCCAGTTTCAATAAAGGTAAGGTCAAAGGGACCATAGCGTTCGCCAATACGTTTAAAGCCATCAAAGTAGCCAGAATCACCACTGAAGAAGATAGCCGTATCGGGTGTTTTAATAATCCAAGCTCCCCATAGGGTGATGTTGCTATCGCTCATACCGCGGCCAGAAAAGTGTTGGGTTGGCGCAAACGCGAGCTGAATATTGCCCACCATTTGTTCCTGCCACCAGTCGTACTCGGTGATATTCGTTGGGCGAATACCCCAGCGCGTAAGGTCGCCACTTAGGCCAAGGGGGACGTGAAATAGCGGTTGCGACTTGGCTAAAAACTCAATAGTGGGTTTATCTAAATGATCGTAGTGATTGTGAGAAATCAAAACGCGACGGATAGGGGGGAGCTCCTCAAGGGTAATGGGAGTTGGGTGAAAGCGTTTGGGGCCGGCAAATGAGAACGGTGATGCCCGTTCACCAAAGACCGGGTCCAC
This sequence comes from Maribrevibacterium harenarium, assembly GCF_006385675.1. Lineage (GTDB taxonomy): Bacteria > Pseudomonadota > Gammaproteobacteria > Pseudomonadales > Marinomonadaceae > Marinomonas > Marinomonas harenarium. The sequence goes on along the minus strand of NZ_VFRR01000014.1, from coordinate 31,445 downwards.
TAGCCAATAGTCACCATACATTTTGATCAATAAAGAAGAGTGGCCGAGCTTCACAATATGCACCTCGTTATTGCTCAATGCGTCGAGCTCGGCACGAGAAACAGTCTTCATTGGTACACTAGGGGGGATGGTATTCACTTTTTCTTCAGTGAAAAAACGCCAAAATAGCCCGATGTTTTTGCTAAACGACAACGCCATTCTGGGTTGCTCATTATGGAACTTTCCATCCTGATAATGATCAGATTGGCTAAATTCAGGGGCTTTGGCAGCAATCGTGGAATTTAGTAAGTAAACCCCTAATGCCAGCACCGCCAATACTAGTACTACCCAAAAATACCATTTCATTGTGTATTCGTCCGCTCGCTTAATTTCGTTGTTTAGGTCATCAAAAATACGATCACCTAGGTTACTGCGCTTACAATGGCAAAGTAATCACAAAAACAGGGAAAAAGCGCGGAATAGACTTAAAATTAGAGCTTTCTAATTTTTTGATGATGCAGATCGAGTTTTCACTTTGACCAGACCTTTTGACTGTGGCAAGTTGGTGTTATGCACTTCCTACCCTTGACCGAGGCAGAACATGAATCCGATTATTGAACAGCTAAAGCAGCATCGCTCCATCCGCAAATTTACCGACCAACCATTGCCGGAAGGTTTATTGGAAACCCTAATCGAAGCAGGGCAGGCGGCATCCAGCGGTAATAATATTCAAGCCTATAGTGTGATTCGTGTGGCTAACCCGGAAAACCGGGCAAAGTTGCGTTTACTCGCCGGAGACCAAGCCTACATCGAAGAGGCGGCGGAATTTCTGGTATTTTGTGCCGATATGAAACGCAACACCGAAGCTACCGCCCGTACCACTGGAATTGATCCGGTTATGGGTATGACAGAGCAGCTATTGGTATCTACGGTAGATGTAGCACTAATGGCGCAAAACGTCGCCATTGCCGCTGAATCAGTGGGTCTTGGCTTGGTCTACATCGGCGCGGTACGGAATAAACCGGCGGAAATTAGTGCTCTGTTACAGCTTCCCAAACATGTGTCTCGGTTACCCTGCTCAAGACCCCGAAGTGAAACCTCGCTTACCAGTTGCTTCCATACTGAAACAAGATGTCTATTCAGATGCGGATGATGAGACTCAAGTTGCGGCTTATGATCAGACCATTCGCGAGTATTACCAATCCCGTACTGGTGGTAATAAGGATTCCGTGTGGTCAGAAGAAATGAAGGGCATGTTTGGACAAAAACTGCGCCCCCATATGCGGGAGTTTTTGGCGCAACAAGGGTTTGAATTGAAGTAGTAAAACAATGGGGGAGTGCTAGCTCCCCCGTACTCTCTAGTTGATTTCAATATCAGCGCTGGCTTCAAATAGTGGTGCCGTTTTGGGAAGCTTATCGAAAAGCTTGCGGTAGTGGCGTTTGACACTGCCCATATCGACCAAACTCATGCCGCTAGATAAGCCAAACCAAACGAACAAGCCATTCAAGTCCCGGAACATGGGCGGCAAATACTGAGGCGCTGCAATAGTGCCTTCTAAGTAATGCTGATACAGAATCGGAATATCATCTAGGGTCACCTTACCGACAAACATCATGGGTAAGATTTCTGGCACGCCAGATTCGATGGCGCTTTTGATAAAATTGACGTTTTCCACAAAGCCCTTCACATAGGAAATGTCCTTAGTAAATACAGCCCCACCTTCCACCATGCCGCCGCGGAATACCCGTTGGGTTACCCGATAGCTGTCATGACGGCTGATGCCTTTTTCCCGAAAGTGATTATAGACCTCGATAAAGTTAGCCCCTTCTTCGGCCATGGCGACGGCTGTCACGCGGTCGCTAATACGCCGAGCGCGAATCGGGAAAGAGCTAAAGGTGAGGGTTTCCATTAAAACGGCCAAGCCTTCTTGGTTGGCGGTGATACGGGGGGAGCCAACCCCAAGCCAAGTGGCATAGGGCTGTGCGCGGCCATTATAGGTGGTGCCCACATGCACCCAGCCCTCATGGACTTCTAATACCTGTAAATCCAGCTCTGAAAACATGGCGCTTTCATTCAGTTTGATGGTATCGCCACCGGCTGCCGCATCGGAAACGATACCGTTGCTAAGCATGACCTTGATATCCCCTTCATTAAAATAGGTATGCAGTTTACGAGCAAGTAAGTCCACTGCCTGGCAGGCAGGAATGTCGTTGGCATAGGGACGCTTTAAATGTTCCACTGCCGGTGAGGAGAAAATCGCGCATAGACGTTCACCCACCTCGCGCAGGGTTTTGCGATCCCCTCTCAGCTTTTCATGGGCGCTGCCATACAAGCGGATACTAGACTCACCAAACAAAGGTTCTCCACGATGGCGTAACATGTCGATTACCACGAGATATTGATCCACTGTATCAAGCAAGATTCGCCCTAAACCGTCTTTGTTACCCAGTTGGCGCTTAATATCCCGCCGCAGCTCAAGCAACTCCCCGTATACCTTTTGATCATCGAAGCTCAATGCTTGCTGCTTATAAAATTCCCGATCGATCTTAGGAAGCTCTTTTTCACCAGTGGCGAAGAAGGTTTCTTGAATGTGGTTCGGCCATTTAATGGCATCCAGAATTTGGATCGGTTTTTGAATCGCGACCAGGCGGTCGGAAAGAGTGCGCACGCGGGTTAAATAGGGGTTCTCAGGCATTCCTTGGGTCTCATACAGGCGGGTCAGTGAACGACTTTGATAGTATGGCAAGACGAGAAAATGTACAGCGAAAATTGATGGATTGTGCAGAGAAATGCTCACAAAACCTTCATATTTCATCGGGCTAAAGACTGACAATTGTCAGAATCCTAACTAAGTGGGCAGGTTAGCATCGGGCTTGGCTAATAACCAAACCAAACACAAGGAGATCAACATGTCTACTACCGCGTTTTTTATGCCAACCGTATCTTTGATGGGCCCAGGTTCCCTACAGTCGTTACCAGAGCGCGTTAAAATGCTAGGTGGCAAGAAGCCACTCGTAGTTGCAGATAAGGGGATGACTCAGCTTGGCTACACCGCCAAAATCACCGAACTTTTGGGGGCGGCAGGCTTTGAGTCGGTAGTATTCGACGAAACCGTACCGAACCCAACGGATACCAACGTCGCCGATGGCGTGAAAGTCTACCAAGACAACGGCTGTGATATGTTGATTTCCCTTGGCGGTGGTAGCGCCCATGACTGTTGTAAAGGGGTCGGTTTGGTGGTCACCAGTGGTGGCACCATCCATGACTACGAAGGGCTAGACCAAGCAAAAGCGGCGCTACCTCCATACATTGCTATTAATACCACGGCGGGTACAGCCAGTGAGATGACGCGCTTTACCATCATCACTAATACTTCTAACCATGTGAAAATGGCTATTGTTGATTGGCGTGTGACCCCAGATGTGGCGATTAATGATCCCGAGCTCATGGTCGATATGCCCCAGTCTTTGACTGCAGCAACCGGTATGGATGCGTTGACCCACGCGATTGAAGCTTATGTTTCTACCGCGGCAACACCAATTACCGATGCCTGCGCGCTACAAGCCATCACCTTGATCGGTCAGTACCTACGTCGCGCCGTTGCCCGTGGCAGTGATATGGAAGCCCGTGACAAAATGGCCTACGCAGAGTACCTAGCGGGTATGGCATTTAACAATGCCAGCCTAGGTTACGTGCATGCTATGGCACACCAGCTTGGTGGCTTCTACAATCTGCCACACGGGGTATGTAATGCTCTGCTATTGCCTCATGTATGCCAAGTGAACTTAATGGCACGCCAGGAACGCTTCGCAGATATCGCCGCTGCTTTGGGTGAAAACACCGAAGGCCTATCTGTACGAGACGCTGCAGAATACGCCATCGATGCTATCTTGGCCTTGTCTGCTGATGTCGGTATCCCATCAGGCTTAGCTGAGCTTGGTGTAAAAGAAGAAGACATCGACCAGATGGTAGAGAACGCGCAAAAAGACGTTTGCCGCCTCACTAACCCTCGTGAGCTAAGCAATGCTGAAGTGGCTGATATCTTCCGCGCTGCTATGTAAAACTAGCTCCTTGATTTAGCGGTAATTATTTCCACCCATTGTATTGGCATTAATGCTGGGGGTGGCTATAATGAGCGCCGTTTTTGGGGCCTTTAGCTCAGTTGGTTAGAGCATCCGACTCATAATCGGCAGGTCCTGGGTTCAAGTCCCGGAAGGCCCACCATATACAGAAAGGCTGCCAGTATTGGCGGCCTTTTTCATTTCTACTGTTCTGAAACACCTTTAATCAAAGAAAATATTCTTCTCTCAACATCAAAGTATCTTCTGAATTTTGTGTCGGCAAAAACACAGAAAAATTTGCCGTATTTCCATTCATGGACCATTCTTTTTATTCGTGAAACTTTTACAGCAGTCGTTCGCACTGCTGTTCATTGTTTGAAAGAGGATGTTCATGTCTGCTTTACGTTTAAAAGTCTCCCACGCTATTGCTTTGGTCGGTTTTCTACCGGTGCTGTTGGCGCTGGTTTTAGCTGGGCTGCTGATCAATGGCCAGTTAGCTGAAATCCGCCAAGGGGAGCGTGCCCAAGATATGGTAAAGCTCTCCGGTTATTTAGATAGTGTTGCCCATAACCATGCTGTAGAGCGTGGTTTGTCGGCTGGCTTTCTGGGGTCGAAGGGCGTTAATGGCAAGGAGGCGATGCTCAAGCAACGTGGCGTTGCCGATGAATCAGCTCAGCGGCTGCGGGCGTTAACCGCGGCGGATTTTGATCAGTTGACCGACGCCGAGTTGGAAGCTTTAGTTGATCCGGTACTGCGTTTACTCGATGGTAAAAAACAAGTACGAAATAAAATAGATCAACTTGCTCCAGATAACGGCGCTTTTGCTTACTATTCCAAGCTGAATGCTACCGCACTGAGTAGTATCAAGTATTTGATTACCGATATTAGCGATGTGGATCTTGCCCATATGCTCAACGCTCGCTTGAGTCTGCAATGGATGAAAGAGCGTATCGGCCAGTACCGTGGGGCGCTAAATGGTGTGTTTGCGGCCAAATCGGTAAGCCCGCAACGCTACACCGAGATCTTGGGGTATTTAAGCGATGAAACGCGTAGGCTACAGGATTTTCGTGCCTTTGCTAGTACTGCGTCCTTAGCAGAATTGGATCAAGCGATGAAAGCCAGTGAATGGCAAGCGGTGGATACTCATGTATTGGCATTTAGTCAGGCTAAAGATCTTAGCGCTATCAATGGCCCAGAGAATTGGTTTGCCATCGCGACGAAACGCATCGGTTTAGTAAAAGGTGTGGCGGACAATATCGGTGATCGGGTTGCCCAAAGTGCAATGGCCAACGTGGATGCCAGCAAGCAGCGTATGACTTTGCTGCTTGTGTTGTTATTCGTGGTGACGGTTCCTGTCTTGTGGCTGATTCGTAGCGTAATTCGTTCGGTCGCCTCCCGTGTTGAATTGATCCATAACGTACTACGGGCGATTGCCAAAGACCGGGATTTGACCCAAAAGATCCCCAATACCGCTGACGATGAAGTGGGTGAGATTATCACCGCATTGAATGAGCACCTAGTGCATTTATCCAAATCATTCTCTTTGTTGTATGACTTGTCAGAGCAGTCGAGGGACAGCATGCAGTCTCTGTTCGGTCGTGCCCAAGCGGCATTAGCAGAGACAAAAGATCAATTTAATCGTACCGATCAAATTGCCTCAGCGGTGGAAGAAATGTCGTTGACGAGCAATACCATTTCCGAGGACATGGTATCCCTCGCCAAGGAAACCGAGCAAATTCAACAGCAAGGTAACCAAGGTCGTGACCGTATGGATAACATTTTGGGCTCCATTAGTTCGTTGAGCCATGAAGTCGAAGGCGGTTTCCAAGCGGTGCAGCAAGTTACCGATCAGACGGAACAGATTAGTTCCATATTGCAGACCATTGAGTCAATTGCCGAGCAGACCAATTTGCTCGCCCTGAATGCGGCGATAGAGGCAGCCCGCGCTGGCGAGCAAGGCCGCGGCTTTGCCGTAGTGGCGGATGAGGTGCGCAGCCTTGCCCAACGCACGCAAGACTCCACCGAGGAAATTCGAACCATGATTGAGTCTTTGGTTCGTTCTGGTCAAAGTGCGCTCACCTCTATGGATCGTTGCTCCAAAATGGCGACGGATACTTCTGGCGTCGTGAATCAAAACGTAGAAATGATGCGCTCCTTATTTGCCTCAATCGATACCATTAACCAAACCATCGAGCGAGTAGCGACAGCTTCGGAAGAGCAATCACAGGTGTCGGAAGACATCAACCGTAATGTGCAAACTGTGAATGAGCGTTCCCATCATATCTTGGATGCAGTTACCGATACTGAAACGGGTACTGAACAAGCCATGAAACGCTTTGATCAAGTACTGCACGAGGTGTCTTCATATAAGATTCGTTAAGGGAGGTTGTCAGATGTTGACAATATTGGACAGTAAAAACTAGCATTCATGGTAGAGGTATCTGCCATGAATGTTAATTTAAGCCCAGTTTTTGAGAATTATATCAAACAGCAATTGGATGCTGGTTTGTATAACAATGCAAGTGAAGTGATCAGGGAAGCGTTACGTATGAAAATGCAGCAGGAACAGGTTTACCAAGCCAAGCTGGATGCTCTGCGTGCGGCAGCATCAGCCGGATTACAGAGTGGTGATGCTGAACCTTTCGATTTAGATAGTATTTTGCAGGAAGCGAAGGATACGTTTGAAGGTAATGCTTGAGATAAAAATTCGGCCCTTAGCACGGAAAGACTTGGTTGAAATTTGGCGTTATACAGCAAAAACTTGGGGGCAACCCCAAGCCGATCTTTACGTAACGAATATTTCTACTCAAGTATCCAAGCTTGCTGACAACCCAACCATGGGAAGATCTGTCGATGAGATCTTTACGAACTGTCGTTTATACCCCTGTGGGCGGCATATTCTACTGTATCAAGTCGCTCATCAGAGTTTAGAAATCGTGAGAGTGCTACATCAAAGTATGGATGTAGCATCCCAACCATTAGCATAAGTTAACGCTTTTTCGCGTTGGCAAATGGGTTGGAGCGTAGCCCCGGCCCTTGGCTGATATCTGGTTTGGGTGGTTTTGGTTTTTTCTGTTTGTTGCCACCTTTGCTAGGCTTTTTCGTTCCCGCGTCTGCTCCCCGTTGATTGCGAGGGTGGGAGTCTGGCACACGATGGTCTGGCTCAAACCCTGGAATCTCACGGCGGGTGATGCGTTGTTTGAGCAACGCTTCTATAGCACGCAAGTTGTCGATTTCATCAGCACTCACAAGAGACACTGCTCGGCCCTCTTGTCCCGCCCGTCCGGTACGGCCAATACGGTGGATGTAATCTTCTGCCACATGGGGTAGATCGACGTTAATCACCACTGGCAAGCCTTCGATATCCAGACCCCGTGCCGCCACATCGGTAGCCACCAGATAGGGTAACGTGCCAGCCTTGAAGGCTTGGAACACCTGTAGGCGTGCCGCTTGGGGTTTGTCCCCATGTAACGAGTCCACCCGAAATCCTTCCGCCTGTAATAGTTCGGTTAGCTCGTCTACCCCCCGTTTGGTTTTGACAAAGATAAGGGCCTGTTGCCAATGTTGTCGGGTGAGCAGGTCGATAAGTAGTTCAGGTTTACGTGCTTTGTCCACAGGATAAAGCTGATGACGTACGGTAGTGGCGACGCTATTTTGCTTACTCACCTGTATTTTGGTGGGATTGCTTTGCCAGATCGTCGCTAGGGTTAACACCACATCGGAAAAGGTGGCAGAAAACAATAAGGTCTGACGTTTATCGGGTAATAGGGGCAAAAGGCTGTTTAAGGTATCGGTAAAACCTAAGTCCAGCATCCGATCTGCTTCGTCTAGTACCAAGTACTCTAACTCGTCAAATTGCACCGCCCCCTGTTTGGCTAAGTCCACTAAGCGCCCAGGAGTCGCTACTAGGATATCGGTACCCCGTTTTAGGGCACTAATTTGCGGGTGAGCCGGAACGCCACCCACTATGATCTGGCTGCGTAGTCCCAGGTCTTTGCTATAGGCCCGTACCTGATCCACCACTTGGGTGGCTAGTTCCCGTGTGGGCACCAACACCAGCGTACGCACTTTTGCGGCAGCTGGGCGGGCTTTGCCCTGTAAGTGCTGTATTAAAGGTAAGCAGTAAGCCGCAGTTTTACCGGTGCCGGTTTGTGCCGCCCCTAAGACATCGCGCCCCGCCAAAATCTCGGGAATCGCTTGGCGTTGAATCGGTGTTGGGTTTTGGTAACCCAATTCGTTTAAGTTGCTTTGGATGGTATCGCTTAGGGGGAAATCAGAAAAACGCATGGGAAACTCTTTGCAGGTTCACCCTAGACTGTTGCCTAGGGTGTGAATGAAGGCATTATAACCGTTGTACATCGACAGAAACATGTAATTGTTGTCCGTCACCCCCATCAAATATCACCCCTTGCAAGGGTGTTACGTCTGCATAATCTCGCCCCCAGGCAGTCACTATGTGCTGCTCGCTGGGCATTTGGTTGTTGGTCGGGTCAAACTCCACCCACCCAAGGTCTGGTAAATACAGGGCAAACCACGCATGAGAAGCATCGGCACCAACGAGTTTCTCTTGTCCCGGTGGCGGCAGTGTTTCAATATAGCCACTAATGTAACGTGCCGGTAAGCCAACAGAGCGCAAGCAAGCGATCGCCAAGTGAGCGAAGTCTTGGCAGACACCGCGTTTTTCTTTTAATACCTGCTCAGGCGGTGTACTGACACTAGTGGCAGTTGGGTCGAATTTAAAATCACGGAAGATTTGCTGGGTAAAACGCAGGGCCGTTTGTAGTACCGGAGCATCATCGTTAAATAGCTCGGCCACGTACTCACGTAAGGCTTTGGAACGACGGATATGGGTAGAGTCTAAAGTGTACTCTACTGCCAGTCGCAGAGCTGGTGTATTCGGCTGCGCGAGTAGTGCCCTTAGCTGACCACAGGTTAGAGTGTGAGTGGCTACTTGAAGAGCGTGCTGATTCGGGGTGATATCAAAGTAGCTCACCACGTCAATGGCTAAGGTTTTGTGGGGTTCTTGAATGGAAAAGTAATAGGTGGCATTGCCGAAATAATCGACCCCTTCCCGTTGGTAAATAGGCGTCGGGGAAATATGTACTGCGCTCGATAGACACTTTTGATTATGAGTATCTCGGGGCATTACATGGGCCATGTTGTAGCACAAGGTAACGGGCGCATTGTATTGGTATTTGGTGATGTGCCGGACGCGGTACTTCATACTTGCACCTTCCATTTTGACTTGATCAGCTGTTGTGGTCCCGCAGTATGATCAAAGTATCTATCGCTAATGATGGTGGTGAATTGCTCTAGTTGCTCAGTAATGCTCGTCAGCAATTCGGTCAACTGTTTTCGCTCACCGGTGGTTTCATCCGCCTGTGCGAGTTCTTCTAGATCGGCAAGCTGTAAATCATTGAGTGATTTGATGATCAAGCGTTGCTCCAGCGCTAAACCTAGCTGCTGCCGCTCGGGCTTAGGTAGGGCGTCCAAGTATTTGCGTAGTTGCTCCACTTGGTAGATTAGCGAGCGTGGGTTGGTACGATCAATCATCAGCAGATCCAAACCAAACGCCACCCTTGTCCGAGTACGGTAACGACGGCGGAAAGAGATAAGTGCTTCCACGCTCAGCAAGACGGATTCCAGCACTTGCTGCTGAGGCATGCTAGGTAAAGCTTGCGTCAGAGTGGACTGGAGCAAGGTAGTGGTTTGCAGTGCCCGCTCGGTACGGCGCCCAATTTCCTGGAATACCCAGTCTAGGCCCCGCAACATACTTTCGTTATTCAATCCCGAGAGCGCCAATAAGGAAGTGACTAAGCTGTCCAAGGATTCTTCAGGAATAGCCGGCAGACCGTTCACATAGGCCCGATCCACCTCGTGAATGTGGTCGCGTAATTCGTTGAGAATAACCCGCGTATCCGCCGACAACATTTCTTTGACTTGTTCACCACAAGCCAGCATGGCATGTAAGTTGGATTTGATTGAGCCAATCAAATCCCCATCGGTAACCAGAGCGGCTAGCGTTTCTTCGGGGGCGTCCAATAGCTCGGCTTCATCACTGGTAAATCCTGGCAATACCCCGGTTTGGTGGGAAACCGCATGCAGTAATATGCGCTTACTTTCAATGGGTAACGGGTCGAAGCCGTTGAGCTGTTTAAAGAGAGTACGCATCAGGCGTAAGCAGGTTTCGGCACGCTCTGCGTAGCGTCCAAACCAAAATAGGTTTTCGATTACCCGGCTCGGCAAGTTGGTTTGCTGAGCTTCGTCCTCGTGTTGCTCTTCCAACAATGGACGATAAGGCTCAGCTTGGCTCGTTTTGACCCATGTGTCTTTACTACTAGAACCGGACAAAATCGAGACAATATGTTCCTGCTCCGACGTCGCGATACGGGATAACCCCCCTGGCATAACGCTGTAGTCATTCCCGTCGGCTACTGTGAAAGTGCGCAGTAAACTTGGGCGGCAAGTTAGTTTGCCTTTTTGCCAAGTCGGCAGGTGTGGCCCCGGAGTGTAGGCTTGCGCTACATAATTTCCTGGATTTTCCTGTATGGTTGCAAGCAGCGCCGTACGCTCTTGTTCATTGAGGGTGTGGCCGTAAACGCTTTTTTGCAAAGCACTACGGGCGATGGGTTTAATAATAAGCTCATGCAGGTTGTTCGCCACATAGGCGAGATTGTCTTGATCGCCGCACCACCAACTACCGACAGATGGAATTCGTAATGGTTCTTGAAGTAAGTACTCACATATCTGGGGTAAGAAAGACATCAGTGCTGGTGCTTCCAAAATACCAGCCCCAAGTGGGTTCGCAATCAAGACATTACCCGCTCGGGCGACTTCTAATAACCCAGGCACCCCTAGCATAGAATCAGCACGCAGCTCCGCTTGGTCGCAGAAACTATCGTCAACTCGACGCAGTATCACATCTACTTGGCTCAACCCGTGTAACGATTTCATCCAGACCTTGCCATTGCGTACGGTTAAGTCGCCCCCTTGCACTAGGGGAAAGCCTAAAAAGTTCGCTAAATAAGCATGCTCGAAATAGTTACTGCTGTATGCGCCCGGGGTAAGTACCACAATCCGAGGGTTGTCGGTGTTATGACTCATCATTTCCGACAGGGAGCGGCGCAGTGTATGAAAGAAGCCAATAATGCGGCGTACGTTGCTATCCCGGAATAGATCAGGCATCACCCGCGAGACAACGGTGCGGTTTTCTAAAGCGTAGCCTGCTCCTGCTGGGGTCTGGGTGCGGTCGCCAACTACCAAGTAGTTGCCGTTTTGATCTTTGACGACATCCGCCGCATGTAGCACCAAGTTTTTCACGCCGGGGAGTTCCATGCCGTGACATGGACGTAGAAAGCCTGGGTGGGAGTAAACGATCTGAGCGGGTATCACGCCATCTTTGATCAGATTTTGTGGGCCGTATAAATCCTTGAACAATAGGTCGAGCAGATTAGCTCGTTGTTTAAGGCCAGCTTCTAGCACATACCATTCCGCTTCTGGGATGACATTAGGAATGATATCCAGCGCCCAAACGTTGGGTGATAAGGGGTCACTTTTCAAATTGTAGGTGGCACCGTCATCACGCAGAATACGTTGGGCGTGAGCCTGGCGATCGCGCATCCCTTGCACGCCAAGTTTGGTCAGTTTATCTAGTAAGGATTGCCAGTGGGGGCGCAGACCATGGGAAGCGTCAAAGGCCTCGTCATAGGCTTTGCTCGGGGCAATACAATGATCAAAAGACACCGGCTCGATGGCCGGTGTCGGTGCAGGGGATGCAGTTTTAGGCATAGTCTTTTATCGTCTGAACGAAAATTAGAGCCTAGTATACTGCTTTCTTAGGTCCAGTGTATGGGGATATTCCTCGCTTATTTGTTCCACTGGCGGCGACATTGGACGCGGTACGGTCTCATTCGGATAGAAGCGGCGCAGAGCGTTGAACTCTGGTGGCGGCATTAACACATCCTGAGTGAAACCATAATCCCAGAAGCGGTTGATGCGGCGGGCCTCAGCTTCGTTACTATTGACCGGTAGTGTTTCATAATTACGACCACCTGGGTGGCTCACATGGTAGGTACAACCACCAATGGATACCCCATTCCAAGTATCATAAATATCAAAGACCAAAGGTGCATCGACCCCCAATGTAGGGTGCAATGCCGACGGTGGTGCCCAGGCCCGGTAGCGCACTGAGCCGATAAACTCACCTTGAGTGCCAGTAGTGCGCAGCGGCACTCGGCGACCATTACAAGATAAAGTGTAACGACCTTCGATAAAGCCAGTTAAACGCACCTGTAAACGTTCCACCGAGGAGTCTACAAAACGAGCGGTACCAGATTGGGTGATTTCTTCACCCAATACGTGCCAAGGCTCGATCGCCCAACGCAATTCAAGCTCCATTTTATCGATGCGGTGGCGCCCGTAATGGGGGAAGCGGAACTCCTCAAATGGCGCTAACCATTCGAGTTTGAATGGGAAGCCGTGTTGGTTTAGGTCGGCGACCACTTCTTTGATATCTTCCCAAACGTAGTATGGCAACATGAATTGATCGTGTAGACGGGTGCCCCAGCGGATCAACTTATGCTTGTAAGGTTCTTTCCAGAAACGGGCCACCAAACATCTTAGCAGTAGCATTTGTACTAATGACATGCGGGCGTGAGGGGGCATCTCGAAGCCACGAAACTCCAATAACCCTTGGCGGCCACTGGCACTACCAGCGGCATAGAGTTTGTCGATACAAAACTCCGAGCGGTGGGTGTTGCCAGTAACATCCACTAGCAGGTTGCGCATAAGGCGATCCACCAGCCACGGCTGATCGACAAAGCCATCGGGCATATTTTGGAAGGCGATTTCTAATTCATAGAGCGCTTCATCACGACCTTCGTCTACTCGCGGCGCTTGACTGGTCGGGCCGACAAACATGCCAGAGAACAAGTAAGAAAGCCCAGGGTGGTGCTGCCAAAACGTCACCAAGCTACGTAACAAATCCGGCTTGCGTAAAATTGGGCTGTCGGCAGGGGTCAGACCCCCTAGGGTCACATGGTTACCGCCACCGGTGCCGGTATGACGCCCATCGAGCATAAATTTCTCGGTGCCGAGGCGTGATAGATAGGCTTGTTCATAGAGGGTTTCGGTGTTGTAGACCAATTCATCCCAGCTTTTCGCAGGGTGGATGTTTACCTCGATCACACCGGGATCAGGCGTAATGAGGAATTTTTGTAAGCGGTAGTCTTTGGGGGGCTCATACCCTTCGATCACCACCGGTATCTTCAGCTCTGCTGCGGTTTTCTCGATGGCGTTGATCAGTGCCACATAGTGCTCAAGGTAACTAAGGGGTGGTAAAAAGGCGTGCATACGACCGTCACGGGCTTCGAAGCAAACTGCGGTGCGAACGGTATTCTTAATGATTTTTTCCGTACTTGACGCTGTTTGTTTCTTTCCCTGCTTAGGTAATGGGTCTCTTGGGTCAAAGGGATCGCGTTCAGGAGTAAATTCTTCCTCGCTGACTGGCGGTAAGGAATTGAGCGGCAAGCGCAACCCCATGGGGCTATCACCCGGAATCAGGGTAATCACATCGGCACGGGTTTGCCAAAGGCTAGAGTGCCAGCTACCCCATTGGTTTTCCAATGGCAGTACATAGCCACTTGGGGTGTTTAGACCACGGGATAACACTTTGGCTAAACGACGGCGTTCGAGGTCGTCACTAAGTTTGGCTTTTTTCGGGTTGACGTCCTCTGGCAACGAGCGTTCTAGCCAAAGGTAGTAAAGGCTATCTTCAAAGGTCGCCTGCACATATTTTTCATCCACACCAACTTGTTTGGCGAATGTTTGTCCGAAGCGCAAAGCGTCTTTTTCACTCACGCCATAGTCTTTATCGACCCGAGCAAGTAGTTCTGGGTTATGCCACAAAGCTTCACCATCTAAGCGCCAGAAACACCCCAATGCCCAGCGTGGAACTTCTTCACCGGGGTACCACTTGCCTTGTCCATAATGCAGTAGTCCATTGGCACCGTACTTTTCCTTCATGCGCAGGAGCAAATCTTTTGCCAGACTTAGCTTATGGGCCCCTAGGGCTTCCGTATTCCATTGGGCGGAGTCCATATCGTCGATGGAGACGAACGTCGGTTCTCCCCCCATGGTGAGGCGTACATCACCAGCAACGAGTTCTTCATCAACCGCTTCTCCGAGGGCTTTAATATTGAGCCATTCCTCATCGGAGTAAGGTTTAGTGACGCGCGGATCTTCGTGGATACGAATCACCTTATTGGTGTAGCTAAACTCGCATTCACACTCGTCGGTAAAGCCGGTAATGGGTGCCGCGGAGGCGGGTTCTGCGGTGCAAGCCAGTGGAATATGTCCTTCACCGGCGAATAGACCGCTGGTTGGATCGAGACCAACCCAGCCGGCACCAGGAAGATACACTTCACACCAAGCATGCAAATCGGTGAAGTCCTCTTCTGGACCAGAAGGGCCATCTAGCGCTTTCACATCGGCGGTAAGCTGTACCAAATAACCCGAGGCGAAACGGGCTGCTAGACCAAGATGACGTAGAATTTGCACCAACAACCAAGACGTATCACGACAAGAACCTTTCTTCAGAGTCAGGGTTTCTTGGGGTGTTTGTACGCCGGGCTCCAAGCGAATGCCGTAATCGATTTCTTGAGCCAAACGGCTATTGAGGGAGACAATAAAATCGACAATAGCGGTTTCTTTGCGCTCCACGGTTTTGAGCCAGTGGGCCAATTCTGGATAAAGTTCACATTTCTTCAAGTACGGTGCCAGCTCCTCTTTGAGGCTGGCATCGTAGTCAAATGGAAAAGTCTCCGCGTATTTCTCGATAAAGAAGTCGAAGGGATTAATCACCGTCATGTCAGCGATGACTTCCACTTCAAACGACAACTTGTTCATTTTTTCTGGAAACACCAAGCGCGCTTGGTAATTGCCAAAAGGATCCTGCTGCCAGTTGATAAAGTGTTTCTCCGGCGTCACTTTCAGGGAATAACCATGAATGTGAGTGCGAGAGTGGGGGGCTGGACGCAACCGCAGGATATGGGGCGACACATTAATAAAACGATCAAACTCGTAGGTAGTCGAGTGTTTGATGGCTACGCGAATTGTCATTAGGCGTCTCCCTGCTGAAAGTAGAACCAGTTTTCCGTGATTTGATGGTTAAGCTCCATCAGACTTAACTGCACGTCATTTAGGTAGTCGCTGAATGCTTTGTTTAAGTCTTCCGAGTGTTCGATTACTGGCGTGTCTTCTAGTAGCTTTTCCACTTGCTTAGCAATCACTCCGGCACGGGGTAGGGCTTCTGCCGCTTCCTTGATTTGGCTGAGGCAGTAACGCTGGGAGCGAGGAAAATAAGGATCATTGATCAAGAAAGTCACCGCATGGGCACCATTTACGGCAGCACGTACGGTGCGACGATAGCTCAAGTAGGCACTCTGGGATTTTAATACTTTCGACCAAATGACCTGCCCTAAACGGACGCTCTCTTCCTCTTGGGATTGCAACATCAGCGAGATAGCTGCGTCTAAGATACGGGTATTCATGTCTACCCGCTCTAGGTAGCGTCCCATAGTCAAAAAGCGCCAGCCTGCATCCCGCGGCATGGTGCCAGCGAGTAAGCCAATCAGTTTTTGGCAACCTTCGATAATGGTATTTAGGTAAGCGTGACGTTCAGAGCGGTTGATGCCTTGTTTGATGTTCTGTTTGGCGAATAGATCTAGCTCGTTGATCAGCTCCCACATTTCACCGGGTACCACATCCCGAGTAGTACGAATGTTTTCCCGCACCATGTTTAGGGAAGAGAGCATGGAGCTAGGATTGGTATCATCGGCAAGAAGGAACTTCACCACATTGCGCTCATCCTTGACCCGATAACGCTGCTCAAACAGCTCCACACCACTGTTAATTTCGATCAAGTTATACCAAGAGATATTAATGTCTCTGGGAAGGTCAAATAACAATTCGTCATACACGCTAACTAAACGGGCGGTATTTTCCACCCGCTCTAGGTAGCGAGCGCTCCAAAATAAACGTTCTGCAACACGTGAAAGCATGATTAATGTCCTTTTGTGGCGACAATCCAAGTGTCTTTACTACCGCCCCCTTGGGACGAATTAACAACCAAAGAGCCTTTTTTCAAGGCGACGCGAGTGAGCCCCCCCATGGTGACGTAGGTGTCTTTGCTTTGCAGAATAAATGGGCGTAGGTCCAGATGACGCGGTTCTAGTACGCCTTTACCAACGAGCGTTGGGGCGGTAGACAGTTTCAGCGTTGGCTGAGCGATGTAGTTGCGCGGATTCTTCTGAATCAATTCCGCGAATAGTTGCTGATCTTTCTTGGTCGAATGGGGCCCAACTAACATGCCATAGCCGCCGGACTCATTGGCAGGTTTCACTACCAGTTTGTCTAAGTTAGCGAGTACAAACTCTCGATCTTCCGGGTTTTCACACAAGTAGGTTTCCACATTGGCGAGAATGGGTTCTTCATTCAAGTAGTAATGAATCAGGGCGGGCACGTACGCGTACACCACTTTATCGTCAGCCACCCCAGCCCCGGGGGCATTGGCAAGGGCTACATTGCCGGCTTTCCAAGCGCGCATCAGACCAGGAACACCGAGCACAGAGTCTTTCTGGAATACTTCGGGATCTAGGAACAGGTCATCGATGCGACGATAGATCACATCGACCCGCTCTGGCCCGTAAATGGTTTTCATGTAGACGCAATCGTCGCTATCGACGAAAAGATCCGAGCCTTCGACCAGCTCAACCCCCATTTGTTGTGCCAGGAACGAGTGCTCGAAGTAAGCCGAGTTATAAATCCCTGGTGTGAGCACCACGATTTCAGGGCGCTCCACTTTACGCGGCGAAAGTGCCGCCAAGGTATCAAAAAGATGGGCTGTATAAGCGCCTACCGGTTGGATATCGTCGTTTTCAAACAGTTCAGGTAATACTCGTTTCGTAATAGCGCGGTTTTCCAACATATAAGATACGCCTGAAGGAACCCGTAGGTTATCCTCCAGTACGTAAAACGTACCCTTGTCATCGCGCACCAAATCGGTACCACAAATATGGGCCCAAACACCGAAAGCGGGACTCACACCAACACATTCTGGGCGGAAGTTTTTCGAATCTTTGATGATGTGCTCAGGGATGATGCCGTCTTTAATGCAGTTTTGATCGTGGTAGAGATCGTCGATGAAGTGGTTGAGGGCTTTAAGTCGCTGTTTAAGCCCAGCTTCGGCAACCTTCCAATCTTCCGCATCTATGATACGGGGCACTATGTCAAAGGGCCAAGCTCGGTCGATATTGCCTTCGTCCGTGTACACAGTGAAGCTGATACCCATTTCTTGAATAGTGGCTTCGGCTAACAGTCTGCGTTTTTCTAGTTCGTCGGGGGGAAGGGTGTCGAGATATTTAATGAGTTGTTCTGCAGGAGTGCGGGGCGAGCCTTGGTGATCCATCAGTTCGTCGTAAAATTCACCGCTGTTATAGTTTTTTGTGAGTGTATCCATAGGCGTATGTCCTCTCTGACAATGGGATCGGCTGAGTCAATGTAGTGCGTTGCCGTGATCCATTGTGTGTATCAATGCCCCAGTTTGGTGTTAGAGGCAAGTGCTAGATCCCGTTTTGGATCAAATTTTTTGCATATTTGTGTCAGTGCTTACCCAATTAGGGGCTAATGTCCTATTTGCGACTGCCACGATAGGTATAACAGCAAAAACTAAGCCAGCAATAGTGTCTCTTTACAAGCGCACAACAAATGTCAATGTCCTTGTTATTTATCGTGTTTGTGGCCTGCGTTTCTGATAACAAGTTTGCTACTATAACCAGCAATTTTTTGACCAATTGTGCGAATAGGGAAGCCGTTGAAACACGCAGAATTTGCAGACACCATTCTGGTTGCAGGTGCCGGTATCGGCGGCCTCACAGTAGCATTAGCGCTAGCGAAAAAAGGCAAACAAGTGCGGGTGCTAGAACAAGCGCCGGTACTAGGTGAAGTCGGTGCTGGGCTACAGTTAAGTGCTAATGCTATGAAGGTGATGCGTCACCTTGATCTGGAGAAGGCCATTAAGGCGACCGCCTTTGCGCCACAAAATGCCACCATACGTGACTATGAAAGTGGAGAATACTACCTGCGTACGCCACTTGGAGAGGTGGCGCAGCAGCGGTATGGGGCTCCTTACCTGCATATTCATCGGGCGGATTTACATGCGCTGTTAGTAGAAGCCTGTGTACAGCATGGGGTAGATATCGAGCTCGGTCAGGTTGTGCGGGGTTATCGCAACGAAGGCAATAAAGCCACTTTATTACTTGACCATGGCAGCGAAAAAGCGGATGTGATTATCGGCGCCGATGGGTTGCGCTCCACCATCCGTGAAACCATGTTAGGAGTTCAAGCGCCTATTTTTACTGGGCAGATTGCTTGGCGAGGAGTGGTGCATAAGGACGCGATTAAAGATGTCTCCATCGCCCATGATGCGTGTGTTTGGGTTGGACCAAAGCGCCATTTTGTCAGCTACTACCTGCGAGGTGGTGACCTAATTAACTTTGTGGCCGTGGAAGAGCGGGCAGAGTGGTTAGAAGAATCCTGGAGCCATCAAGGGGATTTGCAGCAGTTACGCCGATTATTTTCCGGTTGGCATCCTGAAGTTACTGGGATTTTGTCAGCTTGCGAGTCGACCTTTGTTTGGGCTTTGAATGGTCGTCCCACGTTACCAAAATGGCATGATGGTCGGGCCGTATTGCTCGGAGATGCCTGTCACCCAATGTTACCTTTTATGGCACAAGGTGCGGCGATGGCGATTGAAGACGCATACGTGCTGGCAAATCTTTTAGTGCGTGATCCGGTGGAAGCGGCGCTACCGCGCTACGAAGAGCTGCGTAAACCCAGAGCGACTGAGATTCAGCGTATTTCCCGAGAAAATGCCGGCTTGTATCATATGTATGGCGGTCTCTCCGGCAAGCTGAAACTTAAAGGTATTGGCCTTGCGACCAAACTTATTCCTGCTATTGCCAATGTGAAGCTTGATCCTATCTATGGCTACGATGTCACTAGTGTGACTCTTTAAATTTGTTTTTACTTCAGGTTTCAGCGTCATGTGAGGCGCTGACGCTTTCCTCATCGAGGTTTTCCCATGCTGCGTTCTCACTTTCGTGCTGAATTGGTACTTATCCTCGTCACTATTTTGGCAGCATTCGGTTGGATTTTTTCTAAAGAAACCCTAGCTGGCCTGCCTCCTCTATTATTCATGGGTGTGCGTTTCCTTGTTGCTGGTTTTATCCTGTTATTGGCTGGGCGTAAGTACTTTGTTGGCCTGCGTTTCTCCGACATCAAGAATGCGATTTTAGTAGGCTTGGTAATGGGGGTGGCTATGATGTTATGGATCGTGGGACTAGACCATTCCACCCAGTTAGGTGTTGGTGCTTTTATTACCAGCTTGGGGGTGATTTTGGTGCCGATTATGGCCAAGCTACTGTTTGGCGACCGTCCTGGGTTGCCTGTATGGCTATCGCTGCCGGTGGCGGTAATAGGGCTTGGTTTACTGGCGTTAAACGACGGCTTAGCGTTTGAGTTATCTCATCTTTATTTTTTAGTTGCAGCGGTGACCTTTGCGTTACAGTTTAACTTACTATCCCGTTCTTCCACCCGTATGCATGTGCTGGTACTGACTTCTATCCAGCTTATAAGCGCCGGTACACTGGCGTTTATTTTGTCTCTATTTTTGGAAACATGGCCTGAAGTGGTTAGCTTGCCGGTGTTTGGCTGGTTCCTTGCAAGTACACTCATTGCCACAAGTCTGCGTTTTCTGTTGCAAACCTACGGTATGAGTTTGACCCCTGCGAGTCATGCAGCGGTAATTATGAACCTAGAACCTATGTGGACGGCAGTGTTCGCCAGCTTTTGGTTTATGGAAACCATGGCGCTGACACAAATAGTAGGATGTAGTTTGATTTTTATCGCTATGTTGATCAGCAAATGGACGCAAATTCGTGCGGTCTTCACTGCCTCTTAATCCGGCTCACGGTCAAAATGGATGGTTGTGCCGCTGGTGCAAAGTTGAGCTATGCGTGTTGGCTTGCCGTGCTCATCCAATTCAATTAGACCAATCCCCGCTTGGTTGAGCAAACGTTCGCCATTGTCGGCGAACTCCGGTTTACGGGGTGTGACTCGCATATCTCGACGTTTGGTGAAAACGTTGAGAGGAGACCAAGGAGCGTAGAGCCAACGATTAAGGCGATCAAACCAAGTTAGCAGTGGCGCTGGAAATTCATTACGAATGCCGCTGCTAGTCACCTGCCAAATATCTGGGCTGCTCAATTTGCTCCGAATCGCGATGTCATAAACAAACGAATAATGTACGTCACCGGAAAGTATCAGGAAATTTTGCGGGGTTTTGGGGTGTTTAAACATGTTTAAGAGGGCGTGAGCGGCCCCAGGGTGTGCCATCCAGTTTTCTGCATCTACTAACAGTGGTTTGCCAATCCAGGTGAAGAGCCGTTGAATGGCTTCAATCAGTTTGACACCAAACACCGGCGCGGGAGACACCAAAATCACGGCCTGCTCACCAAGAATGGTTTGTTGTAAATCGGTTAGGGCTTCCCAGTCCATTAGACCACTTGGTTTGCCGAAGTTGCTTTCTGAGCGCCAGCGATGGGTTCGCGTATCCAATACCACTAGCTTAGGTGTGGTTTGCCACTGGTAATGCCATTGGTCAAATTTTAGCAACTGATCAATAAAGTCATCATGCTGCTCTTTGCCGAGATTCCCAATGGCTAGCTGAAGGTGCTGGTGAAAAGTCGAGTCGAATGCTTCAGGGTTATTCCCCCAGCCTTGGCAGAGAAAATATCCCATCAGCGCATTGCCGATAATGCGTTTCGATAAGGGGTGCCCGTAGGCCATCAGTTCCCATTCGGCGGTAAGATTCCAGTCATCGGTAATGTCGTGGTCGTCAAACATCATAGCGGTTGGTAGTTGGGCGAGCACGTTAGCAACATCTCCTAGCCCCCGTTTGAAATCTTCAATGGCGATTCGTTCTTTGCTATAGCGCTCGATATATTCCTCTGATAAATCTTCTGGTGCAGATAAATCCACCCATTGCCATAGGGTGGGAGACCAGCACAATAAATACATGGCCATGACTTCGGCGAAACTGATCAAATGATTGTGGGCGTTGTCGGAAGAGAAAATGGGTTTCTTCACGCCACCAAAAAACTGCCGCTTAACTTCTTCATCACTGGATTTTCCCTCACTGGAGGGCAGTAGTTCTTCTCGACGGTACAGATAGGTGGCTGTGGTATGCAGTCCCGTTAAATGATTGTTTAGGCTATCTAGCTCCTCGTCGGGCAGCCCGAGCAGTGCTATCACCTGATGAATTGCCCTTAGCATGGGTCCTGCCACGTCATCCGCATAGATTTGATCACCTGAAAGTATCAATACGTCAGGCCATTGTTCCGGTGTGTGAGAGCGTAAATACTGGGCTGCTCGAGCCAAACCATCGGCATGGGGCTGTTGTGTTTGTTGATGGTGTGGTTTTCGACAAGATCCATGCAGAATTTTGCGAATTTGGCAACAAGGACGAAAAGTGAAGGGGGTGTTGCCATTTACTGGCGTCACTAAGTTAGTTGCTGATCCGTCTTGATCAAGGGCAAAAAGCTGGTAGCTAAGAGGGATCTGTGGGTCAATTTCCGCCTTTATCGCAATCTCAACTAAATGGATATGTAAGGCGTCGCTAATGCGTACACTCTGACTAGTGAACTTGGTTGGTACATTTTGGCTAGCTTGTGTGAGCTCCCCGGTTATCTCAACTGCCCTAGATGTTGCCACCCAAATTAGGCACTGTTCTGGCGTGGCACGTCTTAACATAGGTCCGGCCAGCAGGAGTGGTAGTTGTGCATGATTGAGGGAGTGGCTCATGGGTTAGGGCTCTCATCGTTGGCAATGAATGACTCCCATGGTAGCGAAAAAGCATCGGGAAGTTTGTTGGTTTTGCTTAAATACTGTTCACAGAATGAGTAAATAGTTTGAGTATTAACATACTTTTGATAGGGTTAAGTTGCAGTGGGGCGAACTTGTAGTAATCTTCAGCTTGTATCTGATATGCCTGAGCGTCATTGATGCTATGTTGTCCCGGTGATGATTCGAAGTAGGTTGTGTTTCTATCCATGCTAGTGAGAAAAACGCTTTTTATCGTACTTTTGTGCTTTGTTCCGGTTTCTTGGGCTCAGCAGAATGCGGCTCAGGTTTATGGTTTTACTAAGCCTTACGATATTTATCCCTCCAAAACCCACTACTTGATGGTGGTTGATCACCATATTCAGCGTTTCTTTAACCGCTATGGCGTTCCCTATTTGTTGCGTTTAGATACCATTCCATTGGCTGATCGACATGCCTTACTCGCGGGTATGCGCAAAGCTATTTTGCATCAAGCGAGTGTTAGTTGGGACATTGGCCTAGTACAGTACTACGGAAGGGATCTGGACGATATGCTCGGGTTCAAGCCTGCCTCTGAAGATTTTCGTGATATTTCTAGAGTTCGTGAGCAGCTTATTAAATATATTCAAGCATCAGATTTGGCTCGCAGTGTGGTTACGCGGCACCATGATACCCTGATTTCCTTGTGGGGAGCGGACTGGCAGGAAAACAACATTGCCAGAGCTCAACAAGCTCCCTGTCGAGCCGCAGGTACGGAACGTTCCGACTTAGTCTTCTATACGGCTCTTAAAACTTTGGAAACGGATAAACGTCGCGCTACTTCCATGGCCTACCGCTATGAGCTTCTCGGCCCCTGCCAGCGTTTGCAAGTACAGCAGCAGCTGGAAACGGATGGGGTTGGCAACATCGGCGAATTACAACAGTTACTCTTGCAACCAGAAACACCCCCCAGTACCACGGCTATATTAGTCAGTACCGAAAAATAACGGCGCTGCCTAAGGCGACTTTTTTGCCGTTGTTTCCACCGCCAAGATCAGGGACAATAGCGCCCCTTAGACTTTTCCTTACCAGCTGCAGACCCAAAACGCCCATATCATGTCGAATCAAGAATTTATCAGTCAGGTTAACCAACGCCGCACTTTCGCAATAATTTCGCACCCTGATGCCGCCCAGCCTTTCAACGCTTAAAACCACCTTTCATTGCACACCACAATCACATCTCTACGTACTGAATTTAAAGGCTTTTTGTCTTTTTCTCGTTTCTTTGCTTTTCAATGATGTTCAAGCGTAACCTCGGAAAGTGTGTACAAACTTGAGTACAAATTCCGTTTTAAAGGCCTTTGGCGATAATTCCATGACACAAACTTGGCTGTAGGCCTTGTGGTTACTGGGTTTTACGTGAAAAGTACTACCTCTAAAAAGAGTCCCCATTTTTTGATAAATGTTTTCTTCTGCACCAAAATACAAAATTTAATTAAGGGGTTTATTGTTGGTGTGATTCTTGCTTTGGCGTTTGTTTTTGAAGATGCTTGAAGCGAACCAATACGACTATTTCTAACTGAGATATCGGACTTACCCTCAAATTTAACTACAGTTCATACCCTCGTTTTGCACTTTATTATCGGCCTGTGTGTACAAAATTTCCTGTAACTGTGTACAAACTTCCTCTTTGTTGCACTTATCTTCTGGAGATTTGACGCGAGTTCTTCTGTAGCCCCTGCTGTATAAGGTCTGAGCGACAAAAGTACTTAGGGAGTTTGATGTGTCAGTTCGCGATTATCAGCGAGAGTATCGCTCTTTTGTCGATGACAAAAATCTCCTTCTACTTATATGTAATTATGTATCAGTTCATGGCTTTTGATATGTAATGGCTAATCGAATTTGTGTTATTTGAGTTACCGTGATATGTTTTTGTATATAATTATTCTTAAGTGATGTATTAAGGTGTATCGAAATGAGCTATGTAACAGAGCAGATACTAGAAAGCCTTCGAGAAGCTCGGGTACGTAAAGGTTTTAGTCAAAGAGAGCTGAGCGCGCGTTCGGGTGTGCCGCAAAGCCATATATCCAGAATCGAGTCTGGCGGTGTTGATTTAAGAGTATCCAGTTTGATTGCTCTTGCCCGTGTACTAGACCTAGAGCTATTGGTTGCGCCTAAAAAATCTGTACCTGCCATCAAGTCGATCATTCGAAGTGGACAAGGTATTAACGGCATCAGCGACGAGGGTGAGCCAATGTCGCCCGCATATCAGTTAGAGGAAGACGACGATGACTAACCATGTCTCTACGCTCAACGTTTTGCTTTACGGTGAACCCATTGCAACGATCACCAACGTGGGCAATGACAGAACACTTTTTGCCTTTATGGATTCGTACATTAATGACGAATCACGGCCTGTGTTAGGGCTTGGCTTTAAAGATTCGCTAGGTGGCTTGCTGACTAGCTTCAAACCGACCCAAACCAAGTTAACCCCGTTTTTCTCTAACCTTTTGCCAGAAGAAACCATGCGAAATTACCTGGCAGAGCGTGCCGGTGTTAATCCAGCGCGGGAGTTTTTTCTATTGTGGGTGCTGGGACAGGATTTGGCAGGCGCGATCACGGTTGAGCCTGCGGATGGTGAAGCCTTACCACCTAATGTGCATCAAGACATAGAAGATGAAACGAAAACAGATGGGCCAATGCGTTTTTCATTAGCGGGAGTTCAATTGAAGTTTTCAGCTGTGCAGCAGGCAAATGGCGGTTTGACGATCCCAGCAACCGGTCAAGGTGGTTCTTGGATTGTAAAATTGCCGTCGTCTCGATTTGAAGCTGTGCCAGAAAATGAATATTCGATGATGGAACTGGCTCGAATGTTGGGAATGGACGTGCCAGAAACGCAGCTACTCCCTATTAATCGAATTGCTAATATCCCAAATGGCATTGGCAAATTTGGTGACAGTGCGTTTGTGATTAAGCGTTTTGACCGTGCAGATGGTCAAGCTGTGCACATTGAGGACTTTGCGCAAGTGTTTGGCGTTTATCCTCAAGATAAATACAAAAAAGCCAGTATGCGGAATATTGCTCAGGTTATCGGTATTGAAGGCGAAGACGAAGACATTGCAGAATTTACTCGCCGATTGGTGTTCAATACTCTAATTGGCAATGCTGATATGCATTTGAAGAATTGGTCTGTGATCTACAAAGATAAGCGCACAGCGTCTATTGCACCTGCTTATGACTTCGTTTCAACCATTCCCTATATCCCAGATGATAGTGCATCGCTTAAGGTGAGCCGTAGCAAGAAATTCAGCGATTTCACGCTGGATGAGCTATCACACTTAGCGGCTAAAGCCATGTTGCCAGAAAAATTGGTGTTAGATACTGCAAAGCAAACTGTAGCAGGCTTCCATGAGGTATGGGCGAAAGAAAAAGCGCATTTACCCCTCACTAAGTCAGTGATTGAAGCCATCGAAATGCACTTACGAAGTATACCGCTACGCTGAATTCCTAGTAGCTAGAGCGTGCATATCGATAAAGATGGTTTAACTTAATGCGATTTTACGGCGCTTTTCGCCGTAAACTGGAAATTTGGTAAACTGCACAATGATACCGGTGTCATGATAAGGCTGATCTTCTGAACAAATCATGCATCTTGCTGACCATCAACAAGTGATGAATCAGGCGATGATAGCTTTACATTGATTTTCAGGAGAATGCAGATGACAGCAGTAGCGCACCAGGTAACCCCTTTTCTAACATCTTACGAAGTGATGGCTCGTTACCACATTAGCTATACGACGCTCTGGCGAAGAATAAAAGATGGCAGCTTGCCGCAACCTCGTATCAACCGAAATACACGAAACAAGCTGTGGCACATTGAAGACCTAGAAGAGTATGAGAAGAAAGAGGATTGAGCCTCTTTCTTTTATTTTATTGTCCGAAACGCCAGTTGAATGAAAAGCCTGTCGGCTCGATGATGGTTTCTAGCTGTTGATACCAAACGTCGTAAGCATGACCCATTTCATCCAGGTACTGATATTGGTTGTAGATAGCATCCAACCCTTTTTTGCTGTGGCCAATCATCAACTCGGCAACTTCTTGCGTGGTGATGGCTGACATTCGCGTTCGCATCGTTCTGCGAAGATCATGCATAGACCAATGTTCCATCTCAACACCAAGCGATCTGCGAGCCCAGATTTTCACATTATTAGGAATAGTGGTATCAAAGCCATTTGTGGCAAGCTCTTCTTGTCCGTTCGCGGGAAACAAGTAGGTTGATTTGCTCATCTGCATCGCCAGTTCAATCAGCTCAATAGCTGGCTTAATCAATGGCCGCATGATCGGCGCTCCAATTTTCTCACCTTGTTTGCGGATCTCTATGGGCACTGTCCATATTGCAGATTGCAAGTCAAAGTGATGCTTTTCAGCTTGAATGAGTTCTCCCTTACGGCCTCCCAATAACAGAAGCAATTTTATGTAGATGCGATTCTTCTCAGTGATTTTTGACTCATGCAAATAGCGCCAAAGTATCCTGATCTCGTTGTCATTTAGCACCCGAGTTCGTTTGCCTTTCTTACCGCCAACCTTTTTTGCTGTGATCCCAGCGGCAGCGTTAATTTCCAAAATTTGTTCATCAATCAGCCAGTCATAAAACTTATGCAGTACAGACACTAGGCGTTCTGTGTTTGAAGGGGACGACTCCGAAACCTCACGAAGACAGTTTCGCAAGGACAATTCATTGATGTCAGTTAATGGGTACTTGCCAAGTCGGGGCAGCAAATATATTTCACTGCTGCGTTTTTGGAAGTGCCACGTTTTCTCCTTTAGCCCTTGCTTACCGGCAGAGTCTATCCAGTCTCGAAAAATCGATTCGAAGCTTTGGTTGGCAGAATACCTGGCCCGTTCCTGCTGAAGGTAGAGCTTGGGATTTCTGCCCTGATCAAGTACTGCCCTTAACCTATCCAGCTCATTCCTGGCTTCAGCAAGCTTCATAAGTGGGTAAGTACCTATGTCTACCCGCTGTTGCTTGCCATCGAAACGATAACGAAACTGAAAAACAATTTTGCCCTTGGGCGATACCCGAGCACTTAGCCCATCTCGGTCGGCTTTTACTACGGTTTCTTTTGCTTCTTTATTTAACCTGGCATCGAGCCAGCTAACTGATAACGCCATGTTATAAGCCCAGCCCTAGTTTTGATTTTAATGATTGTTTACGTGTTTCTGCTTTGGGTTCTGGCGCTGTACTCATAGAAGTAACTTCACCATCTGGTGCAAGGCCATCCACCGGTACAGATGTCGTGGATAGATTGGGTTGGCTCATTTGAATTAACCCAAAGGTTGCCAGCATCCGCAGACGCTCAGCGCGTTCCCGTGGTGGCGTCTTTTCCAATTCTTTGAGTAGTTCTGGGTGGCTCCCTGGGGGAATGTTGACGACAACTCTCATGATCATGCCCCATAAAACCAGAAGCCTCGGACGTTCGCCAAAACAGACTGCTCAGGCACGATGATCTTGCTTCGTGAAAAAATCTCCTTGGCCGCTTCCTTATAAGCCAAGGCTCCACCTCCGGCGATCAATACCAAGTCCGCATTAATGCTTTCGTCACGCATGGATTGACGCATGGCTGTAAGAGCAACAGGCGCTACCTTTTTCATGGCAGCATTCAGATAAGGTGAAATATCGACTTTTTCTCCAAATAGCAGGACCTGTAAGTCGCCGGTTCTCATGGCTTTTTCAAGTCGATCCATTCCGACTTTGGCACCATGATCTTCCGAAATCAGCTTATCGATGGTTTCCAGTAGCACGGACATTGCCTGAAGACTGGTTCCTGATGAGCTGTAGCGAATTTCTCCGGCCTCAAGGGCAACCCAATCAACAGAAAAGAAGCCGGGATCAATGACGACGACACGACCTTCTTCAATCAAGCCCAGATCACCACCCGTTTGAACCAGATCCATATAGGCACCGGCAGGCTGTGGTAGTACTTTGACGTCATGAACGGTGATGCTGCGCTTAGGCGTCACTTGATGGACACCTTTTAAACGCTGCACAAGGTCAGACTTACGTTGTGGTTCATGAAACTGGGAAACCGGTAATCCAGTGACAACCAAATCGATGGATTCTGTTTCAGCCATTAACAAGGCGGCATGAAAAAGTGCCTTATAGGTTTTTGTGGTGGGATATTCCGGGTGAAGCTCTCGTTCCCAGCCTTGAAGGCGTCCAGCAGGAACACCAGCGGCCCAGCGCTCATTATCGACAGAGACATACAAACAAGTTTCATCATCGCCTCCACCGATACGCTCCGGCATACGATCCGCTGGACCGGCACCCGCAGGTAGAATAATGGTTTTCGGTTCACTACCTGATTGGCCAATTGCCAGCTTCAGGTTTGAGTAACCGATATCTACGCCTAGTACAAACATACTTATCTCCTGTGCACTCAAAGTGCTCTAACGGTTT
Organism: Maribrevibacterium harenarium; assembly: GCF_006385675.1. Lineage (GTDB taxonomy): Bacteria > Pseudomonadota > Gammaproteobacteria > Pseudomonadales > Marinomonadaceae > Marinomonas > Marinomonas harenarium. Next base: position 3,031 of record NZ_VFRR01000014.1, on the reverse strand, counting down.
TCAATCAACCGCGCTGTTCACGCTTGGGCATTTCCAAGTGCTCTGGCGGTTTACTCAAATGTCATTATCAGGATTCGGTGCACTGGCGGTGGGCAGAAAGGTGACAAATCCTTTCATCTATCTGCCTATTGCATTTTTGCAAAAGTATGAGAATAGGCTCTGTTTGGCGGCTGGTGACCTAGCCAAAAAAATTGAGACGCCAAACGTCGTTTGCATTCTGGCCTGAACTTGCCAAACGGTTTGTATCTTCATGGCGATACGTCTTTTTAGGTGTTTTTAAGTGAAATCAGCCTGTATCCCTTGTCGGGTATGGGATTGAGCGAGTCGATTTATATCGAGACGCCAAACAGTGATTGTGACGGCAGTTTTACGTTTGGCGTTTCGATCCAAAAGCCAAACGGATAGTGGTTTTGGCTTTAGGGGTTAATTGGATGGGGAAATTGGTTTGGTAGAAATCGTCAATGAACAATGGAAAGCAGATGTATCAGATTTACTTCAGCAAGAAACGGACAGGCTAAAAGCGCTGGCACGAGCTGAAGTTGATGACTTTTGGGTTACCCATTACAAGGTTCGAGAGAATGAGCCCTTTAAAGACTGGGGTCTGCTTGGTGTCCGTATCAGAGACTTTAAGTATGGCTTTGGCATAGAGTGGTATATCAACAGTTTTCACGGTCAACGAGGCAAACGCGTGGTCTTTAGCAAGGGGCTGCGTATCTCAAAGACGAAGCTGAGATACGCATTTTTAGACTGCCAAGGTTTGGCCAAAGAATGGGAGCTAGCGCTGGCCATGGAGAAAGAGGAATTCTTCAGTGATATTCGACGCCAGGTTGATAAGCTCAACATGCTGCGTCGCAGAGTGAATGCGTATTGAGTCAACTGCGCTACTTCACTCGCGGTAACTGGTCCCAGCGTGTTGTATAAGCGGGAGACAAATGCTCTCGCTTCATCGACCAATCTTTCTTGAGTCCTTGTCCAGCAAAGAAAACCTTTCCGGCACCGCTTTGGTTAATGGTGTCCAATACAGACATTAGCTGCTGGCTATTAGAGCGGGTCGATACGTCATCGAATAGTCCTGGTTGAAACATGCCAGGATCGTAAAAGTCAGACAGCATGACGCCCGCTTTGGCATAACGAAAACCATCCTTCCATATCCGCTTGAGTAAGTGATTGGCCAGCTCGATAAAATCCCGCGTGTCGCAACTGGGGATTAGCAATTCACCCGATGCAGAGTTGCTGTACTGCGGCTCGTTGTCCTTAAAGGGGCTGGTACGTATGAACACGGTCAGCACTTTGGCTTGCTGCTGTTCTTTGCGAAGTTTCTCAGTGGCGCGGGTTGCGTATTCGCATACGGCTTCACTTAAAAATTCAAAGTGCGTCACTTTTACGCCAAATGAACGGCTACAGACGATTTGCTTCTTAGTTGGCGGGATCTCTTCAAGTTCAATGCACGACTCACCATTGAGCTCTCTGACGGTTCTTTCTAAAACCTCTGAAAACTGGTCTCTGATGGCTCTAGGAGAGGCATTGGCGAGATCTAAGGCTGTGGTGATACCCAACGCATTTAAACGCTTAGAAAGCCGTCTACCAACGCCCCAAACATCATCAACCGGGACTAATGCGAGCAATCGACGTTGCCGATCTGGATTGGTCAGGTCTACAACCCCCTGAGTAGCTGGATATTTTTTGGCGGCATGGTTAGCCAGTTTGGCGAGTGTTTTAGTCGGTGCAATGCCTACACAGACGGTGATCCCAATCCAGTGGCCTATGCGCTCTCGCACTTGTTGTCCGAACTCGACAAGAGATATGGCAGACTCAATACCGGTTAAATCCAAAAACGCTTCGTCAATAGAGTAAACCTCTACTCGTGGTGCCATCTCCTCCAAAGTGCGCATCACTCGACTGCTTAAATCTGCATACAGCGCGTACAGTTGGCTAAGAATTCCCGCTAAAAATAGACGAGTAAGTGAGCAACCATTCTGCCGCATGGGTTGCTGGCGTCTAACACCAGAAAAATCACCCAGCCCAACCCGCTGTCTATTTTTTAAGGTGGGCATTCATCTACATGTCTAATTTTTTACCAATTTGATCGCTAAGATGTACTAATTTGATTACCGAGGGAGACTGACGGACTAATTACTTAGGGGCTTAATCGTACAATCTCCACTCGACACCACACAACTCACTTCTGGACATTTCTGAGTTGCATTTTAGCTAATTTAGAAAAACATGAATTAGATAAAGTATGGAAATTTCAAATCAATATGAGGCGGACATGAAGAAATTGAAAAAAGTAGCTTAACTGGGTTGGTCAATTTTGGTTGACCACGTCATGTTCCGGTGAGTACGCAAGTCATTGGCGCTAACGAATATGAAGGTCACTTTGCTTTTGACTTACTCTATAACAACTCTTCAGATATACAGCCTAATACCTTATCGACCGATACGCATGGTACCAATAATGTTAACTTCGCTATATTAGATTTCTTTGGTTACACATTCGCCCCTCGATACGCGAAAATGAAAAAGGTGTTTTTTGAGCTATTTGAAGTGACTGAAGAGAACGGAGGCCGTATTCAATTAAAGAAAGATATTAATCATAAGCTAATTGCTGAAGAATGGGACAATATTCAGCATATTGTTTGTTCATTGAGTCGTAAAACCACCACTCAAAGCACAATCATTAGAAAGTTGAGTAACGGCAAGAGCCGAAGATTGTCAGCATTGCATGAGTACGACCGTTTAATTAAATCTATTTATGTTTTGGAGTATGTTGATAATTCAACGTTGCGTCATTACGTCCAGCAAGCCTTGAACAGAGGTGAAGCATACCATCAGTTAAAACGTGCTATTACTTCAGTTAATGGCAATAAATTTCGTGGGGGGAATGATTACCAAGTATCACAATGGGGTTCTAGGGATTTTCCCCTCTAAAAAGACTTAATCCTCTGTAGACCACACCAATAAATGGCTGCGGAGGTGGGTTACTACTTATAAGTGTGGCAAATTAGGTAAATATCGTACATTTAATACG
>NZ_VFRR01000139.1 GCF_006385675.1 Maribrevibacterium harenarium | reverse complement strand
TCGCGTGCATTGGATTTATTTTTGGTGGAGCTTGCAGCCTCAATGATCGTTGCATCCACGATAGTCCCTTCTTTAAAGTAGATACCGGAGTCAGACAGCCATTTGTTTACTTCTTTGAAGAGTTTGCGCCCCAGCTTATGCTTCTCAAGCAGGTGACGGAAATTCATGATGGTCGTGTGGTCAGGGATCGCACCTTCTAATGATAGGCCTGCAAACAGACGCATTGAGGTGATCTCATAGAGTGCATCTTCCATCGCTGGATCACTCATGTTGTACCAGTTCTGCATAAAGTGAATGCGCAGCATAGTAGCGAGGGGGTAAGGACGCCGACCATTGCCAGCTTTTGGGTAAAACGGCTCAATCTGGGCTTCGAGCTGTTGCCATGGAGTCAACTCATTCATCCTGCCAAGGAAAAGCTCTCTACGGGTTTTACGGCGTTTGCTGGTAAATTCGGTATCGGCGAAGGAAAGCTGGTTCATTGCGGGTAGGAGTCACAGTTAATTTAAGTCGGCAAGATTGTCTCATGTTGCCGACTTAATCGCATGTTCC
>NZ_VFRR01000138.1 GCF_006385675.1 Maribrevibacterium harenarium | reverse complement strand
CGGCAGCATCGTGATCAACGATGGCGATAGCGATCAAGTGGGTGTGGTTGCTCACGGTACTGGTTCTATCCGCATCGATGCCAATGGCTCTGGTTCTGATGTGACCAACAATGCGCAGATCAATAGCACGACGGGTCATATCACGGTAACGGCGGCCGATGCGCTTAGCATCTTGGCCAATATCACTACGGCTACGAACGGTACAGTGACACTGGATGCGGAAGCGGGTGCGTTGACCATGGCAGGTGCCGTGACTGTGACCGCAACCAACAGCTCAGCACGCTTGAATGCGGCGACTGATCTCACCGTAGGTAATGTGGTGGCTCAAGACGTGAGCTTGGTAGCGGATACCGGCAGCATCATCAATGCGGCTGACAGCACTATGAACGTCACCGCTACGAACCTTCGTCTGGAAGCGGATGATGCGATTGGTATTGCAAGCCGTCACTTGACGACCACGGTTGCGGTGATCAGTGCGAGCAGCACCGGTACCAGCGCGACTGGTATCTACCTCACCGAAGCGGACAGCATCACCGTTGACTCTGTGGCGGTAACGACCACG
>NZ_VFRR01000137.1 GCF_006385675.1 Maribrevibacterium harenarium | reverse complement strand
ACCCACACAAACGCACAAAAGCGGCTTCCAACTTCGCTTTGGTATCACTGCTAGACAATATAACGCCATCCTCTATGGCCTTCGTGGCAAAGTTGAATCTATCAAAGAACTGCGCAAAGACCACATTCAAGCAGCTAAAGCACGCATCAAATCTTCCGAAAAAGCGGTCAAAGCGTTGGAGCGCCGACTAGATGCGGATCGCAAAACCGGGGCAGCCACCAAGAACAAGACGGCCTTTAAGTTACATCACAAGAAGCGTCGCCTTGCTACTCAGAAACATCGTCTTGAGAAGCTGTTGGTCGCTGAAAAAGCGAGCAAAGTCTCTCTGTGCTTTGGCACGCGTAAGCTTTTCCATGCTCAGTACCACCTAGAACAAAACGGCTATGAAAACCATTCTGACTGGAAGCGGGATTGGCAGACTTACCGTGATCGACAGTTCACAGTTCTAGGATCCAAAGATGAGACTGCGGGTTGCCAGGGTTGTCAGCTAAAACGCATTAATGACCAGTGGCTACTTCACTTACGCCTCCCTAATTCGGTCATCGAGCAAACGGGGCTCCCCAAGCAAGTTGTTATGCCTATTGCGCTGCCTTTTGGAGAAACGGAGATTGAG
>NZ_VFRR01000136.1 GCF_006385675.1 Maribrevibacterium harenarium | reverse complement strand
TGGCGTGTTACAAGTTGACGGCTACAGTGGCTACGGCAAGGTCTGCCGAGAGCTTGATATCGCTCGTATTGGGTGTTGGGACCATGCGCGGCGCAAGTTTGTTGAAGCCGCACGCGGTGCGGCTCCTCAGAAAGGAAAAAGCAACAAGGCCACACCATCGAAAGCGGATGTGGCCGTCGGTAAGATCGGCAAGCTCTATGCCATCGAAAGAAAAATTGAAAACTTAAGCGAGTCGGAAAAGTACACCGTGCGCCAAGAGCTGGCGTTACCACTGCTAGAAGACTTCAAAGCGTGGCTGGAAACCAACCAGACAAAGGTGCCGAAAGACTCACCGATCTTTAAAGCCATCCAATATAGCCTCAACCAGTGGGAATCTCTGATCGCTTACTGTGACTATGGCTTCGTCCATATCAGTAATGCTTTAGCCGAGAATGCCATCCGCCCGTTCGCGGTAGGCAGACGCAACTGGCTATTTGCTGATTCGTCACGTGGAGCGAACGCCAGTGCTACTTGCTACTCATTGATAGAAACCGCCAAAGCTAATGGCCTAGAACCATCGAGTTACATCCAATACGTACTCGACCACATTGCCGACGCGGATACTTTAGAAAAACTCGAAG
>NZ_VFRR01000135.1 GCF_006385675.1 Maribrevibacterium harenarium | reverse complement strand
TCTGTACCATCATTGATGGTCAGACCGCCTGCATTGACGCTTACAACAACAGCACCGTCTGAGGTCGTTGTTAGGTCTTCTTGGGCGCTATTCTGGTCAGCCACACCGGCTTGTGCGTTAACGCGACTAACGTTGAAGTTCAACGTATCCACCACAAGCGTATCGCTTTCGGTCACAAACACGCCGCCAGCACCTGCTGTGGCAGTCAACGTCGTCACCGTGGTATCGATATGATTGGTGCCAGAACCAATGCCCGTACCAGCGGTCATGATTAGGCCGTTGGCGGTGATGTTGGCATCCGCCGTGTTCGCCGCATCGACAATAGAGCCAGCCGTTCCTGTGATCAGCGCAACATGGCCCGTACCAGCAGTAATCGTACGCAACGCAATACCGTTGGTGGTTGCATCATCTGCTGCATTGGTGTTGGTTGCTTCTAAACGGATATTACCATTGGTGCTACTAATGGTTGTGCTCGCACCCATGATGATGTCATCACCGGCGCTAAGATCGATGGTTTTTCTTTCAACAGTCGTAGCGCTGATATTGGCATTCACCAAGATATCTCGGCCAGCGGCTAGGCTTGTATGGCCTGCTGTATTAGTGACCGTACCGCCTAGCGTCAGGTCAGACGTCAAACC
>NZ_VFRR01000134.1 GCF_006385675.1 Maribrevibacterium harenarium | reverse complement strand
GAATAGCGCCCAAGAAGACCTAACAACGACCTCAGACGGTGCTGTTGTTGTAAGCGTCAATGCAGGCGGTCTGACCATCAATGATGGTACAGACGGCACAACAGGCTTGTCGGCAGCAGGTAGCGGCAATGTACTACTGAATGTCACCGGCCAAATTACCCTAGATGCTGGCGTGGATGCCGGTACGGGCCATATCAGTGTGGTGACAGACGACACGCTAACGCAAAACGCGAATGGCGATCTGACCACCAGAGATAGAGGTACAGTGGATGTGAGAGCCAATGCCATTACCATGGCGGATGGTGCAGTCACAACCGGCGAAAACAATATCCGTTATGAAGCGGCGACAACCCTAGCCTTGGGGCAGTTGACGACAACGGGTAATATCAGCCTAAGTGCTGCGACGATCACGGATGCGAACGCCGGTACCAATAACCTCACGGCCGATGAATTGCGGATTGTGACCACCGGTACAGCGGATGGTGATGGTGCAGGCACAGGTTCAGACCACCTAGAACTGAACGTCGCGAAATTGGCTGCGGATGTGAAGGGCACCGGAACAGGTGGCTTATACCTCACCGAAGCAAGTGCATTGCAGATTGGTACGCTAAACGCGATTAATGTGAATAAAGTGGGCACCGAT
>NZ_VFRR01000133.1 GCF_006385675.1 Maribrevibacterium harenarium | reverse complement strand
TAAGTTGGTGCGCCAGGTCTTTTCTGACCTGCTGCATCGCTCTGCTTATCAGTCTCTGGAGTACGGTGTACCTAGGGATAGCAATGCTGTGACTGGTTAGGAATTCAATAGCAGTATCAAAGAGGTAACGCGGCTCCAGCCAGGCATTGCCCACCTGAACAAGGTGGTCGAAAAGAGAATTGAAGTGCTGACTTTCGTCCCATTTGTGATAACCAGCAAGGTCTAATACTTTTGCGTAGAGTCGATCTTTTTGTTTTTGTGAGGGAGTGAATGGTCTGAGCCCCTTGCCGCCAAGCAGCTCTTTACTGATGAACATTAAATCCTTAGAAACCTGCGAGTAAGCGATATCTAGGATGACGGGCTTTGATTTGAAGTATCCCAAAATCGCGACAAAGTAACATCTATGAGCTCTGAGACGAATTGACCGAAAAACTGCCAATTCCGCATCGTTCAGAGAAAAGTACAGACGTTGTTCTTCGATTGAAAAAATGGGTGGGGAATAAAGATCTGCCTGTTCTGCTCTCGTGAGAATAGTAATTTCGTTTTTGATGGCCATATCAGGGCTGTTCCGTATTAAATGTACGATATTTACCTAATTTGCCACACTTATAAGTAGTAACCCACCTCCGCAGCCATTTATTGGTGTGGTCTACAGAGGATTA
>NZ_VFRR01000132.1 GCF_006385675.1 Maribrevibacterium harenarium | reverse complement strand
GGCCGACTCATGCCGAAATCAGTGGCCAGATGATACCGAAATGGGTGGCTGACTCATACCGAAATCGCTGGCTCGATCATCCCGAAATACGCAAAGGCAGATTATTGATTTTAATGAAGATGATTGTTCTGCTCCTAAGCCGATTCGTGCACACAATATCTGCCGTATTTTAGATGAGTATTTCCAGCCTTTGTCTGCTCATGCTCGCCTGGCTGAGCGTATCGACACTATGATTCGATTAGGATATGTCGCAAGGAATCCTGTGACGGGAGATCTGAATAAGCATCTTCAAAACGGTTATGAGCGGTTAATGACAGGAGATTTGCAGGCTTTTAGATTTAACGAAGCGAGGTCCTCGGCTCAGAGCGCTACATTAATAGGCTGTTCAGGCGCTGGGAAAACGACTGCTTTAAGAAGGGTTTTAGGTAGCTATCCGCAAGTAATATTCCATCCCCAGCACAACTTGGACCAAGTCGTGTATTTGAAAATTGATTGTTCTCATGATGGTTCATTGAAAGAAATTTGCTTTAACTTTTTTCGGGGATTAGATCGCTTGTTAGGCACTGATTACGAGAATAAGTACGGTCTTAAAAAGAGAAATGGAACTGAGACACTGCTAGGGAACATGCGATTAAGTCGGCAATGTGAGACAATCTAGCCGACTTAATCTGACTACGACTCCTGCCAACCATGAACCAACTTTCTTTCGCTGA
>NZ_VFRR01000131.1 GCF_006385675.1 Maribrevibacterium harenarium | reverse complement strand
TCTGGCTTTCGGTAAAACGTGACTTTTTCATAGATCGCTCCTGATACATTGATCATAAAACTCTCTACTTAAAACCCCAATCATTTTTCGGGGGGATTACACACGCACTGGAAAGCCGTTACTTTTAGAAGCCCGATTCACGGATAAATACGCTGTACACCTGCGTTAACCAACGACTGATCATGCTTTGCGGATGCTGATATAAACGCACGGAACCCAGCAAGAAGGAGAAAATTCTAAATGGAAACAGGCATCAAATTCCAAACCACTCTCGCACATCACCGTCGCGCGATTCTTTCTACTGACAAACTTCTATATATTTTTGTTTGGACTGGACTTGCGGAGGTTGCGATTGTACATAACCGACATCTGTAAGTTAATAACAACTTAAAAGTAGGTTATGACAACTAATACTGCAAATTTGACAACTTATGGTTCAAATTTGTCACTTTATGTGAGGAATTTACAAGGGGATGTTGATTGAAGCATAAAGTGACAAATCATCATACGAAGAATCAATGAGTTACACATATTCTTGAACCATAAAGTGACAAAACAATGTACCATAAGGTGACAAATTCTCGTAAAGTCAGATTTCTATAGCTTTTTCATGTAGTAATTTAGTCGCCCCTGAAAAACTCTCAACCCATTGAATACAACGTGTTTTTATACGATAGTTAATACCGAAATCTTGCTATAAATACGCCGTAAGGC
>NZ_VFRR01000130.1 GCF_006385675.1 Maribrevibacterium harenarium | reverse complement strand
CCAGAGCCATTGGCATCGATGCGGATAGAACCAGTACCGTGAGCAACCACACCCACTTGATCGCTATCGCCATCGTTGATCACGATGCTGCCGTTTAGCGTAGTCAGAACGATATTACCGTTATTGCCAGAGATCAGATCCGCTTGCGCTGCATCCACTACATCAGTCGTGGTCGCATCCGTATTGAACGCCGTGGTCGTTACCGCCACAGAGTCAACGGTGATGCTGTCCGCTTCGGTGAGGTAGATACCAGTCGCGCTGGTACCGGTGCTGCTCGCACTGATGGTCGCGACCGTGGTCGTCAAGTGACGATCACTGCTCGCAATCGCATCATCCGCTTCTAGGCGAAGGTTCGTTGCCGTCACGTTCATCGTGCTGCCATCGGCATTGATGATGCTGCCGGTGTCCGCTACCACAGAAACGTTCTGTGTAACCACATTACCGATGGTGACATCCGTCGCTGCGTTCAAACGTGCTGAGCTGTTGGTTGCCGTCACAGTGACTGCACCCGCCATCGTCAAGGCACCGGCTTCCGCGTCTAGGGTGACCGTACCGTTGGTGGCAGTCGTAATGTTCGCCAAGATGCTGAGGGCATCAGCGGCCGTCACCGTGATATGACCCGTCGTGCTATTGATCTGCGCATCGTTGGTCACATCAGAACCCGTACCGTTCGCATCGATTCGGATAGAACCAGTACCGTGTGCTACCACACCTACTTGATCG
>NZ_VFRR01000013.1 GCF_006385675.1 Maribrevibacterium harenarium | reverse complement strand
TATTTATGCAAGGCGAAAAGAAACGGTAGAACGGAGTTTTGCGGACGCAAAGGAACTACATGGGTATCGCTACGCGAGGTTTAGAGGAATAGACAAAGTATCTTCACAGTGTCTACTGACAGCTGCCGCCCAAAATATGAAAAAGATCGCCCTATTGCTTAGTTAAGGGTCTATCTTGCTTAAAGAGCGCTTGAAATGGACTTCAAGTGCTCCGACACCTCTCTGAGACCGATTACAAGAGACGCTGACTAAATCCAGCTATCGAGAGTTCACTTTTAAAATTTAATGCCATAAAAAACAAAACCCCAACAAAAAGCTGGGGTTTATCGACACTCTGAGCTAATCCACTGAGGATTAGCTTTTTTTATGGTTTGTTATTTGAGTTTTAGCCCTTAATTTGCCCAAGAGCCATGCCCATGCGAGTGGGTGAGTCGGCTTTCAACTCTTCTGACCATTCCATGGTATTTTTTGGGAACAACACAATCGCTGTTGAACCTAGTTTAAAGCGCCCCATTTCTTCACCTTTTTTCAACTCAACCTGTGCCAAGTCCTGATAGTCCCAAGTTTGGACTTTTTTACTGAATGGAGTGACCTGCCCCGCCCAGACCGTTTCAATACTGGCGACTATCATGGCGCCAACTAAGATTACTACCATAGGGCCAATATCCGTTTCGAATACACATACGGTGCGTTCGTTACGAGCAAACACATTGGGAATCTGCTCCGCTGTTACTTTGTTTACAGAGAATAGCTTGCCTGGTACGTGAATCATTTTTACCAGCTTGCCAGGGTAGGGCATATGTACGCGATGGTAATCTTTTGGCGACAAATAAATGGTGGCAAACTTGCCACCTAGAAATTGGTCAGACAGTTTGGCGTCACCACCAAGTAGCTCGGTAAGGCCATAGTAATGTCCCTTCGCTTGGTAAATGGTACCGTATTCAATATCGCCAATTTGGCTAACAGCGCCATCGGCAGGGCAAGCGATGAGATTGTCAGAACTAACGATAGGACGAGCGTTGGGTTTCAGTGCGCGAGTAAAGAAGTCGTTGAAATTGCGGTATGCGGTTGGGTTGGGTTCGGCAGCCTCACTCATATCCACTTGGTACTTTTTCACGAACTGTTTGATGAAGGTGTTTTTAACGAAACCAAGCTCACATTCCGCTAACTTACCGGCGCCACGGGAAAGCATTTTTTGTGGTGTAAGATGTTGGGCAATGGCAAATAATTGATCTTTATTCACTAGGTGTCCTGCTTAATTGGCTAATTTAACAATGCGTTTTACGGATTCATAGTGCTGCTCATTAAACTGGGTGCTGGTATGAATCCAATAGATGTGAGTTGTATCGGCATCAAGTGGTGATGACGCCATAATAAGCTGCCCATTAGGTTGAAATATCTTCTCTGCCCCTTGGGGAAGCTGGGTGAGGGTGTTACTGAACTTAGCTTCACTTAATTGGACGGCTACGCGCTTATTGGCTAAACGGTCGATCACGCTAGATGGGCTATTCCATTTGATTTGCTTGAGTAGACTGAGATCGAAACCATACTGCAGTAGCGGCTGTAGCTTGTTTTGGTTATTCGAAAAACGTAGTACGGCAATCTTAGGCTGGCTGCTTTTGAGCAATGACAGCATGGCTTTCATAGCGAGTGTGGCGCGTGCCTTAGGCTCAGTTATGGTAGCGAGTTTTTGCTCCAGTGCTTGCAGTGGGGTGATTTTCTTAGTTGCGCTAACTGGCTTTGCTTGGGATTTAGTGAAAAGAGCAGGGGAAAGTAGTTGGCATGCAAGCGGGTACTTAGCATCATTAATGTAGTCGTTCGCTGCTTCAACGCAGGCATAATGTGTAGCTTGGACCACCTCGCCCATGCGTGCATGAATAACGGCTGACATAACACGGTAATAGAACGGTAGATTCTTACTGCCCCAGCCTATAATGTTTGCTTCTCGGGCGAGTTTGCTGGCGCATGATGCCAAGATAAGCGGGCCATTCATAATAATGGTTATACGCTTGTCTTCGGCAAAACCAGGTAGCTGTTCTTGGTCGTGTACGAGTTGAGCCAGATGCTGTAAGTCTTCATCTGTGGGTGTTTGTTCGCCAAAGAAAGAATCAATAATGATTTCTGGCACTTTCCATTCTTGGTATAGCTTGACACTCAATTCATCAATACTACAGCCAAGCACTCCCTGTTCCGCTTCAATCTGTCCCTTTCCTCGACGAATCTGCTCGGTTACTTGCTCCATTTGTTCATGGGCGTGAAACCATAGTAGCCAGCGAGCCGCATCGCGGAAAAAGGTGATCCAGAAAACATCATCAGCATGACTAGCGCTTTTTTCTATGGCCCAGCGTCTGGCAATACTGGCAGCTTCATAACTGATTTGTACTTCACGCCAGTAGGCCCGCTGATGGCTTTCCTTGCGGGAGCGTGTGTAGGGAGCGACCTTATCAAATATCTTACTTAAGCCGTTCATGCCAATCATGGAGGCGGCGTGGATGGGGCTCTTGATATCATTGCGTTTGTAAGCGACAACCATGTTCGCTTCATTAAGGATGGCAAACGCTAACATGGGTTCGGAGGCGATATTGCGTTGCATCCTGTCCAATGTTTCATCTGGAGTTTTGATTTGGTTACGAAGACGAGAAATACTGTCGCTGCTGACGGGTAGCTTTCGGTCTTTTAAGTTGATCAACCATTCACTTAGGCCAAAAGGTGACTTTTTCATCTCTGCTCGCTAGGTTATAGGCTCAGGCCGAAATTGCTGCCGACCCACTTTACGATCCCGTGTATTTAAGTAATCATACTGCATAATCTGAATCGAGAATACACTGACTAGTTCTAGGATGAAATAATATGTTTGTATTGCTAGGGATGCTCATAGTAGTCGTCAGCGTCGTGACGGGTTACTTAGCTTCACATGGTAACCTGTTGGCTTTATGGCAGCCGTTTGAAGTGCTAATTATCTGTGGCGCTGCCTTCGGCTCGTTTCTCATTGCGACAGATAAAAACACTCAAGTACGTTGTTTGAAGATGTTGCCCCAAGTTGTGCTTGGTTCCCGCCATAACCAAAGCTTTCATACCCAGCTTTTGTGTCTTATTTACAGTCTATTTCAACGTAGCCGCCAAGAGGGGTTCTTAGCGGTCGAGGCGGATATAGAGCATCCATTAGAGAGTCCCCTATTTAATCAATTTCCCGATGTAGTACGAGATGCGCGCTTGGTAGATTTTTTTGCTGACAACTATCGGGTGTTCACCATTACTGGTCTGCCAGCCCACGAGCTGGATGCTATGATGGATGAAGAGATTGAGCAGATTGCCGAGGAATTGAAAGGGCCGGGTGCCGCGGTGCACCGGGTTGCGGAAGCGCTGCCTGGGTTTGGTATCGTGGCGGCAGTACTGGGTATTGTAATTACCATGGGAGCCATCGGTGGGCCTATGGAAGAAATCGGCACCCACGTTGCTGCCGCTTTAGTCGGTACTTTTCTAGGTGTGTTCTTCGCTTATGGTTTTGTTGGTCCAATGTCGGCTCATCTGGAGGGCCTTGCAGAGCACGAGATTAAGTCTTACCTATGTGTTAAAGCCTGCTTAAGTGCTGCCGCTAGTGGTCATCCGCCCCCAATTGCAGTTGAAGCTGGGCGGAAATTATTGCCGGGGGATAAGCGCCCCAGCTTCTTGGAGCTTTCCGAGCTAATTAAGCAGTACAGGTGAGTCCATGGATGTACATCAGCCGGTAATACGTCGAGTCAAGAAAGTCCAAAAAGGGGGCGCCCACGGCGGCTCGTGGAAAATCGCGTTAGCGGATTTTGCTCTGGCGATGATGGCCTTTTTTTTGGTGATGTGGATTATTAATGTCGCTTCCCCTCAGGAGCGTGCTGCCATTGAGGGATTTTTCAACGATCCGATGGGGCCCTCGACCGCAGGATTCAGTAACAAGCCAATCGATTTAGGCGGTAGTCCCGCAAAAAGTATTGAACAAAAGCCAGACTTTGACTTGCCTGATCCCGGTAGTACGCCGTTACCCGCAAGGGAAGAAGAAGTAGGCTCCGGTAATGATGGTCAAGAGCTAGAACGTATGAATGCATTATTGACCGAGCAATTGCAAAGCATAGATCGATTGCATTCCGAAAATGAAAATATGCGCATAGATATCACGCCTGATGGAGTGCGCATCACCTTAATCGATGAGCCTGACAAACCCATGTTTGAGCGCGGTAGTGCAGAATTAACCATTGATGCTGAAGTGGTTTTGTTAAGTATTGGCTCCGTATTGCGTAAAATCGAGAACCCCATAGCCATTACCGGCCACACGGATTCTACCCGTTTTTTGTCGCAGGATTATACCGATAACTGGGATCTATCCTCCCTGCGGGCCAATGCGGCGAAACGTGCCGTTGTAGAGGGAGGGGTGTCTCTAAGTCGAATTGCTCAAGTGGTTGGTCTTGCTGACACGGTTCCTTATAATCGCCTTGATCCGCAAAGCGCCGAGAATCGGCGCATCACCATAACTATCCTTACGGATAGCTCCTATCGAGATTTGTTGGCGCGTAACCGCGATCGGTTCGGCTTTGACTCCGTAAATCTTCGAGGCGTGGCGCCCAAAAGCGTTTTCTAAAGAAGCTATGCTTAATAGCTATTAAATGCGTCATTATCACGAATGGATTGGCGAATACGAATGAAGCTCTGGAAGCGTGCTTGACTTATGGTTCCGGCATCGAGAGCAGCTAAGATAGCGCATCCAGGCTCCTTTTCATGTTGGCAATCTCGGAAACGGCAATAGCCAATGTGCTCCCGCAGTTCGCGAAATCCTTCTAGCAGTTCCTGTTCACTGATGTGCCAGAGTCCAAATTCACGGATCCCAGGTGAATCGATTAGGTCGCCACCACAAGGCATATGAAACAGGCGTGCTGTGGTCGTTGTGTGGGTACCTTTACGGCGCTTGGTTGAGAGTTCACCCACATTGATATTTTCATCGGGAAGTAATGTGTTGATTAGGGAAGATTTACCGACACCAGATTGTCCAACAAAAACGCTGATTTTTCCGGAAAGGAACGTCAGTAGCTCCGCCATACCTTGGTCATTCGTTGTGGATGTATGTAGCACTCGATAGCCCAGTTGACGATAGGAGTCGAGCAATGGGATAAGGGTGTTTTGATGGGCTTCTGTCAGTAAGTCGCTTTTGTTCAATAGGATCACAGGTTCGATATCAACCGTTTCAGCAGCAACCAAATAGCGGTCAATTAAATTTGCATGGGCCTCCGGTTCTGTAGCGACCACGACGACGATGTAATCGATATTCGCGGCGACTGGCTTTAATCGGCCATGCATATCTGGTCGCTGCAGCAATGTCTTGCGTTCATCACGAGCCACAACAACGCCGCCTTCTAGCTGACTAGGGCGCCATGTTACTGCGTCCCCGGTTACTAGTTGCCCCAGATTCGCGCGCAAGTTACAACGAGTGCGAATTCCAAGAAATTCTCCTTCGATTCCCTCAACTTCTACTTGTGTACCAAAATGGGAAAGAATGATGCCGCGGGTTTCCGGTCCAAGATCGGATGATTGCAGTAGCTCTTGGGCTTGCTGATCACGCTTCTGGGCGCGTTCAGTGCGTTCTTTATGAATACGCTCTATGCGCCAAGTTTGCTGCTTACTAAGTTTTCGCTTTGACATCGGTGTTGGGAGTCCTAATTATCGGCGCATAGGGTATAATGCTTTCCATTGAGAATAAAGGGCTGAATGGCATGAGTTACAACGAACAAAACCTGATCTGGATTGATTTGGAAATGACCGGTTTGGAACCGGAAACCGATACGATTATCGAAATTGCAACTATCGTAACCGACAAGGACCTCAATATCCTTGCTAAAGGCCCAAACTTGGCGATTCACCAGCCCAAGGAGGTGATGGATGCCATGGATGAATGGTGTACAACCCATCACGGTCAATCTGGCTTGACCGCACGAGTTTTGAGTTCTGAGTTTTCAATGGCCCAAGCGGAACAGGCTACCATCGATTTTTTGGCCCAGTATGTTCCTGCCGGAAAATCTCCTATTTGTGGTAACAGCGTAGGGCAAGATCGTCGCTTTCTCTATAAATATATGCCTAAGTTAGAGACCTACTTCCACTACCGCTACTTAGATGTCAGCACCATTAAGGAGCTGGCTCGTCGTTGGCAGCCGGAAGTATTGCAGGGTTTTAAAAAGCAAGAATCCCACTTGGCACTGGATGATATCTTAGAGTCGATTGAAGAATTGCGTTACTACCGCAATACAGTATTTAAAATCTGATCATTAGGTGGCGCTATTTTTAAAATAGCGCAACACCATCCCATAGTAGTTTGACGCCAGTTATTGCCAACAGGGTATAAATTACGCGAAAGAATAAATCGCCGCTGACTCGATAATGCAACCAAGCACCCAGCTGAACGCCGATAAAAGCAACGGGAGTGAAGGCTAGCGAAAGCCAAATGACATCAAGGTTGAGTTGTCCAAGCAGACCGTAGGGGATCAATTTTACGTAGTTGATCGCGGTAAAAATAAGTGCAGCCGTCGCCACAAAAGTCGTCTTGTCTACCCCAGTGCGCAATAAGAAAACATTCATCGGTGGGCCGCCAGCATGGGCAACAAAGCTCGTAAAACCACCCAAGGCACACCAGAATCGCGCTGCTAGCGGAGATAATGGCGTTAACTGTTCGCGCCTGATGTGTTTGGTAAAGGCGTTGAGGGCAAACCCAATCGCAATGACTCCAATTAATATCTTTAGCCAGGCAATTGAAAGCCAGCTTGCGCTAAGTCCACCGATAGTAATGCCAACGATTGCCGCTGGAATGGCGATGCGGATGATACGGCCATCCCATTTCTTCCAAAACTTTTGTATGGTAAACAAATCCATAATGCACAGTATTGGCAGCATAATGGCTGCGGCTTGTACCGGTGACATGGTGAGTGCAATCAAGGGTACAGCGATGACTCCGAATGCACCGGAGAATCCACCCTTTGAGATACCGGTAGTCAGTACCGCGATAGCAATTAAGGTAATGGTCAAATAATCCATTTATTCTCCGGAGCTTCATATGATCGAGCGAATTGGACAGGGACATCTAACAGGTTTGTATGACGTGGCGGCTGTTAGACAAATAGAACAAGCCTCTTTTGCTATTGAGGGGGATAGCTTTCCCATGATGGAGCGCGCGGCCTATGCTATATACCGGCATATTTGTCATCGACAGCCATCAACCCGCCCGATTGTAGTTCTAGCCGGTGGCGGAAACAATGGTGGTGATGGGGTATTAGTGGCCGTATTACTACACGAGGCCGGGTTCGACGTCACCTTATTTGATGCTGCTAAGCGTCCTCGTACCGGTGATGCTTTGCTAGCCTGGGAGAAACTTCGAGCTGTCAATGTGCCGGTGCAGCCCGCTGAGGCATTCTTGGCATACGATCGCAGTGCTGTGGTGGTTGATGCGCTATTAGGTATCGGTGCATTAGGGCATCCCAGTGCTGATTTTGCGGCGCTAATTGATCATTGCAATCACTTGCGTCAATCTGGAGGTTGGACCTTGGCGGTCGATGTGCCAAGTGGCTTGAATGCTAATACGGGCAGCGGATCAACCATTATCGAAGCGGATATGGTGGTTACTTTTATTGTCGATAAAATTGGCTTAAGAATTAATAAAGGGCCTGCATGCTGTCATGAAATTGTCATAGAATCCCTTCAAGCTGCTGACCTAGATTTACCTCAATGCGCTCATTTCTTAGCAAGATCGTTTTTTCGCACTTTCCAGCCATGTACCCGTTACGGCGACTCTCACAAGGGAACTTATGGCCATGTAGCTGTCCTAGGAGGAGATCACGGTTTCGGTGGGGCGGCGATTATGAGTAGTGAAGCCGCCGCGCGAGCCGGTGCCGGGACAGTTGCTCTGTATAGCCGAGGAGTAACCATAGGCGCTGCTTTATGTCGAAATCCATCGATCATGGGATTTGATGAAGCTCAGGGTGAGCCTGGCAGTGTTTTGAGGGGCAATTCGAGCATTATCGTGCTAGGCCCAGGTTTGGGTCGTTTGGAGTGGGGGCATCGGTTATTTGATGCTGCAGCTCAGCTTCATTGCAGAACGGTGTTAGATGCGGACGGTTTAAGATTGTTGGCCAGCAAGCATTGGGAGGGAGGTGAGCTGATTATTACCCCCCATCCCGGCGAGGCCGCTTTTCTGCTAGGGATTAGTATTGATGAAGTATTGAATGACCTAATATCAGCAGCCGAGCAGTTAGCACAAAAATACCGAGCAGTGGTGATACTGAAAGGGATCACTAGCGTAATAGCCAAACAAGGTGAAGTGCCGGTAGTGGTTGGCGCTCCATGTCCTGGGCTAGCGCGAGGTGGCTCCGGAGATGTGCTCACGGGGATAGTCGCGGCTTGTTGGGCCTACTACCAAGATGCCTTTACCGCCGCGGTGATCGGTGCCGGTTGGCATAATGATGCTGCGATCAAATGCGCGCAGGAAAAAGGGGATATTGGCATGTTTCCCCAAGAGTTACTGATGTATTTGCAAAAGTCATAAATGTAAATTAACGAACAGGTCGCACACGGGTGTGTGTAGAAAAGAGAGAGCAAGATAATGATAGAAAAAGAAGTGTATGGCGAAGAGGCCATGGAACAGTTTGGTGCAGATATGGCCAGCGCTTTTGCTAACGGTGGCGTGGTATTTTTGGATGGTAATCTGGGTATGGGTAAAACCACGTTAGTACGGGGTCTGCTGCGCGGTATGGGGTATGTAGGGCCAGTGAAGAGTCCGACCTACACGATTGTGGAGCCTTATGAAATGAATGGGATTGAGGCGTTTCATTTTGATTTATATCGCATAGCGGAACCAGAAGAACTCGAGTATATGGGCATTCGAGATTATTTTCGTGAAGGGGCCTTGTGTTTAGTAGAATGGGCGGAGATGGGCAAAGGTGTGTTACCCGAGGCTGACCTCGTAATCCATCTCGACTTTGTCCGTCAGGGGCGTAAGGTATCAATTGCAGCGACCTCGGCAAAAGGTGAAGCAATATTACAGCGTTTCGCTACCCATGCGGCTGCATAAGATAAAAAATAGGTTTAAGCCACTGATCCACCCCCTTAACATTGAGATCCAACACGGCTCGCGATATAGTTTGCTGACTGTTTAGCTAGCTGCCTGATATGTATCAAAAAATTTCACTACTGCTGCGTGGCCTATTGGCCCTGTTGCTGACCATTTCTAGTCTTACCTTTGCTGCTGAGGTGCGCGATATTCGTGTTGCCCAGCAGGACGGTGTGACGCGTCTGGTGCTTGAGTTGAGCTCCCCGGCTGAGCACCGTATGTTCCCGTTATCAAATCCTGAAAGGGTGGTGTTGGATGTGGCGAATGCGGGCCTTTCCAACGAGTTAGCTGCCAACCTTGCGACCATCTCTTCTGATGTGCTGATGCGAGTGCGCTATGCCAAACGTGATGAGGGAACGCGCTTTGTATTGGATTTGACAAAGGCGGTGAAAGCAAAAACTACTGAACTGGGTGCCTCTGGGGAGTATGGTCCGCGAATATTGGTGGAATTAGAACATGGAGATCAGAAACCGGTTGAAGTGGTCAAAAGTCTGGCAACGCTGCAGTCCGAAAAGCGGGATATCGTGGTCGTTATCGACCCCGGTCATGGTGGTAAAGATCCCGGTGCATTGGGTCAATTTGGCGTACGAGAAAAAGACATTGTACTGTCGATCGGCAAAGAACTTGCCGAGCGAATCAACAAGGTGGAAGGCTTTAAAGCAGTGATGACCCGCTCCACTGATGTGTATTTGCAATTAAGGGATCGCTCTCGAGTGGCCCGGGAAGCGAACGCAGATTTATTAATATCGGTGCATGCGGACGCGTTTACGAAGTCGAGTGCCCGTGGTGCCTCGGTGTGGGCATTGTCATTGAGTGGTAAAACCTCAGAGATGGGGCGTTGGTTGGCACAGCAGGAGCAGGCCGCTGAATTGGTGGGTGGTATTTCCTTGGATGACAAGGATCAGCTCCTGGCGGAAGTGTTACTGGACATGTCAATGAACTCTACTATCCAGATGAGTCTTGACGTGGGTGAATCTGTATTGGGCAAAATGCGTTCGGTTGCCAAATTGCACAAGGATGATGTGCAGCAAGCGGGTTTTGTCGTGCTCAAGTCTCCAGACATTCCGTCAATATTGATAGAGACAGGATTCGTCTCGAATAAAATTGAAGCGAAGAACCTAGGGAGCTATGCCTATCGTAAAAAGTTAGCGGATGCTATTGCGGATGGAGTAATTGCCCATTTTTCCAAGCTCCCCCCCGATGGCACCTACTTAGCTTGGAAGCAAAGTCGTCGCAGCGGAGGTACTTATACCGTTGCAAAAGGAGATACGTTGTCTGAAATCGCCAAACGCAATGGTGTGTCCTTAGATGCTCTACGCGCTGCCAATACACTAAAAAATGATGTCATCTGGGTTGGTCAAAAGTTGGCTATCCCAGCCAGCTAACCGCAAATAAGGTTTTGTCCCACTCATGGCAAAAATTAATCTATTGTCTCCCCGTTTGGCTAACCAGATTGCTGCTGGTGAGGTTGTCGAACGTCCCGCTTCCGTCGTGAAAGAGTTGCTGGAAAATAGCTTAGATGCCGGAGCAACTCAGTTAGATATTGATATCGAGCAAGGCGGAATGCGTCGGATAAAAATCCGCGATAACGGTTCAGGTATCGATAAAGACGATTTGCCGCTGGCATTGAGTCGTCACGCCACAAGCAAGATCACCACGCTGGATGATCTTGAAGCGGTAACCACATTAGGATTTCGTGGTGAAGCGCTCGCTAGTATCAGCTCTGTCTCGCGGTTATTACTAACATCACAGTCAGAAATGGCGACCGAAGCTTGGCGGGTTGAAGCTGAGGGCAAGGACATGGGCACGGTTGTGCGTCCGGCTTCTCATCCCCAAGGCACCACTATCGAAGTACGTGACTTGTTTTTCAATACGCCGGCGCGACGCAAATTTTTACGTACGGAAAAAACTGAATTTAACCATTTAGAAGAAGTGGTGAAGCGCCTTGCATTGAGTCGATACGACGTGGGTTTTCGCCTTGGCCACAATGGTAAGCAAATATACGACTTGCGCCCCGTGAGCGACCAGCTCCACGCTGAACAACGTTTAGCGACTTTGTTGGGTAGTAAATTTATAGAAAATGCTCTTACGGTTGACGTAGAGGCGGCAGGCTTGCGTTTGTGGGGATGGATAGGGTTACCGACCTATAGTCGTTCCCAAGCTGATCTCCAGTATTTCTTTGTTAATGGTCGTGTGGTGCGTGACAAGTTAGTTGCCCACGCGGTACGTCAGGCCTATCGAGATGTACTGTACAACGGCCGTCATCCCACCTTCGTTTTATATTTAGAATTGGATCCCGGGACGGTAGATGTCAACGTCCATCCTACCAAGCATGAGGTGCGTTTCCGGGATGGTCGCTTGGTGCATGATTTTCTGTTTAGTCGTATTCACAAGGTGCTGGCAGATGTGCGTCCTGAAGATACTTCTCCACCTACAGGATCAAGCTCTGAACCAGTGCAGAATATAAATCCTGAGCGAGTTTCCCCGGTAACTCAGTCAAGTATGGACTTTCGCACTCCGGTCGCGCCCAGCGACAGAGGCGCATTTTCTCGCCCCGTATCAGAGGCTTCCCGAAATTTCGAGCCTAATGTCGTTCGGGCCCAGCTTGAAGGGATGGCGAAAATGTCTCGCGCCGCTGACGAAGTCACTTTATCTGAAACGGAATGGGTTGATCCGCAAACCGGTGAAATTAAATCCGTTGCTTCGCCGAGCATGAATGCCGTTGCTGAACCCTTGCCCCAGAATGAGCGTACCCCCCCGTTAGGTTATGCCATTGCCCAACTGCACGGGATTTATATTCTGTCAGAGACGGATTCAGGCATGATAGTAGTGGATATGCACGCTGCCCATGAGCGCATTGTTTACGAGCGTATGAAAGAGGCCTTTTACCGCCAGAATATTGCCAGTCAGCCACTGCTAGTGCCGATCAATGTTGCTGTGTCTAGCTCGGAAGCGAATTTGGTAGAGGATCAGCAGGAAATTTTTAGCCGATTTGGTTTTCAAATAGAGCGTAGTGGACCGGAAAGTGTGATGGTGCGTTCGGTTCCAATTGTCCTGATCAAAGGGGACGTGGAAAGCTTAGTGCGAGATGTGATCAGTGATTTGGTGACTCATGGTGCTACCGATATTTTAGAGGCCAGAGCTAACGAGTTGATGGCAACCATGGCTTGTCATGGCGCTGTACGGGCAAACCGAAAGCTCAGCATTGCTGAAATGAATGCGCTGCTGCGGGATATGGAAATCACTGAACGCAGCGGTCAGTGTAATCATGGTCGTCCCACTTGGGCACAATTGTCGATGGCTGATTTAGATAAGTTGTTTTTGCGAGGTAGATAATGGCCGCTAAGCCAAAAATTGTATGCTTAATGGGGCCAACAGCCTCCGGTAAGACCGGCTTGGCGGTGGAGCTTGCTGCTGAGCATGGTTACGACATTATCAGTGTCGATTCGGCGTTAGTGTACAAAACCATGGATATCGGTACTGCTAAACCGGACGCCGAGACACTGGCACGAGCTCCCCATCGCTTAATCGACATTATTGATCCTAAGGATAGCTACTCGGCGGCGGATTTTGTTAGCGATGCGATAGCCGAGATCGAGGATATTCTTGATCAGGGCCGCAAACCTCTGCTAGTTGGCGGCACCATGATGTACTTCAACGCCTTGCAAAAAGGGTTGGCAGACATGCCTCACGCGGATATCGCTTTGCGATCTCAGTTGGAAGAAGAGCGAGAGCGACTCGGCTTGGAAGTGTTGCATGAGCAGCTCGCTCAAGTGGATCCTGAGTCAGCAGCGCGTATTCATCCAAACGATCCTCAGCGGCTGCTAAGAGCCTTAGAGGTGTATCGTTTGACCGGCAAAACCATGACCCAGTGGTGGGCAGAGCAACAAGCTCAAGAGCTGCCCTTTGATCTGGTGAATGTCGCTGTCATGCCGGTTGATCGGGCGATCCTGCATGAGCGTATCGAGGCGCGTTTTATGCAAATGATGGAACAGGGCTTCCTGCAGGAAGTGGAAAGTCTTTATCAACGAGGTGACCTAGATATTTCAATGCCGTCAATTCGTTGTGTGGGGTATCGCCAGCTATGGCAGCATTTAGCCGGAGAAGATTCTTTAGAAGATGCCATCTTTAAAGGCGTTGTTGCCACGCGCCAGTTAGCAAAACGACAAATTACTTGGCTACGTGGTTGGGAGGAATTGAAGGTTTTCGACAGTTTAGATAAAAACCTTTTAAGCCAAGCCTTGAAATACTTCGAAGGTGCGAATATATAGGGGAAAACAAGAAAGATCTGGTATACTATCTAGAATATTGTTTTACCTTTGTTTTATTACTTTATGCATGCTTAAGGAGAATCCAATGTCAAAAGGGCAATCACTACAAGACCCTTACTTAAACGTACTTCGCAAAGAGAGAGTACCTGTATCTATCTTTCTTGTGAACGGTATTAAATTGCAGGGACAAATCGAATCATTTGATCAGTTTGTGATTCTGTTAAAAAACACTGTTAGCCAAATGGTTTACAAACATGCCATTTCCACAGTTGTCCCATCTCGTACCATTCGTCTGCCGTCCTCTGATCAGGCGGAAGACGCTGCTGAATAGTTTGGCCTGTTAGGGTCAAAAGAGGTTAGATAACTTGTTTTTCGAACGCCCTGAAAGTGGTGAAATCGCAGTCGTAGTTCATATCGATTTTAATGACCAACAAGCCAAATATGGTCCTGAAGAGTTTGTTGAACTCGCTATCTCAGCCGGTGCTGACCCTGTCGCAGTTGTGACAGGGTCGCGATTAAAACCGGACTCCAAATATTTTGTCGGCACCGGCAAACTCGAAGAAATCCGTGAAATAGTTGTTGCTGAAGGTGTAGAAGTGGTCTTGTTCGACCATGCGCTATCGCCGTCGCAAGAGCGTAACCTTGAAAGTGTGCTGAAATGCCGGGTATTGGATCGTACAGGTCTAATACTGGATATTTTCGCCCAGCGTGCCCGTACCCATGAAGGTAAGTTACAAGTCGAATTGGCGCAATTGCAGCATATGTCGACGCGCTTAGTTCGCGGCTGGACTCACTTAGAGCGCCAAAAAGGCGGTATTGGTATGCGCGGTCCCGGTGAAACGCAGTTAGAAACGGACCGTCGACTATTAAGAGAGCGAATTAAATCGATCCAAAAACGTTTAGAGAAAGTAAACAGTCAGAGGGATCAAAGTCGGCGTTCCCGTTCTCGCTCTGACGTTCCTACCGTTTCTTTGGTTGGTTATACCAACGCGGGTAAATCGACTTTGTTTAATCGGGTAACTGGGGCGGATGTGTACGCTGCGGATCAGCTGTTTGCTACCTTGGATCCTACATTGCGCCGCCTTGAAATTGAGCAAGTGGGACCGGTTGTGTTGGCGGATACGGTAGGTTTTATCCGTCAACTTCCACACCGATTGGTAAAAGCGTTTCAGGCGACTCTTAAGGAATCATCTGAAGCAGATTTGCTGTTACATGTCATTGATGCTGCGGATAACGACCGGGACGATAACATCAAGCATGTTGATCTGGTGCTAGAAGAGATAGATGCGAATGAATTACCGACTCTGTTGGTGTTCAATAAAATTGATGCCTTGGAAACTGGTGCTCCGCGAATTGATCGTGATGAGCAGGGGAACCCTTGGCGCGTTTGGTTGTCTGCAAAAGAAGGTTGGGGAATAGACCTGCTTGAGCAAGCCATAGCCGAACGTTTAGCGGTGGATGTAATGGACGAAACCATTGTTGTCCCTGCAGAATTTGGGCGTTTACGTTCGCTGCTATTTGAGCAGGGTGCCGTGCGCTCCGAGTCGTACGATGACTTCGGTCGATGCTTGCTTGAATTGCGTTTACCGCGCAAAGATTTTTTACAGATTCTTGCTCGGGTAGGTATGCGCGAAGATCAAGTGCAGGCAGCTTGAACTGACTACATTTTAAATTAGAGTGGAGATCTAGTATGGCCTGGAATGAACCGGGTAATAACGATAATGACCCATGGAATCCTGATAAAAAGCCGGAAAACGGCCGTCAGCAGGAACCAAAAAATGACCCTTGGGGTCGCCAACAGGACAAGAACGATCAGGCACCGCCAGATCTAGATGAAGCCTTTGGTAAACTGATGGAGATGCTCGGTGTTAAGAAAAAACGCGGCGGTGGATCATCCAATGGTGGTCCAAATTTAGGCGGTAAACTTAGTTCCGGGTTAATTGCCATTGTCGCAATCGGTCTGTTCGCTTTGTGGGCGTCAACTGGTATTTACCAGGTCGATCAGCAAGAGCGTGGTGTGGTTTTGCGCCTTGGCAAATACCATGAAACCGTCATGCCAGGTCTGCACTGGAATCCACCTTTGATCGACTCGGTGACCAAGGTCAACGTAACCAAAGTGCGTTCAATGGATCACAAAGCCCTAATGCTTACCCTAGACGAAGCCATCGTTGAAGTTGGCGTCTCGGTCCAGTACTCGGTGAGTGAACCGAAAGATTTCCTACTGAACGTTCGTAGTCCTGAGGAATCATTGTCACAGGCTGTAGAAAGCTCCTTGCGTCACGTAGTGGGTAGCACTGAGATGGATCAGATTCTTACTGAGGGTCGTCAGATTCTTGCGGAAGAAATGAAAGAGCGTCTGCAAGGCTACATTAACGACTACGGTACAGGCTTGCTGATTTCCAAAGTTAACGTGGAAAACACCCAAGCGCCGAGCCAAGTGCAAGAAGCGTTTGACGACGTAATCAAAGCGAAAGAAGACGAACAGCGTGTACGTAACGAAGCCGAATCATACGCTAACGGTATCATCCCAGAAGCGCGCGGTCGTGCTCAGCGTATTCGTGAAGAGGCGGAAGCTTATCGCTCTGAAGTTGTTGCACGAGCTCAAGGTCAAGCTGATCGTTTCGATCGCCTCTACCAAGAGTATGTGAAGGCTCCGAAAGTTACCAAGCAGCGTATTTACTTGGAGACTATGGAAGGTATCTATCGTGACGCCAGCAAAGTGGTTATTGATTCTGAGTCTGGTAATAACATGATGTATCTGCCTTTGGATCAATTAATGAAACAGCGCCCAGCGAGCACAGGAGCAAACTTGAGCTCCCTTGAATCTGCTAACATCGGTGTCTTGACTGACCAGGTAATTGATGAGCTACGTAAACGTCAAAACTCAACTGTTCGCCGGGAGGGTCGTAACTAATGCGTAATGCTTCATTCTCCCTATTGTTTGTTGCCTTGCTGGCTCTACTGGTCGCATCGCAAACATTGTATGTGGTAAAAGAAACTGAACGAGCGGTGGTGCTCAAGTTCGGTGAAATCGTTGAGAACGATGTTCAGCCCGGTTTGCATTTTAAGATTCCAGTAATGAACGAAGTGAAAAAGTTCGACGCTCGGATTCTAACCATGGATTCTCGTCCACAACGTTATCTGACGTTAGAGAAGAAAGCGGTTATTGTTGATTCCTACGTAAAGTGGAAAATCGATGATGTAGCGAAATTCTATCAAGCCACTTCAGGCGATGAATTTGTTGCCAATCGAGTTTTATCTTCTCGAGTTGATACCGGCCTTCGTAACCAGTTCGGTGAGCGTACTATGCACGAGGTGGTATCCGGTGAGCGTGACCAACTTATGACTGAGTTGCGTGATAACTTGGATGGTGTGGCTAAGACTGAACTTGGTATTACTATTGTTGATATTCGAGTTAAACGTATCGACCTTCCGCCAGACGTGAGCGAATCGGTTTACCAGCGTATGCGTACCGAGCGTGAGCGTGAAGCTCGCGAGCACCGTTCGAAAGGTCTTGAGCTTGCTGAAGGTATTCGTGCAGATGCGGATCGTCAGCGTGTGGTATTAGAGGCGGAAGCCCAGCGTGACGCAGAAATGATTCGCGGTGATGGTGACGCTCAAGCTGCATCCATCTATGCTCAGGTGTATCAACAAGATCCCGAGTTCTTCAAGTTCTACCGTAGTTTGCAAGCTTATCGCGAAAGTTTCAGCAACGGTGGAGACTTGTTTGTCCTCGATCCTAAAAGTGAGTTCTTCCAGTATCTGGAAAAATCACAGTAACAATATCTAAATTGCGTCAGCGCATAGGCTTAAGCCTGTAAGTCGCTGCCGCAATCGTGGTACTATTACAAAAACCGGGCACGCCCCGGTTTTTTAGTGTGCAGGATCCCGAAATAATGTCTGAGTTATTAGAATCGCTATTGATTGCTTTTGGACTAATGTTGATCTTTGAGGGGATACTGCCATTTTTAGCGCCAGAACAATGGCGCATGTTGTTACAGAAAGTCTCTCGCAGTCCTGTCGCTAATATTCGTGTCATCGGGGCTGCCAGTATGTTGTTCGGGCTACTTATCGTGATCTTAGTTCGAAATTAAGAGGAACTCATGTTATGACCATGGCAGACCGCTGGTTGCTACCAGATGGGGTAGATGAAGCGCTACCATTACAAGCAAGCAAGATTGAAAGCCTGCGCCGCAATTTACTAGATTTACATAAAAGCTGGGGTTATCAGCTGGTCATCCCACCTCTACTCGAATACCTAGATTCTCTTTTAACTGGTGCAGGTTCGGATTTAGAGCTTGAAACCTTCAAAGTGACCGACCAGCTTTCTGGTCGTATGATGGGTATTCGCGCCGATTTTACTTCCCAGGTTGCCCGTATCGATGCCCATTGCCTGAAAAGTGAAGGGGTACAGCGCCTTAGTTACTGTGGCAGTGTATTACGTACAACGCCAGCAGGTCTTGATGGTACGCGCAGCCCGATTCAGCTAGGCGCTGAACTCTATGGAGATGATACTCAGTCTGCCGACGTAGAAATCATTTCTTTGATGTTGGAAACCGTATTTTCCGCTGGCTTGCAAGGGGTTGTGCTCGATCTTGGTCACATTGATATTGTTCGTGGCGTGATGTCTGCTGCTGGTATTGATCAAGATGTTGAGAAAAAAATCAGCGAGTTGTATCGCGGCAAAAGTCTGCCTGAATTAGAGGCTTTTGTGGCAGAGCTATCTATTGATCCCCGCGCAGCTACGTGGTTACTAGCGCTTCCACGTCTTTGTGGTGGCCGTGAAACCTTAGTCCAAGCAGGACAAGTGCTTGCCGGTGTTAGTGAGGCAGTTACTGAGGCATTGGCGAACTTGCAGTCCATTGCGGACATTATCTCAACCCGCTTCCCGAGTGTGGGTTTGCACTTCGATCTTTCTGACATGGACTCCTACAGTTACCATACTGGTGTCGTCTTCGCGGCTTACGTGCCAGGGCATGGTAATGCGGTTGCTCGGGGAGGTCGTTACGACAATATTGGTGAGGTATTTGGTCGTCTACGTGCCGCAACTGGTTTTAGTACGGATGTAAAAGCCTTGGTGTCGTTGGCCAATCCTGCGGCTGATAGTTGCGTTAAAGTTCGCGCCCCACAGAGCGTGGATAATTTGCTATGGCAGGCGATCTGTGCTTTGCGTGCCGAGGGATATCAAGTAGTACAAGCTGATAACGGCAGTGCTGGATTTGATAAAGAATTAGTTCTGGTAGCTGACCGTTGGCAGCTACGGGACGTTGAATAAGACTAATCGTTCAATAAATCTTAAGTGAGACCATTAGACATGGGTAAGAATGTTGTAATTTTAGGCACCCAATGGGGTGATGAAGGTAAAGGTAAAGTAGTAGACCTTTTAACAGAAGATGTGGCTGCGGTAGTACGTTTCCAAGGTGGTCACAACGCTGGTCATACCCTAGTGATCGACGGTAAAAAAACGGTACTACACCTAATTCCTTCCGGCATTCTTCGCGACGGTGTGCAATGTATCATCGGTAACGGTGTCGTATTGTCTCCTGAAGCTCTGAAAAAAGAAGTAGACGAATTATCTCAGCAAGGTATTCCTGCGGTAGAGCGTTTGAAAGTGAGTGCAGCGTGCCCGCTGATTTTGCCTTACCACATTGCAATGGACCAAGCCCGTGAAGCAGCCCGTGGTGAGAAGAAAATTGGCACGACTGGTCGTGGTATCGGCCCTGCTTACGAAGATAAAGTTGCCCGTCGCGCTATCCGCGTTGGTGATATTCTTGATAAAGAACGTTTTGCTGAAAAGCTCAAAGAGGTTTTGGAATACTACAACTTTATGTTGGAGCATTTCTACAAAGTTGAGCCAGTAGCGTTCGATGCAGTTTACTCGCAAGGCTTGGAAATGGCTGACTTCTTGCGTCCGATGGTAGCAGATACCATTGGTCTACTGCATGACCTACGCAAATCTGGTGCAAACATCATGTTCGAGGGGGCACAAGGTTCGCTACTTGATGTTGATCATGGCACTTACCCATACGTAACTTCCTCAAACACTACTGCCGGTGGTGCGCCAGCAGGTTCTGGCTTCGGCCCTTTGTACTTGGATTACGTATTAGGTATTACCAAAGCTTATACTACGCGTGTTGGATCCGGTCCATTCCCGACTGAGCTATTCTGTGAAGATGGTGTTCGTTTAGGTGAGCGTGGCCACGAGTTTGGTGCTACCACTGGACGCCAACGTCGTTGTGGTTGGTTTGATGCAGTGGCTCTACGTCACGCCGTACAAATCAACTCCGTTTCTGGCATGTGTTTGACGAAGTTGGACGTACTAGATGGCTTTGAAACCATCAAGGTATGTGTTGGTTATCAAGATGCAGAGGGTAACCCTGTGGCTGGTTCATTGGTAGACAGCGAAGGTTACGAGGGCGCTCGTCCTGTTTACCAAGAACTACCTGGTTGGTCTGAAAATACTGTCGGTGCAGCCAGCTTCGAAGCTCTGCCTGAGAATGCACAACGCTATATCCGCTTCTTAGAAGAGCAAGTTGGCGTGCCAGTCGACATTATCTCTACTGGTCCAGATCGTAAAGAAACTATCGTGTTGCGCGACCCGTTCAAGTCCTAATGCTATAGTTTTTTAGTATGCAAAAAGCCAGACGTGTTCTGGCTTTTTTTTGCGATTTAGTTGCGGTCTGTATGGATAAACAGTATTTTACTGCTGTGGTTTTTTAATGGGAATTGTGTTTGTGATGTGGTGGGATCAATATCAAATTGTCATAGCGACGGCATGTACTGGGGTGGGGCTGATACTGGGTGGCTTAATTACCTTCTGGTTGATGAAGAACAGGGGCACCCTTTTGCAGCAACAGCTGTCCATTGCCAATCAGGATTTAATGCGCCTAGATGAGCAGATTGACAGTTTAAATTTGCAGTTGGAACGGGAGCGGCAAGCTACGCTGCAGTTACGGCAACAATGGCAAGAGGAGCAGCGTCGAGCAACTATTCTTAGTACCCGTCTAGAAGAGAAGGAGCGCCATCATAAAGAGCAAATTGAGCAATTAAATGGCGCTAGAGAGAGTCTTAAACAGGAGTTTGAGAATCTCGCAAACCGTATATTTGAAGAAAAGGGCAGGGCCTTGGCTGACACTAATCGCGTTGGCTTAGATGGTATGTTGAAGCCACTAAAAGAGCAGTTAGATGGGTTTCAACGCCGTGTGAATGAGGTGCATGAGTCGTCGGTTAGGGGGAATGCCCAACTGGCATCGGAAATTCACAAAGTCCTAGAGATAGGGTTACAGATGAGTGCTGAGGCAAATAACCTGACCTCAGCACTAAAAGGTGATAGCCAACAGCGGGGAGCTTGGGGGGAAGCGCAATTACGCCGCACATTGGAAATGAGTGGCTTAGTGGAAGATGCGCATTTTTCTGTGCAGACTTCTTTTAAAGATCACGAAGGGCGCCAGAAGCAAACGGATTATCTGATCAAGCTGCCAGACAACAAGCACATAATCATTGATAGTAAAGTCTCATTAATTGCCTACGATCGTGCTGTTGCAGCAGACTCTTCGGAAGCATATCAAATTGCCTTAAGTGAGCATATCCAAGCTGTCCGCCGCCATATTGATGATTTAGCTGGCAAGGATTACACCAACGTGATTGGTATGCACAGCCCAAGCTTCGTCTTGATGTTTATGCCGATTGAGCCCGCCTACATCGAAGCCTTAAAGCACAATAAAGACCTTTTCGAGTACGGTTATAAAAAGGGGATTGTACTGGTATCACACACTACTTTGATTCCGATACTGCGTACGGTTAGTAATCTATGGATGATGGAGCGTAGTAACTCCGAAGCCCGTGAAGTCAGTGAGCGAGCAGGAGAGATTTATAATCAAGTCTGTGTATTGGCTGAGCGTTTGATTAAGCTTGGTGGAGCGTTAGGGAGTGTTAGTAATCATTATAACAATACGGTGAAGGCGCTAGCCGGTCAGCAAGGGTTGCATGGGAAGGTAGATAGGTTCCGTCAGCTATCGGCAAAGGTAAGTAAAACTATGCCGTCGCTGGAAGTGTTGGGGCGAGATTTTGAAACCGAACGTCTGACTTTATTAGTGGAAGAAGTATCCGAAGAAAGACAGGGCGATCACTATCAGGAACGCCCCTCATGATTTTTATTTGACCGGTAGCTCGCTGAAACCTTTCCAGCGAGCATAATACAGAGATAAGCTAAACAGCATCACAGACAGCAAGGTTTCGCTAGTGCCAAAAGCCCAATCCTTAGGATGAGTCCAATTTAGTACACCAGCCATAAAATAGAACATGCTGATAAAGCAGGTCCAAATGGCACCTCGGTAGCTGCCACGCCAGACAGCGAAGGTAGCTAGTAATAGCGGCGTTAAGCTAAATAGCAAAAACAACGCGGGGTGTTGTAGCGGTATATCTTTAATGAGCAACTGGAAGCTAGCTACAGCAGCACCTAGTGCTAACAGGTTGAGCCGCAATATCGGTAAATAGCGGTGGCAAAGGTCACTGTAATACAGTTGTTCCGGTGCCGAAATAAACTCACGTTTTGCCATGGGATCGTATGTATCCAATATGAAATGTGACAGTAGAGTTTCCCCTAACCGTACTAGAAACCGCAGACACTACTCAAACAGAGCTAAGACACTTTCAGGTGGACGGCCAATCTTAGCTTTGCCTTGGTGGCTTACGATGGGTCTTTCGATCAGTTTAGGGTGTTGGCTCATGGCTTCTAATAACTGATCTTCATCAGTGACTTCGGCCAGGCCAAGCTCTTTATAGATGTCCTCTTTGGTGCGCATCAGATCACGAGCACTTGCAAATCCTAATTCTTCTAACAAACTGCGCAACGTATCCTTAGAAAGAGGGTCCTCTAAATACTTGATGACTTCTAGGTCGGTATTGCGATCAGTCAGCAGTGCTAGCGTTTCTCTACTCTTGGAGCAGCGTGGATTATGATAAATCGTTGTCATAGGGATATCGCTTTATCTAATTGTTATTCGTAAAACAAAAGCTAGTATCGGTGAGAGATACTTAGGAACCAGAAATTCACGCCTGTGTTTTTATCGTATAGATTGTTGTTTGAGTAGTGCTGAAAATTGGCAGAGGCTTCCCATTTATCGTTACCAAATGTCGTGCCAATACCTAGATAATTATTGAACTGTAAGGTTCCGCCAAATTCTCTTTGGGTGATGTATTCGCTGCTAAACAAGGATAATCCCACCCCCGTATCGACAAAAAGTTTTGGTGCGCGGCTGGTGCTCCATCGGAAGACCGGCAATACATCGAATACGTTATTGGTGTTTTTCTGGGATAAGTCGTCACTGCCTTGCCATTTGGAATAACCAATCTGAAGTGCCGGTTGAATTTGCCACGAGCTATTTCCTATACGGCTAGCATGCTCCCTGTACCAGCGTGCAGAGTAGCGCAAGAAACCGATATTGTCGGTACCGCCTAACTCAACACTCATGGTATCCGCATTGAGTGCGTTGGTGAGATAAACCGCCGCGGTAGTCAAGGCCATGGTAGTGCGCCAGGTGGCTGTTTCATTCGCCACGGCACCAGTGACGGGAAGAATTCCCGCCACTGACAAGCAAAGCAACCATAAACCGCGTTTAAATTTTTTCCAGAATGAAGTCGATAGCTGTTTCTTTATTAACATCAGTCGCCTCGGAATCCTTGCGATGTTTGTACTCCAACATACCGTTTGCTAAACCTTTATCGCCCACCACTATACGATGGGGGATGCCGAGTAGCTCGCAATCAGCAAATTTCACGCCAGGGCGCTCTTTACGGTCGTCAAGTAGTACGTCAATTCCTTTGGCGCTCAGCTCTTGGTATAAGCGCTCGCATTCTTCTCGTACTGCTTCTGACTTCTCGTAGTTCATACCAACAATGACCACATCGTAAGGTGCGATGGATGCGGGCCACACAATGCCTTTATCATCGTGGTTTTGTTCGATTGCAGCGGCAACGATACGAGTAACCCCAATACCGTAGCAACCCATCCACATGACTTGGGCTTTACCATTTTCATCCAGCACGCTTGCTTTCATAGCCTCGGAGTAGGTTTGGCCTAGTTGGAATATATGGCCTACTTCGATACCACGCTTGATGACAATATTACCTTTGCCGCATGGAGAAGGGTCACCTTCGACCACGTTACGTAGGTCAGCAATTTCTACTTCACCAATGTCCCGCGCCCAGTTCAAGCCGGTTGTGTGGTAATCATCTTTATTCGCACCGGCACAGAAGTCAGACAACACTGCCGCTGAGCGATCGGCGATGACACGAACGCCTTTATCTGCTAGCCCTTGTGGACCAATAGAGCCAGGCTGCGCACCGACGATACGTACGATGGTAGCTTCATCAGCAAACTCAAATGGAGCAACTAAGCCAGGGATTTTTTCAACTTTTAATTCATTGATGTTGTGGTCACCACGAAGTACTAGCGCCACTAACATTTCTTCGCCAGCGTCATTGATCCCTTTGACTAACATGGTTTTTACGGTCTTTTCTACTGGAAGCTGCAAGAACTCAGCCACGGCGGCGATGGTTTTGCAGTTAGGCGTGTAAACTTCTTTAGCTTCTTCTGTAGGTGCATCCGGCGCAGTTTTAAGGGTGATTGCTTCGGCCAGTTCCACGTTGGCAGCAAAGTCAGAAGCATCACTGAACGCGATATCGTCTTCACCGGAGTCTGCTAGAACGTGGAACTCATGGGAGAACGCACCACCGATGCTACCGGTATCAGCGCGAACAGGGCGGTAGTCCAAGCCAATGCGATCGAACACTTTGCAGTAGGCATCGTGCATCACATCATAAGTCTGTTGTAGACATTCCGGTGAAGCATGGAAAGAATAGGCATCTTTCATCAAAAATTCACGGGAGCGCATGACACCAAAGCGAGGGCGTACTTCATCACGGAATTTTGTTTGAATTTGGAAGAAGTTACGTGGTAACTGCTTGTAACTGGTGAGCTCGTTACGGGCTAAGTCGGTGATGACTTCCTCATGGGTTGGGCCAAGGCAGTAGTCACGATCATGACGATCTTTTAAACGCGCCAACTCCGGCCCGTATTTTTGCCAGCGACCAGTTTCTTGCCACAATTCAGCAGGCTGCACCCCTGGCATCATGACTTCAAGGGCACCGGCTTTTTGCATTTCCTCACGGACAATGCGCTCAACTTTGCGCATCACTTTCACACCAGTGGGAAGCCAAGTATATAAGCCTTTAGATACTTGACGGATCATACCTGCGCGAACCATTAATTGATGGCTGACAACAACCGCATCGGTTGGCGCATCGCGTAACGTAGAGTATTGATAATTGCTTGCACGCATATAAAGAGTTTCTTTCACTTAAGTTGAGATTCAGCCAGCAAAGCGGGCTTCGATTTGTCCTGCTACCTCTACATCTAGGGCAAAAATGCCGCCCGCTTGAGGGTAGGTTTCGAGTTGGTCGCTATTATGCGCTCCACGACAGGTGGTGACAAATAAAGTGCGCATATCTGGGCCGCCAAATGCCACCATAGTCGGAAACAAAGCTGGCACCGGGTACTCAGCTAAAATCTCCCCATTAGGGCTAATTTTCGCCACCCGCTGTCCCTGATACAGGGCCGTCCAATAATTGCCTTCTACATCAACTGCAGCGCCGTCAGGGCGACCATTACCGAATGGAAATTCAATAAATGGACGTTTGTTACTCGCCGTACCTGTGCTTGAGTCATAATCGAACTGGTAAACAATATGGCGCGGTGTGTCGGAGTAGTACATGGTGAGACCATCAGGAGCAAAGGCTAACCCGTTGGAAGTCCATGCCGCCTTATCCAGCAGGGTCATTTGACCATGTGCAAACTGGTATAGTGCGCCATTATCAGCATCTTTGGGGGAGTACATGGAGCCGGCCAAAAAACGCCCAGCTGGATCACAACGACCATCATTAAAGCGCGTGGTTGCCTGATCGTAATCCGCTTGCCAATAGCTTTGTAACGGTGCGTTGAAATCCGCCATGGTATAGATACCGGAGCGCATCGCAACGATGAAGCCCCCTTGCTCCGTTAACGCAAAACAACCAATTTCTTCGTCAAACTTACGTACATTGTGGGAGTTTGCTTCTATATTGAAGGCATGTAATTCAAATGCATCAATATCGACAAAATAAAGGGTTTGCGTTTGTTCGTCCCAGCGTGGGCACTCTGCTAGTTTGGCTTGTGCGTCTAAAACACAGCGCATTTCGCTCATGGAATCTCCGTTATCGACAGGTATTCTGATAGTAGAGATGCTATATTGCTTATGAATGCAGATATTGTAAATAGGAAGGGTAAATGTTTGAGCTCAATGAAGTTTTAGCTCGTGATTCTATTTTTGTAGGTAGCCTCCCACTGAGTGACGTGCGCCTGATCAATGACAGCCAGTTTCCTTGGCTAATTTTAGTTCCTAGGCGCGACAATGTTAGCGAGATTTATCAGTTGCACCTGGACGACCGGCAGCAGCTCATGGCAGAAAGTTGCCAGGTGGCGGAAATAATGGCCGAGATCTTTGCCCCCGATAAACTGAATATTGCCGTGATCGGCAACAAAGTGCGCCAGCTACATTTCCATCATATCGCTCGTTATGCCTCGGATGCCCTCTGGCCGGAGCCTGTTTGGGGGAAATTGCCGGCAAAACCTTATGCTTCAGAGCAATTGGCAAACCTTTTGCAAAAGCTTCAGCAGAAGCTCCCATTGGAACAGTAGAGGAGCGCTTTGTGTAGCACAAAGCTTACTTGAGCAAACGTTCGGCCAGTGAGCGGTCGCAGGTGAAGGCGGTAGAAGATGAGCACAAGACGAAGAAAAAAAGCCATCGGCAAAGTTGTCAAGTTATTGAACTTAGCAACCTCGTCCAACTCCAGTGAAGCCCAAATGGCATTACGCCATGCTGAGTCCATAATTTTACAAAATGGACTGAATCAGGGGGAAATCCCCGCCTTTCAATTATGCGACCGCATGATGCTATTTAAAGTGAGTTGGAACGGTACACCACGTTACGCTAAAGAAACGGTGGCAAGAACGGTTGTAAGTGATGGGCCTCGTCGTTTTAGTGAAAAACCCATGGACCCCAAGCGCGCCTATGCGAATGCAGCCACTATTCTCGATGATATGGTTGAAGCCGAGAAGGTAACGCCGTCTGCTAGCTTCCAAACAGATTTTAGCGCAGCGGATATGACTGCGAATGCCGAAACCTCTGAGGTTTTCCAAACTCAAGTTGAGGTCGAAATTGATATTTCGACAGATAAAACAGAAGAGCCACCTACTGATTTTCAGCCGGAAGCAACAATGGCGGATCGTGGAATCGAAGGCACGGATATGGATTTGGCCGATACGGTAGAGCCGATTTATGATGAGGCGAGTGCTGCCCAAGAAAATCCTGTTGATTCTCTCAATCAACCAGAATCTGATTTAGCCCAACCGACGTCAGCCACAACTGAGTCCGTTAAGGAACGCACGATGAATACCAGTGCCAATGCATCTGAACAAACTGAAACTGCAACCAAACCTGCACAATCCCTTAATCGAGAGCAAGACAAACGCAACAGCGGCAACCATGATAATGTCATCGACGCCGCCAGCGCCTTCCGTCCTGGTCACGCTTCCTTCAAGGAAACGTTACGTAATCAATATGCGTCTAG
This sequence comes from Maribrevibacterium harenarium, assembly GCF_006385675.1. Classification (GTDB taxonomy): domain Bacteria; phylum Pseudomonadota; class Gammaproteobacteria; order Pseudomonadales; family Marinomonadaceae; genus Marinomonas; species Marinomonas harenarium. The sequence goes on along the minus strand of NZ_VFRR01000013.1, from coordinate 74,135 downwards.
TAACCCTAGCGTACCATTTGAAGACGATGCCTATTGGCGCAAAGTGCAAGAGCGCTTGGCAACTTTCGATGAAAGCAATGTGCTTTCCGATATAGAGAGTATTGAGCAACAGCTACAGCTAGCGAAAGAAGCATTAGCAAAGCAACGTCAAGACCGCGCGCAAATGGAGCTAGAAGAGCAGCAGGAACGCAGTGAGCGAGCTCGGATTGAACAAAGCTTTGAAGAAGCTATCGAGCGCGCTTTCCAAGCCCGCGCAAGAGCATATGAAGCCTGGGAAGCGCAACAGGCACAGATTCGCGTCGCCGCCATGCGCGCCGAGCAGGAAGCGCAAACTGGCTTCGAAGAGCTAAATGAAGAGTTGCAAGAAAAACGCGAAGCTTTTCAGCAGCACTTACAACTCAAAGAAGACTACCGTGCTGCGAAAATTATGCATGAGGTACGTCACCATTTGTCCATTGCTGCACAAGGTGGTGAAGATGCGGTTGCATCCTATGAAACCTTGGTTGCGATTATGGAAGAGAGTGGTTTGTCACTACGTGACCTAGAGTTCTCCGATATTCGCAATAAGAGCTTGTTTATTCGTCTGCTAGAAAGGGAATCTGCCCGTATTGCTAATGTGCATGAGCGGGAGCAGTACACCGAGGAAATGCTCGACAAATTCCTTTTGGAAAGTCGCCGCGCACCCGAGCCTAAAGTGTCGGAAAACCCAATTGAACAAGTTCAGCGCATGCTGAAAAGCATATCCGGTGTGGGTCAATACGAAGGTCAAAAAGTCATTGAGCAAGTATTGCGCCTAATGGGGCAACACAAGATTAGCGTACGAGACCTCGATTACAGCTGCATTAACAAATACTCTGTTTTTGTCTGCTTGATTAACTGGGAGGCAGAACAGATTCATTCCCTGTCTGAAAGGGAAGCCTTTACTGCCGGCATCTTGGAAGAATATGTGCAGTTTTCCCTGATGAATCCCAGCACCTCGAAAAAAGCCTAACAGGATTTTACCCGTAAGCAATGAACCCACACCCCAGTAGCCTAGTCAAGGCTGCTGGGGTGTTTTGCTTTCCATACGACCAAGGGCTGACATTTGTCGTCTGAATGCCTGCTATATGTATTGAAAATTTTACTTAAGCCTTTCATTGGTATGGCTAAACTCTTACCATTCTGGTTCCCCAATAAAACATAATACTCGGCAGGAGAGAGGCATGAGCATTATTAAAGAAGATGATCTGATTTCCAGCGTGGCAGATGCCCTTCAGTTTATCTCTTATTACCATCCAATTGATTTCGTTAAAGCCGTTCACGAAGCCTACGAGCGTGAAGAGAGTCAAGCTGCAAAAGACTCTATGGCACAAATTTTGATCAACTCCCGCATGTGTGCCGAAGGCAAACGCCCCATCTGTCAGGATACAGGTATTGTGACTGTATTTGTCAAAGTTGGTATGAATGTTCAGTGGGACGCTACCATGAGCGTTACTGACATGATTAATGAAGGTGTGCGTCGCGCTTACTTGCATCCTGATAACGTATTACGCGCCTCTATTCTTGACGATCCTGCCGGTGCTCGTCGCAACACCAAAGACAATACTCCTGCGGTTATCCATATGGAAATCGTGCCCGGTGACACGGTTGAAGTGCATGTTGCAGCCAAAGGCGGCGGTTCTGAAAACAAATCGAAAATGGTGATGCTAAACCCATCTGACTCTATTGTTGAATGGGTGAAGAAAACCGTACCTACGATGGGTGCAGGCTGGTGCCCACCAGGTATGCTTGGTATCGGTATCGGTGGTACGGCAGAAAAGGCCATGGTAATGGCGAAAGAGTCCTTGATGGATCCGATCGACATTCATGAACTAAAAGCCCGTGGTCCGCAAAATCGTGTAGAAGAATTGCGTTTGGAAATCTTTGAAGCCGTTAACAACCTAGGTATCGGTGCCCAAGGTTTGGGTGGCTTGACCACGGTTCTTGATGTAAAGATCAAAGATTACCCAACTCACGCCGCTTCCTTGCCGGTTGCCATGATCCCGAACTGTGCTGCTACTCGTCACGCACACTTTGTGCTTGATGGCTCAGGCCCAGCGGAACTGACGCCGCCGTCTTTGGATGATTGGCCAGACATCACTTGGGAAGTGGGTGAAAGCGTTCGTCGCGTTAACCTAAATGAAGTCACTCCAGAAATGGTGAAAGACTGGAAACCAGGTGAAACCATCCTATTGAATGGTAAAATGCTGACAGGTCGTGATGCAGCTCACAAGAAGATGACCGAAATGCTAGCAAACGGTGAAGAACTTCCGGTTGATCTAAAAGGTCGCTTTATCTACTACGTGGGACCGGTTGATCCTGTTAAAGACGAAGCGGTTGGTCCTGCTGGCCCGACGACGTCTACCCGTATGGATAAGTTTACCCACACCATGCTAGAGCAAACTGGTTTGCTAGGTATGATTGGTAAAGCTGAACGTGGCCCGATCGCAATCGAAGCCATCAAGGAATTTGGTGCTGTCTATTTAATGGCAGTTGGCGGCGCGGCTTACTTGGTATCCAAAGCGATCAAAAAAGCCGAAGTGGTTGCCTTCCCAGAACTGGGTATGGAGGCCATCTACGAGTTTGACGTAGTCGACATGCCGGTAACGGTAGCGGTAGATGCCCAAGGTACATCGGTACACAACACCGGCCCAGCGGAATGGAAAGCGCGAATTGAAGCGCAGGTTATCGAAGTTAAATAAGCCTTAACCTCACTTTCGCTTCTGCAAAGAACCACAAACCCAGTAGGGGCTGACCCTGCTGGGTTTTTTATTGCATAAAAATTGATGTAACTGTAAACGTGGTGAAAAGATTCTCCCTTGGGCAGAGAAACTCCTTATTATAAGCGTATGTATTACTGACGTAGCGACCGCAAACTATGACCAACATTCTATTAGCTGATGATGATGCCCGTTTATCGGAGCTGGTAATTGAATATTTTGAAGGAGAAGGGTACCAGTTGCGCCATGCCTGGAATGGAGAAGAGGCGCTAGCGATGTTGGCTGAGCAAACTCCTGATATCGTTATTCTAGATGTGATGATGCCAAAATTGGACGGCTTTGAAACCCTAAAGCAAATTCGTAATCACAGTTCTCTTCCGGTCATTATGTTAACCGCCAAGGGCGATGATATTGACCGTATTCTTGGCTTAGAAATGGGGGCAGACGATTACCTGTCCAAACCTTTCAATCCCCGTGAATTGCTGGCGCGCATCAAAGCCATCTTACGTCGAGCTAGCAATGAAAAAGAGCACGATCCACTGGGGGATATCGAAGTAGCGGATGTATTGGTGCGCCGCCGAGATCGCACCGTATTTCTGCAAGGTGAACCGGTCGAGTTAACCACCTCCGAATATGCCTTGTTGGAAACCTTGATTCAGGAGCCGGGTCGTGTGTTGACCAAGCAAGAGTTATCAGAGCAAGCATTAGGTCGCCCTTTGACCCTGTATGATCGTAGCCTAGATATGCACATCAGCAACCTGCGTAAAAAGGTGGGGTTGTTAGACAATGGCGAACCGCGAATCAAAACGGTTCGCGGCGTCGGCTACTTATTTATCGATCCGAAACAGCGATAGGCAACATCGTGCGACATACCTTTTTTCGTGTTTTTCTGATGATTCTGGTTGCCAACATCGCGGTAGTTGGGGCTGGCATGATGTTGGTCGAATTTACTGAAAAACATAACAAAGTCCCGGAATCTTTGCTTTCTAAGGTCGGTATCGAGTTAATCGAACGTTATGAAAAATACGGTCTCAGAGCACTTAGAGACGAAGTGAGAAAAGTTGAGCGGAAGTTGGATGGACGGATTGCTTTATTCCAAGAAAATGGCCTACCGCTAACGCAGCGATCTGACCGAGATAGCCGCGAGCGAGATGACCATCATGATGAGCAGGACAAGGACCGTCGTCCACCACCAGCCATGCCCTCCATTGATGAACGTAGTGCCCAGTTTCTACAAATCAGAGGCGGGGATGGCAGCCAATATTTACTCGTGTTTCGTCAGCGTCCCCAGAGCGACTTAGTTGGGCCGCATTTTTTTATGGGGCTATTTTTTGTCGGCGTACTGCTCTCTAGCGGTATTTTGGCATGGTGGCTACTTACCCCCTTGCGTAAGCTACGGACAGCGGTAACGGAATTTGGACGCAGTGATATGTCTGCACGACTAAGTGGGAGGCTCATTAAACGCCGGGACGCTTTCGGGGATTTAGCCCGGGATTTCAATGATATGTCTGCCCGTATCGAAGGCTTGATGAATTCCAAAGAGCGACTATTGCGAGATGTTTCCCATGAGCTACGTACCCCATTAGCGCGTATCGAAGTGGCGCTTACGATAGCGGAAGATCGCCATGGGCAGCCGGCGCAGGAAAAATACTTGTCTCGTATTCGCAGTGAGCTACACGAACTAGACGAGCTGATTGGGCAAGTCTTGTCCCTGTCCCGTTTGGAAGCGGCTTCCCTGAAAAAGCAAACGATAGAAGTGTTGCCTTGGCTCGATAGCATCATTGATGACGTGGCCTTTGAATGCCAATTGAAAAATCTGTCTATTGAACGGGTAGGGGATAAGCCAACCCAATTTATCGGTGATCCATTGCAGCTACGTCATGCTATTGAAAATGTGCTCCGTAATGCCTGCTTCTATGTCGGGCAGGAAGGGCAGGTGCAAGTTGACTTGTCCCAACAGGGAGATTACGTGCAAATAGCCATCAAGGACAATGGCCCCGGTGTCGAGGAAGATAAGTTGGAAAAAATCTTCCATGCCTTTTATCGCTCTAGTGATGCTCGGGAAGCTCACAGTGGTGGCTACGGTGTAGGTTTGGCCATTGCCAAGCGCATCGTCGATGCTCACCACGGTAGCCTCCAGGCTTACAATCGCGACACAGGCGGTCTCGCGGTGGTATTTAGTTTGCCGATTAACTAGCCAAGGCTTGCAATTCTTACTGGGGGCTGTAATATCGCCCCCCGCAAGTCGGCCAGACAGTCGCCGCTCTGTTCGCAGAGGGGAGGAAAGTCCGGGCTTCGCAGGGTAAGGTGCCAGGTAACGCCTGGGGGGCGCAAGCCTACGGCAAGTGCAGCAGAAAATATACCGCCTAAGCAGTTTACTGCCGGTAAGGTTGAAATGGTGCGGTAAGAGCGCACCGCGCGACTGGTAACAGATCGTGGCAAGGTAAACCCCACCTGAAGCAAGACCAAATAGGAACTCATTGGCGTGACCCGCGCTGAGTTCGGGTAGGTTGCTTGAGCCATACAGCGATGTATGGCCTAGATGAATGACTGTCCACGACAGAACCCGGCTTATCGGCCGGCTTGCACATTTCCTCACTGTTTTATCTCGACGCTATCTTGGCGTTTTTTCAGTACCTTCATTTTTCTAATCCGGTAATTCCCCCAATATTCTCGGCAAATTTTCCGCATCGAGGCAGCTTTTTGCCGCTTCCATCAAATTTTTTTATTTCAAAAATAAAAAAAGTGTTAAATTGTGGGAGAAAGTGTCGATAAGTGGGGTATGGGCGTGTTTCGTGGAATTCATCAAGTCAGTGTAGATGCAAAGGGGCGTTTAGCGCTTCCGGCACGTTTGCGCGATGAACTTGGTCAATACGACGAGGCTGGCGTGGTCGTGACAATCGATCCAATCTCGCGCTGCTTGTTGCTTTACCCCTTGTCAGAGTGGGAGCAAATACAAGAAAAGTTAGATAAGTTGCCATCCTTTCAACCTCAAGCGCGTCGGTTACAGCGGCTGTTGGTGGGACATGCAACGGATGTAGAGCTCGATAGTGCAGGACGTATGTTAGTACCTGCACCACTCAGAGAATTTGCCGGTATTGAGCGCCGGGTGACTCTGCTAGGGCAGGGGCGCAAATTGGAAATTTGGGCAGCCGAGGAATGGGATGCTCAACGTAATGATTACTTAACCCTTTCGCAAGAAGACAGTCAGTCTCTCGAAAGTTTGGATATTACACTATGACGACGCAAGACTTCTCACACATCAGCGTAATGCTGGATGAATCTGTTAATCAACTGGTCACCAATGTGGACGGTGACTACGTGGATGGCACCTTTGGTCGCGGTGGTCATACTCGCTTGGCGTTATCGAAAATTGGTAATGGTCGCTTGTTGGGCTTTGACAAAGATCCGGTGGCGATTGGCTTTGGCAAAGTGCTGGAGCAGGAAGATAGTCGTTTTCGTATTGTGCAGGACTCGTTTGCCAATATGGCAGATCACATTCCTGCAGTATTCGGCGTTGATAAAGTTGACGGCATCATGATGGATTTGGGTGTGTCATCGCCCCAGTTAGACGATGCCAGCCGTGGCTTTAGTTTTATGAACGATGGTCCACTGGACATGCGTATGAACCCAGATGCGGGTGAGAGTGCTGCCGAGTGGTTAGCCCGTGCCGATGAGAAAGACATTGCAGACGTGCTTTATAAGTTCGGTGAGGAGCGCTTTTCCCGCCGTATCGCCCGGGCGATTTGTGAATACCGCAGTCACACTGCAATAGAGACCACCAAGCAACTGGCAAAGATTGTCGCGGAAGCGAACCCAGCCTGGGAAAAAGGGAAAAACCCAGCAACTCGGTCTTTTCAGGGCATTCGGATTCATATCAATAACGAACTTGGCGACTTGGAAGAGGGCCTCAAAGCCGCTTCTGATGCCTTAAAAGTAGGTGGTCGTTTAGTGGTGATTAGCTTCCACAGTTTGGAAGACCGCATCGTCAAGCAGTTTATGCGAACCCAGTGTAAAGGCCCTGATTTACCACGACATCTGCCGATTCAAAATGCCGAACTAGATATCAAATTCAAACTCGTGGGTAAGGCGATTAAACCGTCTAAAGGCGAGGTGAGTGATAACGTCCGCTCCCGTAGTGCGGTGCTGCGTATCATGGAGCGCATTCGTGACTAGCAAAGTTTGGGAATGGCTGGCTTTCTATGTCCTGTTAACGAGTATTGGCGTTTTCGCTATCTGGTTGGTAATGCAGGTATTCGCTTTTCGTACTGACTTTGCTTACTTACAGAAGCTGAAAAAAGATGAAGTGAATTACGAAGTGGTGTGGGGGCAGTTGCTGCTGGAGCAGAGTGCCCTGACACAACCAAGCCGACTGGAGCAGGCTGCTATCAAAACCTTAGATATGCATGCACCAGATCAAGATGAACTAATTATAGTGAAGCCGTGACGATGAAAGAGAGCTCCTACCGCCCGGAAAGTGGCCGCTTAAAGTGGGTTTATGGGATCGCCATAGTCTTATTTGCGATTGCTGCTTCACGCCTATTTTACTTGGCAATCGTTGAGAAAGACTTCCTCAAAAACCAAGGAGAAATGCGCGCTGTCCGTACTGACTCTATCCCCGCTACCCGAGGAATGATTCTGGATCGTCGCGGTGAGCCGCTTGCGGTAAGTACGCCTACATGGACGATTATTGCTAATCCCAAAGCGCTTTGGGCGCTCGATCCGACTAAGGACGAAACTACTCCAGAAGCAGAAATTACTCGATTAGCCCAAGTGATGGGTGTTGGTCGGGCCTGGTTACAGGAACGCTTTGAGACGAATCGCAGTCGCAGCTTTATGTACCTGCGTCGTCAAATTCCACCCCATGAAGCAGAACAAATCATGGCGGCAAAAGTGGTGGGTGTGACCAAAACCAAAGAATACAAACGCTTTTACCCTGCTGGGGAAGTTGCAGCCCATGTGGTGGGCTTTACCAATATTGATGATCAGGGCCAGGAAGGCTTTGAATTGGCCTACGAACCGCGGTTGAAAGGCCAGCCGGGGGAGCTTACCTATCTCAAGGATCTCAAAGGCAACGTGATTCGCACCTTTGGCAACGAGAAGCCGGAGCAGCCTGGCACCAATATTAATTTAAGTATTGATATGCGGCTTCAGTACCTAGCCTATCGGGAGCTAAAAGCCGCTGTGACGGAGCACCGTGCTACATCCGCTTCTGCGGTGATCTTAGATGTGCATACGGGGGAAGTGTTGGCGATGGTGAATCAGCCCTCTTATAACCCCAATGATCGCTCAACTATTGAATATGAGCAGCTACGTAACCGAGCGGTAATCGACTTATTTGAGCCAGGTTCGACCATGAAGCCTTTTACCATTTCGGCAGCATTGGCGTCTGGTCAGTACAATACCGAATCCGTGATTGATACATCGCCAGGGTATTTGCGCTTTGGACGGCGTACCATTCGAGATTCAGGTAACTATGGCGAGATCAATTTAGAAACGGTGCTGGTTAAATCGAGTAACGTAGCCACATCAAAGATTGCCTTATCATTACCCCAAGACAGCGTTTGGAACCTGTATTACGAGTTAGGCTTTGGTCGCACCACACCGGTGAGTTTCCCTGGTGAAGTCGGCGGTGTTTTACCTATTCATCCAAAATGGCATCCAGCGGAAATCGCCACCTTATCCTATGGATATGGCTTATCTGCCACCACATTGCAGCTCGCTCAAGCCTATGCCGTTCTTGCGAACTATGGCTACAAAGTTCCAGTTACTTTGTTAAAACAAGATGTGGCGGGAGACGGTGAGCAAGTTATTCCACGTAATGTGGCGAAGAATGTCGTTGAAATGATGGAAGCGGTAGTCAAAAGCGGCTCTGGTAAAGCGGCCCAGATTCCCGGCTATCGAGTGGCAGGTAAAACTGGGACAGTGCATAAAGTGGGTGCCAATGGCTACGAATACGATCAGTATATCGCGCTATTTGCAGGTATCGCACCAGCGTCCGATCCGCGCCTTGCGATGGTAGTGATGGTAAATGATCCGAAAGGACGCGAATATTATGGCGGCGAGGTGGCGGCGCCGGTGTTTTCCCGCGTAATGGAAGGGGCGCTGACGACGTTGAATGTGCCACCTGATCTACCGGAAGGTCTGCGGGAAGTGCGTCTTGATAAAAAAGTTCCTTATCGAGTGGTGCAGGGACGATGACAATTCTCACCAAGGCGCTGCTTGACGCTCTTAACATCAGCCAAAATTACCCAGAGTTAGCATCAGAGTATCGGTCCTTCGTGACCGATTCTCGTCGTTCTGGGCCTGACACAATCTTTGTCGCGCTTGCTGGGGTAAGCGCTAACGGTTGGGACTATTTGGAGCAAGTTGCTGCTAATGGCTGCTCACTTGTGTTGCTACCGCAAGAGATTGAAGTGTCTATCCCCAAGGGAGTAGTGGCCCTGCGAGTGGAGGATATACGCAACCGAGTCGCGGGCTTGATTCGCATGTTCTACGGCCCAGCCCCGAAGCATATCGTCGCGGTGACCGGCACTAATGGTAAGTCCTCTACCTGTTTTTATCTGGCACAACTGGCTCAAGCGTGTGGTTTACGCTCCGCCATGATTGGCACTTTCGGCCTCGGGCCCTTGGATCAGTTACAAGCGGCCACCCACACCACGCCAGATTTTTTGTCGTTGCATCAATATTTGTCTGAATTTGGGCAGCAAGGTGTGGAACTGGTTGCCTTTGAAGCTTCCTCCCATGCCCTAGATCAAGGCCGATTGGAAGGGGTAGAGGTAGCAACAGGGATTTTCACCAACCTCACCCGCGACCACTTGGATTATCATGGTTCCATGGAAGCTTATGGTGCGGCGAAGCAGAAGCTATTTTCCATGCCTAATATAGAGCTCGGCGTTGGCTGTGTGGATGATGAGCATTGTGAATTTATGCTGTCGCCGCTCCGGGGGAGTCAAACCTGTACAGTGGGCTTTGCTGCCGATGCGGATTTACAAATTACGAACGTCACTCCCCACCCATCCGGCTTTCAAGTGGCCTTTGTAAAGGATGGTGAGTCCTACGACGTAGCGTTACCATTGCTAGGTCGCTTTAATGTGATAAATGCCATGCTCGCTTTGGCGGCCCTATGGCCACTGGTGTCGGAGCCGCAGCAATTATTACAACATGTTTCTAAGCTCAAAGGTGCCCCCGGGCGTATGCAAGTGGTAACTCGTGCTAATGCTCCTCTCGTGGTGGTGGACTACGCCCATACGCCAGATGCCTTGCAAGTGGCGTTGGCGGCTGTGCGTGAACATGTGCAAGGGCGTTTGATTTGCATCTTTGGTTGTGGTGGTGATCGGGATCGTGGTAAACGAACCCTAATGATGGCTGCGGCGTTGGCTGGAGCGGATCGTGTGGTGCTGACATCGGACAACCCGCGCACTGAAGATCCACAACAAATTTTCGCCGATGCACTGCATGGTGTGTCGAGACAAATGGCTCAAGTACTAACCATCCCCGACCGACGTCAAGCAATTGCCCAGGTGATTGCCCAAGCTGATGGGCACGATGTCGTACTTATCGCGGGAAAAGGCCACGAAACCTACCAAGAGATAAACGGACAACGGTTCCATTTCGATGACCGAGAACAAGCAGAAGAGGCTTTAGCGCAATATGTTAGTCACGCTTAGTCTGGAGCGCGTCGCGCAAATTTGTCATGGGCGGCTAGTCGGCGCGGATGCCATTATCAGTTCGATTGAAACAGATACCCGCGGTGAATTAACGGGAGCGTTATTTGTCGCGCTTAGCGGAGAGCACTTCGATGGCCACGCATTCGTCGAGCAAGCCATGGTGGCGGGCGCGGTTGCCGTACTGGTTGAGCGGCCGGTAAATGTTTCTACTTATGTGCTAGTGGCGGATACCAGAGAAGCCTACGGTCTACTGGCGAATCACATACGCCAACAATTCCAAGGCCCTGTTGTTGCGATTACCGGTAGTAACGGCAAAACTAGTGTCAAAGATTGGCTAGCAGCGACACTCGCGCACTTTGTGCCAACCTTGAAAACCCAAGCTAACCTAAATAACCAGATCGGCGTACCTAAGACTCTGTTAGGCTTATCTGCGCAGCATGGTGCCGCGGTGATTGAAGCAGGTACGAGTTTCCCCGGTGAAATCCCAAAACTTGGGCGTTATATCCAAGCCGATATCGTGATTTTAACCAATGCCAGTGGTAGTCATTTGGCTGGTTTTGGTTCGACTCGTGGTATCGCAGAGGAAAAAGGGGCGCTCATTAGCACCGCTAAACCTGATGCGACCATCATTTTGAATGCAGATGATCCACACTTTTCCTATTGGGTTGCATTAGCAGGTGAGCGTCGAGTATGGTCATTCTCTTTCGTTCAAGATAGCGGCGCGACACTCATTTGCCAGGATGCCAAATTCTTCCCTAATCATTCAGACGTAACTTTATTGCTGAACGGACATTCAATCCCGTTACGGCTACAGCGGCCAGGTCGTCATCAGGTAGCGAATGCCATGGCCGTATGCCTTGCAATGCTGGCCCAAGGCTATGATTTAGCAGAATTTTTGTCACATCTATCGGTTCCTGCCCAAGTTCCTGGTCGAATGGAGATGCTCACGACAAAAACAGGGGCGCTTCTTGTTAATGATTGTTACAATGCCAGCCCAAAATCCGTGGAAGCTGCAATCGACGTGTTAGCTTTGCAAGCTGGAACATCGTGGCTGGTGCTAGGTGCATTAGGGGAGTTAGGTGAGCAAGAAGCAGAAATTCATGCTGCACTTGGCCGCTATGCCGCTCAGCAAGGCATTCAACATATGTTGACCCTTGGCCCAGTCGCTGCGATTGCTGCCCAAGCATTTGCGCAGGAGTCCAAAGCTGGCCGAGCTCAGTCCTGTGCGACCAAAGCCGAAATCATTACTTTTCTTGCCGATCTTGATCAGCATAATGCGGTATTGGTTAAAGGTTCGCGTTCCGCCAAAATGGAAGAAATCGTTCAACAACTTGTCAGTCAGGAACCAATCTAGTCATGCTACTCCTGCTTACCGAATACCTAAGCAAGCACTTTACCTTTTTTACTGTTTTCAACTATTTGTCCCTGCGTGCCATTCTTGGCGTATTGACAGCTTTATTTATCTCTCTATTGATCGGTCAGCGGGTTATCTGTTTATTGCAGCGTCTACAAATTGGGCAGGCAGTACGGGATGATGGCCCCCAGTCCCACCTCAGTAAGGCAGGCACGCCAACCATGGGTGGTGCGCTGATTATCTTTTCGATTGCGGTAAGTACATTATTGTGGGGGGACTTAACCAACGAATATGTATGGGTTACTTTGCTGACGACTTTGGCTTTCGGGGCTGTGGGTTGGGTAGACGATTATCGTAAAGTCGTCGAAAAGAATCCCCGTGGTCTACCAGCTAAATGGAAATACTTCTGGCAAAGTGTGTTTGGTCTCGGGGCGGCCTTGTATTTATTTTACACCGCATCCACACCGGCAGAAACAGAGCTGATCGTGCCTTTGTTTAAAGAAGTTGCCATACCATTGGGTGTGTTCTTCGTCGTACTTACTTACTTTGTCATAGTGGGCACCAGTAACGCCGTTAACTTAACAGATGGTTTGGATGGCTTGGCGATTTTACCTACTGTCTTGGTTGGTGGTGCGTTAGGTCTGTTTGCCTATCTCACTGGTAACGTGAAATTTGCCGAGTATTTGTTGATCCCTTATGTGCACGGCACCGGGGAGCTTATCGTCTTTTGTTCTGCTCTGGTCGGAGCGGGCCTTGGTTTTCTCTGGTTCAATACCTATCCCGCCCAGATTTTTATGGGAGATGTGGGAGCGCTAGCTTTAGGCGCGGCACTGGGTGTCATCGCGGTGATTGTTCGCCAAGAATTGGTGCTTTTCATCATGGGTGGGGTGTTTGTTATGGAGACAGTGTCGGTAATTCTTCAGGTAGCCTCCTATAAGCTCACCAAGCGGCGTATTTTCCGCATGGCGCCGATTCATCACCATTTTGAGTTGAAGGGCTGGGCAGAGCCTAAAGTGATCGTACGTTTTTGGATTATTACCGTGTGCTTGGTGTTGATTGGCCTAGCCACTTTAAAAGTTCGCTAAGGGAGCGTAGAAATGGCGCTTATTGGTTCGGATCGTGTTCGGGCAGTGGTCGGTCTAGGCAAAACCGGTCTTGCTTGTGTTGAATTTCTAGCCCGCCAAGGGTTGGAGTTCTATGTGGTCGACTCTCGGGATACTCCTCCGGGCTTAGAGGCTGCCCAAGCCTTATGTCCGGCAGAGAACATTTTTACCGGTTCTCTGGAACCATTACTTACTCTTGGCGTGACGGAATTATATGTCAGCCCTGGCATCCCATTGGCGCACCCGGTATTGCAGCAGCTAGCAGCTCAAGGTGTGCAAATGCGTGGCGACATCGATCTGTTTAAAGAACATGCCAATGCTCCCATCGTGGCGATTACCGGATCAAATGCCAAAAGCACAGTGACAACGTTGGTTGATCTACTGCTGCGAGCCGTCGGTAAGCGTTCGGTTGCGGGCGGCAATCTAGGTGATCCAGCACTCACGCTGTTAGCGGATGACATGGATTTTTACGTGTTGGAATTGTCTAGCTTTCAACTGGAGACGACTACGGATTTGGGTGCGAAAGTCGCCTGTGTGCTTAATGTTTCGGAAGATCATATGGATCGTTATCCGAACCTCTTGGCCTATCAAAAAGCGAAACAGCGTATTTATCAAGGTTGCCAAGGAGCGGTTTGTAACAAGCAAGATATTCTGACCGTGCCTCTATTGCAGACCAACGTCCCGGTACGTGCTTTTACCACAGGTCAGCCAGATTTGTATGAATACGGTTTGCTGCAGGATGACGATCTTTGGTTATGCCGAGGGGTGGAGCGTCTCTACAAGGCCAGTGATATTCGTCTGCAAGGTAAACACAACCTTGCAAATGTCTTGTCTTGTCTTGCCATGGTTGAGCTATGTGGTGTTGATCCAAAACACCCGGCGATCGCTGAGGTGCTTGCCAGCTTTGCTGGCCTGCCACATCGTTGTGAACACGTTGCCACCGTAGATGGTGTCACCTACATAAACGATTCCAAGGGTACCAATGTTGGCGCTACTTTGGCTGCCTTACAGGGGTTTGGCTCTGCAGCTCGCAATATCCATCTGATCGCGGGTGGTGATGGCAAAGGAGCAGATTTTAAAGACCTGGCCCGCGCTGCCAAGCAGTTCGTGAAACACAGTTATCTATTTGGTAAAGATGCTGCTGCCATCGAGCAAGTGTTAGAGCAGCAGCATTGTGGTTACAGTCGCTATCGAGATTTGGAGGAGATTTTCCAGTCCTTGAAAGCCACTGTTGCTCCAGGGGATATTGTGCTGTTTTCGCCGGCCTGCGCCAGTTTAGATATGTACAAGAACTTTGAGGCTAGGGGTGAGCACTTTTGCCGGCTAGTCGGGGAGCTTCCATGCTCGGTGGTTTAATCGACCCCATTCGGCCGAAGGATATACTTCGGCTTGACCCCATTTTTGTCGCCACCGTAATGGCAGTATTGATCTTGGGGCTGGTGATGGTCGCCAGCGCCTCCACGTTTATTTCAAACGATAATTTTGGCTACCCAAGTTATTATCTTTCACGTCAACTACTATACCTTGTGATCGGTTTAGTATTTGGTGCCTTTTTAATTAACGTGCCGACTGAGCAATTAAAAGAGCGCAGCATTTTGCTGATGTTGCTAGCGTTAGTGCTGCTTATATTGGTGCTGATACCCGGCATCGGTAAGTCAGTGAATGGTAGTCAGCGCTGGATTTCTTTAGGCGTATTTAACTTGCAACCGTCCGAAGCAGCCAAAGTCGCGATGGTGCTATACGTATCAGGCTTTTTGGTACGACGCTCGGCTCGGGTAAGGCAAAACCTATTTATCGGTTCCTTTATGCCAATCGGCTTTACCTTTATCTTTCTCGTGCTACTGATGAAGGAGCCTGACTTCGGTGCTTCCGTGGTACTTCTTGGAACCGTATTTGCCCTGCTATTTATCGCGGGTGCGCCATTAAAACACTTCCTTTGGACTATTGCCGCCGCCGCTGGGGCGTTGGCGGTATTGGCGGTTTCGTCTGAATATCGGATGAAGCGCTTGATGAACTTTTGGGATCCTTGGCAAGACCCGTTTAATGATGGCTATCAACTATCGCAAGCGTTGATTGCATTTGGTCGAGGCGAGTGGTTTGGGTTGGGGCTAGGTAACAGCGTGCAAAAATTGGCTTATCTCCCCGAAGCTCATACGGACTTTGTGTTTTCTGTTTGGGTTGAAGAAACAGGATTGTTTGGCGGCATGTTATTGCTGCTTGTCTTCGGACTGTTGGTGGCGCAGATGTTTATCATCGGCCAGCGCGCGATAGCAGCCCACAAAATTTTTCAAGCATACATTTGTTACGGCTTCGCGATTCTATTGATCGCTCAAGTTATTATTAACATCGGCGTAAATACCGGTGTGCTACCTACCAAGGGTTTAACTCTGCCATTAATCAGTTATGGCGGCAGTAGCTTAATTATCATGCTGGGCAGTTTGTTTATCGTAGCGCGGGTAGATATTGAAACGAAACGTGACGTATTGGCAGAGCAAATGTCCGAGCCTGAGAGTGAGCCAATGGCTGATGGCATTCCCTTTACAGAAGATTTCGACGAGCAAGTAGTGGAGGTGCAGCGTGGCTAAATCACGTACCGTAGTGATTATGGCTGGTGGCACCGGTGGTCATATTTATCCTGCGTTGGCCTGTGCTCAATTGTTGCTCGACAAAGGGGTGAAAGTTGTTTGGCTTGGCTCTAAAGGTGGTATGGAAGAGCGCCTCGTACCGGAGCGAGAGATTCCCTTGCGCACTATCTCTATTAAGGGGGTAAGAGGGAAAGGCATAGCGGGCTTAGTGTTTGCGCCGTTTCGTATTCTGCATGCGATTGGCCAGGCAGTGGCGCACTTGCGCAACCTAAAGCCCGATGTGGTGTTAGGTATGGGGGGATTTGTTGCTGGCCCCGGAGGTGTAGCGGCCAAGCTTCTTGGTATCCCCTTAGTTATTCACGAACAAAATGCGGTTGCCGGAACCACCAATAAATTACTATCCAAAATAGCGAGCCGATGCCTACAGGCCTTCGACGGGGCATTGCCGAATGCCGTGACGGTGGGTAATCCTGTGCGTCGCGAAATTCTTGAGCAAGTTACCCGTCCGGTGCGAGGAAATAATGCTGCCCCATTAAAACTATTAGTTGTGGGGGGGAGTTTGGGTGCTCAAGCGATTAACCAAGCGGTGCCAGAATTGCTGGCGAATTGGCGTTTAGATCAGCGCCTAGATGTTTGGCATCAAACTGGCATGAATAATATTGATGCGGTGAAGGCGCTGTATGACAAACACCAGGTAGCGGCGCGAGTGGAACCCTATATCGATAACATGAATCAGGCTTACTATTGGGCGGATGTGGTGCTTTGCCGTGCCGGTGCTATGACAGTCAGTGAGCTGGCCATTGCTAAGTTACCGTCAATTTTAGTGCCGTTTCCCTTTGCCATTGACGATCACCAAACAAAAAATGCGGAGCATTTGGAAAAATGTGGGGGAGCTATTTTGTTACCACAAGCCCAAATGCAAGCCGAGCGTCTGCGTGACGAGCTTGAAAGCTTGCTGAAAGATAGTGAACAGTTAGAAAAAATGGGGCAGGCGGCAGGTTCATTTGCGCACCCCAACGCTACCCATGATGTGGTGGCCCATTGTATAAGGTTGATGAAATAAATGACGATTACCAAATATTCCTACGATATTCCGGCGATGCGCCGCATCCAAAACATTCATTTTATCGGTATCGGTGGCGTGGGTATGTGTGGCATTGCCGAGGTATTGCATAACCAAGGCTACTGCATTAGCGGGTCTGACCTAAAACCTTCGGCAACCACTGAGCGTCTTAGCAATCTGGGCATCAAGGTTTTTTATGGGCATCAAGAAGACAATGTGAAAGAAGCCCACGTTATCGTGGTTTCAACGGCGATTAATCCCCAGAACCCGGAAGTGCGTTGGGGGCGGGAGAATCGTATCCCGATCGTACGTCGTGCGGAAATGTTGGCGGAACTCATGCGCTACCGTCATGGTATCGCGATTGCGGGAACCCACGGTAAAACCACGACCACGAGTCTAATGGCTTCCATTTTGGCGGCCACGGAAGAGGCGCCAACCTTCGTTATTGGCGGGCGTTTGACCAGTGCTGGCACCAATGCCCAGCTCGGTAGCAGTAAATATCTGGTTGCTGAAGCCGATGAAAGTGACGCTTCGTTTTTACATTTGCAGCCACAGACTGTGATCGTGACCAATATCGATGAAGACCACATGGACACTTACCAAGGGGATTTTGCCCAGGTAAAACGTACCTTCATCGAGTTTATTCATAATCTGCCATTTTATGGTCTGGCGGTACTGTGTGTGGATGATGAACATGTACGTTCCATCATGCCGGAGCTAAGTCGTCCAGTGTTGACTTACGGTATCGAGCAGCCAGCCGATTTTTACGCTACCGATATTCAGCAAAGTGGCCGCTACACCGAGTTTTTGGCCCATTGCCCGGACCAAGAGCCAATGCGTATTCGTCTGCCTATGCCCGGCCGCCATAATGTCTTGAACGCCTTGGCGACGATTGCTGTCGCGGTGGATTTAGGAGTGCCGCCAGCGGCTATTCAGGCAGGTTTGATGGGGTTTGCCGGCGTAGGACGCCGTTTCCAAGAGCAGCAGCCACTGACCTTGAGTCAGGGTAGCGTGATGTTTATCGACGATTATGGTCATCACCCGAACGAAGTTAAAGCGACCATTCGTGCTATTCGTGATGGCTGGCCTGAGCGCCGCTTAGTCATGGTGTATCAACCTCATCGTTACAGCCGTACCCGAGACCTTTACGAAGACTTCGTTAAAGTGCTGTCAGAGGTCGATGTCTTATTGCTTCTGGATGTTTATCCGGCAGGGGAGCAGCCAATTAATGGGGCGGATAGTCGCTCCATGTGTGGCTCCATTCGCCAGCGCGGCGCGGTAGATCCGATTCATGTATCCAGTATCGGTGATTTGCGATCCATTCTACGTAATGTGCTGCGCGCAGATGATATCTTAATCACCCAAGGTGCAGGAGATATCGGCCAAATTTCCAAAAACTTATCGGAGGAGGGGCTATGAATCAAG
This sequence comes from Maribrevibacterium harenarium, assembly GCF_006385675.1. GTDB lineage: Bacteria > Pseudomonadota > Gammaproteobacteria > Pseudomonadales > Marinomonadaceae > Marinomonas > Marinomonas harenarium. The sequence continues at coordinate 56,197 of NZ_VFRR01000013.1, read as the reverse complement.
TGACAGTAGCAGTGGTTTATGGCGGCCGTTCCGCCGAGCGTCAGGTTTCATTGGAAAGTGGCACTATGGTTGCCGCTGCTCTGCGTGAGCGTGGCTATCAGGTTATTGATGTGGATTTATATGGTGATCAAGGGGCAGAGAACCCGATCCAGCAGCTAAGTAATATTCAGTTTGATGTGGCTTTTATCGCCTTGCACGGTGGTGAAGGTGAAGACGGTACGATTCAGGCGCTATTGACTTTAATGGGCAAGCCTTTTACCGGCAGTAAGCCGTTAGCCTCGGGCTTTGCCATGGACAAAGCCCTGACTAAGCAATTTTGGCAGGGCATTGGTATACCGACGCCAGCTTATCTGTGTTTCGAAGGGCTAGTGGATGAAGCGCTGATCAATAAAACAATGCAGTATCCCCTTATCGTCAAGCCTTCCCGGGAAGGTTCCACCATTGGTATCAGTAAAGTCGATGGGCCAGAGCAGCTGCCAGCAGCATTGGTGATGGCACAGCGTTATGACTCAGATATTTTGGTGGAAGAGTACATCACTGGCAAAGAATATACGGTCACAGTGATTGCTGATGAAGCCTATGCGCCGATCAGACTGCAGCCCTCTGCGGAACATGTATTGTATGACTATGATGCCAAGTATCTGGCTAACGATACTCAGTATTTGATCCCTTGTGGTTTGTCTAATGAAAAAGAACAGGAGCTCAAAGAGCTGGCATTGGCTGCTTACCGTTCCGTGGGTTGCGAGGGTTGGGGACGTGTGGATGTGATGCAAAGTGAGGATGGAAAATTTTGGGTGTTGGAAGTTAATACTTCACCAGGAATGACGTCTCATAGTTTGGTGCCTATGGCAGCGAAACATGCAGGTCTATCTTACCAAGATTTGGTTGAGCGTCTGGTACAGGATGCTTTGGCACGCTCGGTCAAAGGATAAACATGCGTATAGCAGCATTGATCGGCGCTTTGTTGTTGATTCTGGCGGGTTTGTTGCAGGGCGGCAGCGATGAAGAGGTGTGGTTGCCAATCAAGCAGATCAAAATTACCGGTGACTTAAAATATACGAATGAAGCCCAGTTAATGACGTCGTATTCGTCTTTGCTGGGGAGCAGCATGGTAACCTCCGCAATGGCGACTTTCGCAGAGGTGGCAACGACGCCGGAGTGGGTGAAGAGCGCTCAAGTGCGTCGTGTTTGGCCTGGGACGCTGGAAATACAAGTAACCGAACATGAGCCGATTGCTCGATGGAACCAAAATGCATTGCTGACCTCCGATGGGCGAGTCATTACCCCGGGTGGTGTCACAGATTTGCCGCTGGTGGCATTGGCTGGCCCCGATGGCACAGAGAAAACCGTCTTAGACCAGTTTGGGCTTATCAGTCAGATGTTATCGCCGACCCAACTACGAGTTCATCTGCTGGAATTAGAGAATCGTGGTGCTTGGAATATAACCTTTACTAATGGAATCACGGTAAAACTGGGGCGTGACGAGATATTAGAGCGTTTGCAACGCTTCGTTGCTGTTTATAAAAGCGATTTATCAGGTAGAATAGAACAAATTGTTACAGTTGATGCCCGTTACCCCCATGGTATCGCCGTGCGTTGGCAAGAAGTCGAGTAAATGTTGGTCTGATTGTTGCTTTTTTATTCGACTAGAACGTTTTTAATTATAGGATTTTGCGGAAATGATTGTAGGTTTGGATGTTGGTACTTCCAAAATCACCTGTATCGTCGGGGAAGTCCTCGCGGACGGCGCCGTGGATATTGTTGGCATTGGCCATCACGCGGCCAAAGGCATGAAGCGGGGTGTGGTAGTCAACATTGAATCCACTGTACAGTCTATCCAACGTGCTGTGGAAGAAGCGGAACTGATGGCCGGGTGCAATATTCATTCGGTTTATGTCAGTGTTGCTGGTAGCCATATCCGTAGTCAAAATTCTCACGGTATTGTTGCCATTAAGGGTGGAGAAGTCGAAGCGGAAGATATTTCCCGAGTGATAGACGCGGCTCAAGCGGTGCCACTATCTTCAGATCAGCGGCTGCTGCACGTTTTGCCTCAGGAGTATCATATCGATTCCCAAGAAGGCATTCGTGATCCTTTGGGAATGTCAGGGGTACGTTTAGAAGCCAATGTGCATCTTGTTTCTGCGGCAGCTAATGCGGTACTCAACGTAGAGAAATGCATTCGCCGTTGCGGGCTAGATGTAGATAAAGTAGTAGTCTCCCAATTGGCTTCCAGTTACTCCTGTCTTAGCGACGATGAAAAAGATCTCGGTGTTTGTGTTGTAGATGTCGGTGCTGGAACCACTGATCTAGCGGTTTGGATTGATGGGGCATTACATCACACTGCGGTCGTTCCTGTGGCTGGTGATCAGGTGACCAATGATATTTCCATGGCGCTACGCACTCCGACTATGCACGCCGAGGAGATTAAAGTGAAATACGCCTGCGCAAAGGCGTCTTTAGCGGCGACGGATCAAATTATTCAGGTGCCAAGTGTTGGTGATCGCCAGCCCCGCTCCATTTCGCGGCACGCTCTAGCGGAAGTAGTGGAAGCACGTTATGAAGAAATCTTCAAAATGGTGCTGGATGAGCTTAACCGAAGTGGCTTTGCTGAACAGATACCTGCTGGTGTGGTCATTACTGGTGGCACTTCCCAAATGGAAGGGGCCGCGCAGCTAGCTGAAGACGTGTTTGACATGCCGGTGCGTATTGCTAATCCGACTCGTATTAAAGGTATGTCAGAGGTGGTCGATAACCCTTCATACGCGACTGCAACAGGATTGCTTTTGTATGCCGGTGGCGATGCCTCTCACGTTGAAAGCATTGTTCCAGAACCAATACAAAAACCAAAGATAAAGAGCAAACTGCCATCCTATGAGGTGGGAGATGGTGAAACCAAGCCAGCTGTCAGTCCAACGAAAGTGTGGCACAAAGTAAAAGACTGGTTTCAAAAAAATATTTAGTCAGGAATGACAGCAGAATTATAGGAGCGAAACGCCCATGACTATTAACGTATTTGACTTGGCTGATGATAACTTATCTGACGATGCTGTCATTAAGGTGATTGGTGTCGGTGGTGGTGGCGGTAACGCTGTCAAACACATGCTAGAAAATAACCTAGATGGGGTTGAGTTTCTGTGTGCGAATACAGACTCAAAAGCTCTTGTCGGGTTGGACTCAAGCATTACAGTGCAGCTCGGTGCCGGTATCACTAAGGGTCTGGGAGCGGGAGCTAACCCCGCTGTAGGGCGCGATTCAGCACTTGAGGATCAAGAAAAAATCACTCAGCTACTCACCGGTGCAGATATGGTGTTCATTACCGCTGGTATGGGTGGTGGTACCGGTACTGGTGCGGCACCTGTTATTGCGAAAGTAGCTCGTGAGTTGGGGATTCTAACTGTTGCTGTTGTGACTAAACCGTTTCCATTTGAAGGCCGTCGTCGTGCAAAAGTGGCAGAAGACGGTGTCCGTGAGTTGCGTGAGAACGTGGACTCTCTAATCACAGTGCCAAATGAACGTTTGTTGCCGGTGCTAGGTAAAAACATTTCGTTACTGAAAGCCTTCGGTGAGGCCAATAACGTGCTGTTGAACGCTGTTCAGGGTATCACTGACCTTATTATGCGTCCCGGCTTGATCAACGTTGACTTTGCTGACGTGAAGACAGTGATGAAAGAAATGGGCATGGCAATGATGGGCTCAGGTTCTGCTTCAGGTGAGGATCGTGCCCGCGTGGCGGCGGAGGCAGCCATCCATAACCCGCTACTAGAAGATATTAATTTGAAAGGCGCACGAGGTGTATTGGTTAACATCACCGCTAACGATGAAGTCGGTCTTTCTGAGTTCACTGAGGTGGGTAATATCATCGAAGAATACGCTTCTGAAGATGCTACGGTAGTAATTGGTTGTGCTATTGATCCGAATGTGGGTGATGAAATGCGCGTCACTGTGGTTGCTACCGGTCTCGAAGGTAAAGAAGAGGCGCAGCTTAAGTATGCGGTAGGTTCTTCTACTACAGTCGCTTCGTCTTCTGCCACTGTTGCTAGCGCGTCAGCTTCTGTATCAGCAGTTAAGGCGCCTGAGCCTGAAGCAGTTAAAGTAGTAGAGCCTGTAGCGGTAGCTGTGAAAGAGCCGCTACTGAAAACTGTGGTCCAGCCAGAAATGCCTGCGGTCAAAGTAGAAGAAGATAAGCCTGAACCACCTAAAGCTTCGCAAACTTCTAGTGTTGATTCGTTGAAATACTTAGATGTACCGGCATTCTTGCGACGTCAAGCAGACTAGTTTGTTTGCGTAAAGAATGCGTAGTTTTGGGCTAACCAATTGTATAAAAATTGGGTTGTTGTTATCATTCGCATATTCATATAACCGTCATTAATCTGTAGGAAAACAATGTTACGACAGCGCACCTTAAAGAACATTATCCGCGCTACTGGAGTGGGTCTACACTCTGGTGAGAAGGTTTATTTAACACTGAAGCCAGCACCAGTAGATACGGGTATTGTGTTTGTGCGTACTGATTTAGAGCCAGCCGTTGAAATCAAAGGGGATGCTCGATCTGTCGGTTCAACTAACTTTGCCACCGCATTGTCTAATGGTGATGTTTCTATTAGCACGGTAGAGCATCTGTTGTCAGCTATGGCTGGGCTGGGTGTGGACAACGCTTACGTTGAAGTGAGTGCTAGCGAAATTCCGCTAATGGACGGTAGTGCTAGTCCATTTGTTTTCCTGCTTCAATCCGCCGGTTTGGAAGAACAGAGTGCCCTGAAAAAATTTATTCGCATTAAGAAGCCTATTAAGGTGGAAGAAGGCGATAAGTTTGCTTCTCTAGAACCATTCAATGGCTTTAGATTGTCTTTCACTATCGATTTCCAGCACCCTGCTATTGGTGAGGAGGTGCAAAATGCGACTGTGGACTTCTCTACCACGACATTTGTGAAAGAGGTTAGCCGTGCTCGTACGTTTGGGTTTATGAAAGATCTGGAGTACTTCAAGGTAAATAACTTAGCTCGCGGTGCTAGCATGGAAAATGCCGTGGTGTTAGACGATTACCGAGTTCTTAACGAAGAAGGTCTGCGCTACCGCGACGAGTTAGTGCGTCACAAGGTGCTGGATGCGATTGGTGATCTATACCTACTTGGATATTCAGTTTTGGGTGAGTACAAAGCATTCAAGTCTGGCCACGCTCTGAATAATAAGTTGCTGATCGCTCTTCTGGAAGATCAAACTGCTTGGGAGTTCGTATCCTTTGGCGAAGGTGCAGAAAGTGCGCCTATATCCTATGCCGAGTCAGCCGCTTTGGCCTAACTACACCGGTCAATAAAAATGTAAGAAGCCAGGCTAAGCCTGGCTTTTTTCGTTTTAACACCTTGATATTCCATGTTTTGCTACCCATTACCATGATAGACTCTAGAGACTTTCAGAATAGGTTGTTTAAAAGAAATGTTAGGCACAGTCATTAAAAAAATCATCGGTACTAAAAATGACCGAGAAGTAAAACGTTACCGCAAAGTTGTGGCTCAGATTAACAAGCTAGAAGAAAACTATTCTGCTCTGAGTGATGATGAGCTCTCCGCAAAATCCAACGAATTCAGAGAGCGTCTGACCAAGGGCGAGTCGCTGGACTCCCTTTTGCCAGAAGCTTTCGCAACCGTCCGCGAAGCCAGTAAGCGTGTCATGGGGATGCGCCATTTCGACGTCCAGTTGATTGGTGGCATGGTGCTCAATGAAGGTCGCATTGCTGAAATGCGTACCGGTGAGGGTAAAACCTTGGTAGCGACCTTGGCTGTGTATCTCAATGCGTTGGCAGGTAAAGGCGTTCATGTTGTTACTGTGAACGATTACTTGGCGCGTCGTGATGCTAACTGGATGCGTCCGCTTTACGAATTTTTGGACATGAGTGTTGGCGTCGTGTTTTCCGGACAGGATCGGGAAGATAAGAAAGCGGCTTACAACAGTGATATCACTTACGGTACCAATAACGAGTTTGGCTTCGACTATTTGCGCGACAACATGGTGTTCCGTATGGAAGACCGTATGCAGCGTGACCTTGCCTTTGCCGTGGTGGATGAGGTTGACTCTATCTTAATTGATGAGGCCCGTACCCCTTTGATTATTTCTGGTGCAGTAGAAGACAGCTCAGAGCAGTACCGTAAAATCAATAAATTGGCTCCCTTGTTAAAGAAACAAGAAGAGGAGTCGGAAGAGCCTGGTCATTACACTTATGACGAGTCGCAAAAGAGTCTGGAACTCACTGAAGAAGGACATACTTTTGTTGAGGAATGGTTAGTCGAAAATGGCATGTTAGAAGAGGGTGATAGCCTCTACGCTGCTACTAACTTGGCCCTATTGCACCACGTTCATGCTTGTATGCGTGCCCATGTTGTCTTCAAGAAAAATATTGATTACGTGGTTCAAGGCGGACAAGTCGTTATTGTTGACGAACATACTGGTCGTACTATGCCGGGACGCCGTTGGTCTGAAGGTATCCATCAGGCGGTAGAGGCAAAAGAAGGTGTGGCGATTCAAGCAGAAAGCCAAACCTTGGCGTCGACAACATTCCAGAATTACTTCCGTTTGTACGATAAACTTTCTGGTATGACAGGTACGGCGGATACGGAAGCATTCGAATTCCAGCAAATCTATGGTTTAACCGTCGTGGTTATTCCAACGAACAAGCCAGTACAGCGTAAAGACTTCAATGACCTGATCTTTATGACCACCGAAGAAAAGTTCGAAGCCATCGTTAAGGACATTGAGTCCAACGTTGAAGCTGGTCGTCCTGTTCTAGTGGGTACGGCATCTATTGAATATTCGGAGCTTCTATCTGAGTTTCTAAATAAGAAAAACATCAAACACAATGTATTGAATGCCAAGCAACACGAGCGTGAAGCGGAAATTGTTGCCGAAGCGGGTCGTCCTGGTGCAGTGACCATTGCCACCAACATGGCGGGTCGTGGTACTGATATTGTGTTAGGTGGTAATTTACAGGTCGAGCTTGCGCAGCTTGGTGAAGATGCCTCCGAAGAGCAAAAAGCCGCCCTGAAAGCCGATTGGCAGCAACGTCACGAAGCCGTGTTAGCGGCCGGTGGTTTGCACATTATCGGTACTGAGCGCCATGAATCCCGCCGTATTGATAACCAGCTGCGTGGTCGTGCGGGTCGTCAGGGTGATGTGGGTTCCTCTCGCTTTTACTTGTCTTTGGAAGACAACTTAATGCGTATCTTTATGTCCGACCGTATCAAGAAAATGATGCAGGCTTTGGGGATGGAGCGTGGTGAAGCGATTGAGCACAAAATGGTGTCTAACGCGATTGAAAAAGCCCAGCGTAAAGTGGAAGGTCGCAACTTTGACATCCGCAAGCAGCTATTAGAATTTGATGATGTTGCCAACGACCAGCGTCAAGTCATTTACCGTCAGCGCTTTGACATGATGTCTTCCGACGATCTTTCCGAAGCGATTATGGCAATGCGCGAAGAGGTGGTATCTAACTTAATCGATGAGTTTATTCCACCTCAAAGTATGTTCGATCAGTGGGATCTAGAAGGTCTAGAGCAGAAAATCCATCAGGAGTTTGGCTTGACTATCCCGGTTCAACAGTGGGTGGCGGAAGACAAAAAACTCTACGAAGAGCCCTTGCGTGAGCGTATCTTACAGGCCTTTATTGATGACTATGCGGCCAAAGAGGAAATCGCTGGCCCGGTTGCGTTGCGTAACTTCGAGAAGCAAGTTCTGTTGCAAATTCTTGATACCCTATGGAAAGAGCATTTGCAGACTATGGACATGCTACGTCAGGGTATTCACTTACGTGGTTACGCCCAGAAGAACCCGAAACAAGAATATAAGCGTGAAGCCTTTGAACTATTCCAGAATTTATTGGAGCAGATCAAATTTGATGTGTTGCAAGTTGTTACCCGAGTGAAAGTACAATCTGCCGAAGAAGCTGAGCGTATTGAAGCTGCCCGTCGGGAGCAAGAAGCCAGAATGACCATGACGACCAACGTAAATGATCAGGCGGCAGAATCGGCAGCAGAGGTGCCCAAGGTAGGTCGCAATGAGCCTTGCCCTTGTGGTTCCGGTAAAAAATACAAACAATGTCATGGTAGTCTAGTTTAGTAAGGAGTGCCGTCATGGCCGTCGGTTTAGGTGCGTTTCCTAATATCCCTGTAATTGAAGGTGTGCGTTTTGCAACTGCAGAAGCTGGTATCAAAAAGCCTAATCGTAAAGATGTGGTGTTATTTGAGTTGGCTGAAGGGGCAACTGTCGCGGGTGTATTTACTCAGAATGCGTTTTGTGCAGCACCAGTACGTGTTTGCCGTGAGCATTTGACTGATAGTACGCCCCGCTATTTGGTAATTAACACTGGCAATGCTAACGCCGGTACAGGTAAACGCGGTCTTGAAGATGCTAAAGCTACCTGTGTCGCTGTGGCTGAGTTAATGGGATGCGAGCCATCTCAAGTTTTACCATTTTCTACTGGTGTTATCGGTGAACACTTGCCGGTGCAGAAAATTACGACAGTATTACCAGCAGCGAAAGCGGCACTTTCTGCCGAGGGTTGGGAAAACGTTGGTAGAGGTATTATGACTACCGACACCTTGCCAAAAGGCGCGTATCGCCAATTGGAACTGGATGGTAAAACCATCACCATTGGGGGAATTTCCAAAGGTGCGGGTATGATCCGTCCTAATATGGCGACCATGCTTGGTTTTATCTTTACTGATGCAACCGTAGAGCAAAGTGTATTGCAAGCTTTGCTATCCCAGACGGTTAATCAGAGTTTTAACCGTATTACCATCGACAGTGATACTTCTACCAACGACTCCTGTGTTGCCGTCGCGACCGCTGCAAAAGGCGCGTCCACCATAAATAGCCTTGAGTCCGATGATGGTAAGTTGTTTGCGGCAGCCTTTTTAGAGGTCATGCAAGAGCTAGCCCATGCCATTGTCCGTGATGGTGAAGGGGCCACTAAATTTGTCACGGTGGAAGTGACCGGCGCAGCCCAGCAATCAGATGCGACAAAAACAGCATTTGAAATTGCTCACTCACCCCTTGTTAAAACAGCTTTGTTTGCTTCCGATCCGAACTGGGGACGTATCCTTGCGGTTGTTGGGCGTGCCGGTGTCGAGGGTCTAGACGTGGATAACGTTAGCCTGCACATCAATGGCTGCCAGATCGTTGAAAATGGCGGCCGCTCGCCTTCCTATACGGAAGAGGCTGGCCAAGAAGCCATGAACCCACAAGAGATTCATATCAAAGTGGATCTTGGGGCGGGTCAAGAATCTGACACAGTTTGGACTACAGATTTCTCCCACGAGTATGTCACTATCAATGCTGAGTATCGCACCTGATGAAGCAAATAGTCGTTAGTGCCGGTATCATCACCCGCGATGATAAGTTTTTTGTGGCGCTACGGAACCAAGACCAGCACCAGGGAGGGTGCTGGGAATTTCCTGGAGGAAAGTGTGAAACGGATGAAGCACCATTGACTGCCCTCAAGCGCGAGTTAGCTGAAGAGTGCGGTATTCAGGTAGAAGAGGCTGAAATGTTTCAGCGCATCGACCATGATTACGGTGATAAAGCTGTACAGTTACACTTTTTTTTAGTGAAGAAATTCGCTGGTGAGCCGCATGGTAAAGAAGGGCAAGTTGTGGCTTGGGTAACTTTGCCAGAGCTATCTGAACTTACCTTTCCTGCTGCAAACCAGCCGATTGTAGACGCACTAGTGCAGCAGGCAGCTCTCTAATCGTTTGGTCGAGAGCTAATCTAAAATTTGATGTAGCAATCTTCGAATAGTCTCTGGGGTGAACTGTTTGTTACAAATCGCATCTACCCCTTGCTGGGCAACATTAGCCAGTTGCGGTTCGGAAGCGTCGGAACTCACCATTAAGATAGGGATATGGGCTAGGGAGCCTGTGTTGCGTACCTGCTCTGTGAGCTCCTTGCCGTCCATCTCTGGCATATTGTAATCGGTGATGATGAGATCAAAATTCTCATCTAGTAACTGCTGATAGCCCTGTTTACCGTTTTCTGCATAACTAATGTGAGTAATTCCCATATTGTTTAGGGTTCTCGCAATATGTTTCTGGGCTAGGCTGCTGTCATCTACCACCAGTACTTGCAGTAATTTTGGGTCAAATAGTGCTAGCTCGATTTCCGTTTCGATGGTCATGTCCAGTGATGCTTTGATGGCGCAGTTTAGTGCTTCTAGCTCAAATGGCTTTGGTAAAATTGCCAGAACCCCAGACTGACGGACTGTCTCAAGATGTTCGCGGTTGCGCTCGCTAGAGACCAGCATAAAGTGAATGTCTTCGGTTTCTGTGTGACCTTTCAGCAGTTGTACGAAACTATTGGCATCCCCGTCGCTCAAATACATGGCGGAAATGATAAGGTCTGGTTTATCTTCTGCAATTTGTCCGACCGCTTCTCTAATCGTTTGAGCTTGGCGGACATGCTGAATGCCGGCAGTTGTCAGTGCTTGCGCAATAATTTTTTGCTGTACTGGAGATGGCTCCAGCAAAAGAATAGAGAGTTGTCCTAAGGTTGGTGCTAAATCCATGTGGTGCTCTTTAGGTCAATTGTAAAATTGGTTATCAAACTAACATAGTTTCGGTAATCTAATGTGAAGATTTGTAAATACCTTCGGGGAGGTTTCATGGCTACCGCAAGTGCGTGCCATATTTTGGTTAAAACGAAATCCGAGGCGCAAAAGTTAAAGCAAGAGTTGGATAAAGGTGCTGATTTTCATCAACTTGCAAAGAAACACTCTATTTGCCCTTCGTCAAAAAAAGGTGGAGACTTAGGAGAGTTTCGCAAAGGGGAAATGGTTGCCCCGTTTGATAAGGCGGTGTTTAAAGGGCCTTTACTGGCGATTCAAGGTCCCGTAAAAACCCAGTTTGGTTTTCACCTAATTAAAGTTCTTTATCGCAACTAAATACTGGAGAATCTATGTCTATCACACAGTTAGCAGAACAGTACTTTGTTACCCCACAGATTTCCGTTGAGCAAGTTGAAGCTATCGCCGCAGCGGGTTTTCAAAAAGTAGTGAATAATCGCCCTGATGGTGAGTCGGAAGATCAGCCGTCTTCTGCAGATTTGCAGGCTGCGGTGGAAGCGGCGGGTTTGGTTTATGTTTATAACCCTGTCGATTTAAGCAAGTTATCTCAAAATGAGGTGGATGCTCAGCAAGCGGCCTTGGCAGATAATGTTAAAACCCTAGCTTTCTGCCGCACTGGGACACGCTCTTCTGTGCTATGGGTTTTGTTGCAGCAGCAAGCAGGTGACGATTTTGAGCAACTTTGTCAGCAAGTATCGGCAAAAGGGTTCGATTTGCAGCGTTGTTTGCCGGCAATGCAGTCCTTGCAGCGATAGGTTTTTCCATTTGCGACAAAAGGGGAGGCGTTCTTCCCTTTTTTTCGTGATGTCGGCAGGTTGCCGTAGGTAAACCAAGTTTCTTTTAGTAAACTCATTTTCAATATATGGAGTAACGAGAAACAATGGTAAGTCGACCGTCATTAGAAACCGCCTCGGCCTCGGAGCCGGAACGTTTTGTGGAGCCGCTAGAGCTCGGTAAACGTGTACGTAGTATCCGCCAAGCGAAGGGGTGGACCTTAGAAGAAGTTAGTCAACGTACGGGAATTGCCCGCTCTACCTTATCGAAAATCGAGAATGAACAGGTATCGCCGAGCTTTGCTATTGTGCAAAAGCTGATTTCTGGTTTAGGAATGGATTTGCCACAATTATTTGTGGAAGCGAGTGAAAACTCAGTTGCAGCACGGCGTGATGTTACCCGTCGCGGGCAGGGGGAGCCTCATCCTACCTCTACTTACGAACATGAGTTGCTGAACTTTTCCATCAGTCGGAAGAAGATGGTGCCGTTTAAAACAAGGGTGCGTGCACGGCGCTTTGATGAGTTTAAAGAGTGGGTGCGGCACGACGGTGAAGAGTTTTTATTAGTGCTACGAGGCAAAGTCTGCTTCTATTCTGAGTTTTACGAGCCGGTAGAGCTCGCGCAAGGGGACAGCGTTTATTATGATGCCACTATGGGGCATGCCGTTGTCTCTGTGTCCGCTGATGATGCGGACATTTTGTGGGTCGTCGCCCGTTAGGCCCAAGCAAATATAGTAGAAAATTATCGAGGAATGAATGTCAAACTCTTGGAGTGTGAAGAGCTGGCGCAATAAAGTAGCGCTACAGCAACCCCAGTACCCTGATCCTGCTGCGTTAGAGCGTGTTGAGCAAAACTTAGCACACTTTCCGCCTTTGGTTTTTGCCGGTGAAGCGCGTCGTTTGCGTAATGACTTGGCTAAAGTTGCAAATCGCCAAGCGTTTTTATTGCAAGGTGGTGATTGCGCCGAAAGTTTTGCTGAGTTCCATGCGAATAATATCCGCGATACCTTCAAAGTGATGTTGCAGATGGCGGTCGTTATGACCTATGCCGGTAAGTGTCCTGTGGTAAAAGTAGGGCGTTTGGCTGGTCAGTTTGCGAAGCCCCGTTCGGCGGACAGTGAAACCATCGATGGTGTAACTTTGCCTAGTTATCGTGGCGATATCATCAATGGTATCGAGTTTGATGAAGCGGCTCGGGTGCCTGATCCAGAGCGCTTGGTGAAGGTGTACAACCAGAGCGCTGCGACTATGAACCTTCTGCGTGCCTTTGCACAGGGTGGTTTCGCTGATTTGCGCCAAGTGCACCAGTGGAATTTAGATTTCATTTCCGCCAGCCCAGCTGGCGAGCGCTACCAGGCTCTAGCTAACAAGATTGATGATGCACTGCAATTCATGGAAGCCTGTGGTATTGCTGACAGTGTGAGCCAGCTGCACGAAACCGAGTTCTACACATCCCATGAGGCGCTGCTGTTGCCTTATGAAGAAGCTCTTACACGTCAGGATAGCTTGACTGGTAAATGGTATGACTGTTCAGCTCATATGTTATGGATCGGTGATCGCACCCGTCAGATCGATGGTGCTCACGTTGAATTCTTACGCGGTGTGCACAACCCTATCGGCGTAAAAGCGGGCCCAAGTATGGATCCAGACGACTTATTGCGTCTATGTGATATTTTGAACCCGAATAATGAGGCGGGGCGTTTGAATATCATCGTGCGCATGGGTGCTGATAAAGTGGCTGATGGTATGCCAGCTCTGATTCGCGCTATTGAGCGAGAAGGGAAGAAAGTGGTTTGGTCGAGTGACCCAATGCACGGCAATACCGTTAAAGCCAGTACCGGCTACAAAACCCGCTATGTCGACAGTGTGCTGCGTGAAGTGCAGCAGTTCTTTGAAGTGCATAAAGCAGAAGGCACGTACGCTGGTGGTGTGCACTTTGAAATGACTGGGCAGAATGTGACCGAGTGTGTCGGTGGTGCTTTCCAAGTTACCGAGGCGGATTTGGCTGATCGTTATCATACCCACTGTGACCCGCGCCTAAATGCGGATCAGTCCTTGGAATTGGCGTTTTTGATTTCAGATTCTCTTAAAGCAGCTCGTCAATAATTCGGTGAGAAATAAAAAAGCCCGCTAGGTAATGGTGATGCCTAGCGGGCTTTTTCAGTTTTAGAGGCGAATATTAGCCTTTACGGCGGCGAAATGAGCTCATAGCTGACTTAGCGGTAACATCTAGCTTGGCCATAATCATCGCCATTTCTTGCGCTTGTTCTTCTTGGGCAGCCTTCAGCTTGGCTTCCCGTTCTTCCTTGGATTTCTTTTCAGCTTCACGCAACATGCGTTGGATATCTGCGGTGCTTTTTTTCGGGCGGGTAACAGTTGAAGGCTTTTTGAAATCTTCCTGTACCGGTGCCGCTGGCGCATCTAGGCGATCTTCACCGATTAATTCACCAAAAAATGACGCCACTGTTGGTTTTGGCGCCGGCGTTTCAACGGCAGGTGCTGGTGTTTTGCTCGTTGTAGCAGCTGCTTTTTTACGAGTGCTTGGTGCTGGTGCAGTAGTGGACACGCCGTTGGTGTCAAACATCGCCTTTTTACCAAAATCGAAGCTACGGGTAACCTTGGTACTTTGACCAATTTTGTAACCGCGTAGTGACTCAGCGTTGTAAATGGCTAGGTAGTCTTGCTCTAGCTCGTACAATTCTTCTTTATCAGAAGTATCATACAACTCTTCGATATTGAATGCTTCAGTACCATGGGTGCGGATTTCTTCGTAAAGAGGGTAGTCTAGACCCTCCTCAGCCGCCTCCACATATTGCTCGAAGCGCTGGAAGCCACTATTAAATGAAGTGCCGATGTAATGCTTTCCAGTAATACTGTTAGTGATTTTAAAAACGACCAAAATCGCTGCCTCGTTATATCTGTCGGGTTAACATGCAATACCACCCCCACGTGACGCTAGTGAAGCTCACGTCGGAGGTATATCGCGTCAAAATTAGAGTTTCAGGACGATGTTTACGCCATCTCGGACATTCAGGTGAACATTCATTACCCGATCATCCTTGGCGATACGTCTATTCATGGCGTCCACCGCGAGATCGCTATTCTCGGCGGGGGCGAGTACTCGGCCTTGCCAGATAGAGTTATCGATAACGATTAGGCCGCCACTACGAACTAGAGGCACGACCGCCTCATAGTAATTTAAGTAGTTGCGTTTATCGGCATCGATAAAAACAAAATCCAATGGCTCGGTCAAAGTGGCGACCGTGTCCAGCGCCGGACCAAAAATCGGCTTGATCTTGTGTCCGTGTGGGCTGCGATCGAAAAAGGATTGAGCAAAAGTGATTGCTCTAGGATTGGTTTCACAACAGATAAGTTCACCATCCTCTGGCATGCCTTCAGCAATAGACAAAGCTGAATAGCCAGTAAACATGCCTATTTCAAGGGCACGTCGTGGTTGGTGAATACGGGTAAGTAGTGCCAAAGTACGGCCAACAATGCGCCCAGAAAGCTTATTCGGGTAGCCCATATCCGAGTATGTTTTGTCGATTAGCTCTAACAACAAGTCTGGTTCGGCTTGTGTTGTCTCATCGCAATACAGGTCAATAGCGTTATCAAGCATTCGGGGTGATTCGTCGAGTTGTTGTGAAACAGGCGCCAATTTTAACGCCCCAAAACAGAATGTCTATGGCAAAGCTGAAGAAAAAAGCGTTGATTTTTGTAGCGTAACGTGCGCTTTGGCAAACCTTGAAAAAGGTCAGTCTTTTAAAGTGAAAAGGTCGATATTGAGGGTAAAAAATGATAGCGTAACGCCACTAAATTACCATGTGCTCTTTCGTATTGAGCACCACTGACTCGACAGAGGAAAAAATGCCAGTAATTACTTTACCAGATGGGAGCCAGCGCTCCTTTGCCGAACCCGTTACAATCATGCAGGTTGCCGAAGATATTGGTCCTGGTTTAGCCAAAGCAACCGTTGCCGGTAAGATCAATGGTCAGTTGGTTGATGCCTGTGAATTGATCACCGAAGATGCGCAGATCAATATTGTGACCGGTAAAGATCAAG
The DNA here is from genome assembly GCF_006385675.1 of Maribrevibacterium harenarium. Classification (GTDB taxonomy): domain Bacteria; phylum Pseudomonadota; class Gammaproteobacteria; order Pseudomonadales; family Marinomonadaceae; genus Marinomonas; species Marinomonas harenarium. The sequence goes on along the minus strand of NZ_VFRR01000013.1, from coordinate 40,755 downwards.
AAGGCTTGGAAATTATTCGTCACTCATTTGCCCACCTGGTAGGTCATGCCGTTAAGCAGCTGTTCCCAACAGCGCAAATGGCAATTGGCCCGGTTATCGACGAAGGTTTTTACTACGATATCGCCTACGAGCGCCCGTTTACCCTTGAGGATATGGCGGCGATTGAGGAGCGTATTGGCGAGTTAATCAAAAAAGATTACGACGTTATCAAAGTGATGACGCCAATCGCAGAGGCGCGCCAAAAGTTCCTGGACCGTGGTGAAAGCTACAAAGTCCAGTTGATCGACGATATGGACGACAGCGTCACTGCTGTAGGCCTATATCATCATGAAGAATACATGGATATGTGTCGTGGTCCCCACGTGGCAAATACCCGTGTGATGCGTCACTTTAAATTGATGAAACTGGCTGGTGCCTACTGGCGTGGTGACTCAAACAATGAGCAGCTACAACGTATCTACGGTACAGCTTGGGCCGATAAGAAAGATCTAAAAGCTTACCTAACCCGTATCGAAGAAGCTGAAAAGCGTGATCACCGTAAATTAGGTAAGAAGCTAGACCTATTCCACGTGCAGGAAGAAGCGCCTGGCATGGTGTTCTGGCATCCCAAAGGCTGGCGCTTATACCAAACAATCGAACAGTACATGCGTAACAAGCAGCGGGAAAATGGCTACCAAGAGGTGAAAACACCGCAAATCGTAGACCGTGTATTGTGGGAAAAATCGGGTCACTGGGGTAAGTATCATGAAAACATGTTTACTACCCACTCAGAAAACCGTGACTACGCTGTTAAGCCAATGAACTGTCCTTGTCATATTCAAGTGTACAATCAAGGTTTGAAGAGTTACCGTGACCTACCGTTCCGTATGGCGGAATTCGGCTCTTGTCACCGTAATGAGCCATCTGGTGCGTTGCATGGCATCATGCGTGTACGTAATTTCGTGCAGGATGACGGCCACATTTTTGTCACCGAAGACCAGATTCAGACAGAAGTATCGGAGTTCATCGGTTTGTTGCACGATGTTTACGCGGACTTTGGCTTTACCCAAATCATCTACCGTCTGTCTACTCGCCCAGAGCAGCGCGTAGGCTCTGATGAAGTGTGGGATAAGGCTGAGAAAGCCTTGGCCGATGCCCTGAATGCTGCCAACCTAGAGTGGGAAGAGCTACCGGGTGAAGGCGCATTCTATGGTCCAAAAATTGAGTTTTCTTTGAAAGATGCCATCGGCCGTGTATGGCAATGTGGTACTATTCAGGTAGACTTTTCGATGCCAACTCGGTTAGGCGCTCAATATGTTGCTGAAGATGGTTCACGCCAGACTCCAGTTATGTTGCACCGTGCCATTGTTGGTTCCTTAGAACGTTTTATCGGTATTCTTATCGAGGAAACGGAGGGTGCGTTCCCATTGTGGTTAGCGCCGGAACAAGTGGTGATCATGAATATTACCGATCGCCAGGCAGAATACTGTAAGGATTTGGAGAAAACTCTGAATTCTAAGGGCTTGCGAGCAAAACTTGACTTGAGAAACGAAAAGATCGGGTTTAAAATCCGCGAGCATACTTTACAGCGAGTCCCATATTTAGTCGTTGTCGGTGATAAAGAGGTTGAGAACAAGCAAGTAGCTGTTCGTACTCGCACCGGTGAAGATTTGGGCGTAATGAGCTTGGAAGCATTTGAATCCATGCTAAATGACGAAATTTCTCGCCGTAGTCGTAAATAATAAAACGGAGATAGAGCTATAAAAGGTAACATGAATCGTGGTCGCGCTACCACAAAGCAGCAGCGTCCTCAAATCAACGAGAACATTCGAGCTACCGAAGTGCGCCTGATTGGTGCCGATGGAGATCAAATTGGTGTTGTGTCGATTGAAGAAGCACAAGCCGCGGCCGAGCAGGCAGGGCTTGATCTAGTGCAGATCGCTGATTCAGATCCGATTGTTTGCAAAATCATGGACTACGGTAAGCACTTATTCGAGCAGAAGAAAGCTAAAGCTGCTCAGAAGAAGAATGCTAAACAAATTCAAGTAAAAGAAATGAAATTCCGTCCAGGGACGGAGGAAGGGGATTATCAGGTAAAACTCCGCAACCTGATACGTTTCCTTGAAGGCGGGGATAAGGCCAAGGTATCGCTACGTTACCGTGGTCGTGAAATGGCCCATCAGGAGCTTGGCATGCAGCTTATGAACCGAGTCGCTCAAGACTTGGAAGATTACGGTGTAGTAGAGCAAGCCGCGAAAATGGAAGGTCGTCAATTGACGATGGTGCTGGCCCCGAAAAAGAAGAAGTAATAAAAGCAACTAACTATTAGTTCTTGTTATTACATTTAACATTAACGAATGCGAGAGTGGTTTTACCATGCCAAAAATCAAATCTAACAGCGGCGCCCTAAAGCGCTTCAAACGTACCGCTAACGGTTTTAAACATAAGCAGTCTTTCACTAGTCACATTTTGACTAAAAAGTCTACTAAGCGTAAACGCCAACTTCGTTCAATGAACCAAGTTAAGTCTTGCGACAAGCCACTAATCGTGCGCATGTTGCCTTACGTTTAATCGATATTTTTCAGTCAACTTACTAGTAAAGGGTTTATATTATGCCTCGCGTAAAACGTGGTGTTCAGGCTCGTCGCCGTCACAAAAAGATTTTAAAGCAAGCTAAAGGTTACTACGGTGCTCGTAGCCGTGTGTTTCGTGTAGCGAAACAAGCGGTTATCAAAGCTGGTCAATACGCTTACCGTGACCGCCGTCAACGTAAACGTCAATTCCGTGCACTATGGATTGCTCGTATCAACGCTGCGGCTCGTCTAAACGGTCTATCTTACAGCCGCTTCATTGCTGGCCTTAAGAAAGCTTCTATTGAAATCGACCGTAAAGTATTGGCTGACTTGGCAGTTTACGAAAAAGAAGTTTTTGCTGCGATCGTTGAAAAAGCGAAAGCAAGCTTGGCTTAATTCTGACGTAGTGCCTAGAGTGAATTTGCACACTATGTGTTGTCACTCAAGCAGTCTTTAATAGGGGAAGAGCCAACGCTCTTCCCCTATTTTATTTTTTGGAGTACGAAATGGAGAACCTAAACCAGATTCTTGCTGACGCGCTAGCCGCGGTGGCTGCATCTGACAATGAGTCCGGCCTAGATGATGTGCGTGTGCAGTATCTAGGTAAAAAAGGGGCTCTGACCGCTTTATTGAAGCAGCTTGGCAATGTTGCACCAGAAGACCGTCCTAAGTTTGGGCAATTGGTGAACGAAGCCAAGGAGCAAGTGCAAAGCCAAATTAATGAACGCAAAACCGCATTGGCGACAGCTGCTCTAAATGCCAAGTTGGCTAATGAAACCATCGATATCTCTTTATCCGGTAAAGGTCAGGAAGTAGGGGGCTTGCACCCTGTGACACGTACCATGGAACGTATCGAAAACTTCTTCCGTGGCATTGGTTTTGATGTGGCATCTGGCCCAGAGATTGAAGACGATTACCACAACTTCGAGGCTCTAAATATTCCTGAGCACCATCCAGCTCGTGCCATGCAGGATACTTTCTACTTCAATGCCAATACCGTATTGCGTACTCACACATCGCCTGTGCAGGTACGTACCATGGAAAATAACCAGCCACCGATCCGTATCGTCTGTCCTGGCCGTGTTTACCGTAGTGACTCGGATCAAACCCATACACCTATGTTCCATCAGGTAGAAGGTTTGTTAATCGACGAAAATATTTCCTTTGCGGATCTGAAAGGTATTTTGCAGCAATTCCTGAACGAGTTCTTTGAGGATGACCTGAAAGTACGCTTCCGCCCAAGCTACTTCCCGTTTACCGAGCCCTCTATCGAAGTCGATATCATGCGCACTAACAGCAAAGGCGAAGAGTCTTGGTTGGAAGTACTTGGCTGTGGCATGGTGCACCCTAAGGTATTGGAAATGTCTGGCATCGACCCAGAAAAATACACCGGTTTTGCTTTCGGTATGGGCGTAGAGCGTTTTGCCATGTTGCGTTACAAGGTAGACGACTTACGCATGTTCTTCGAAAACGATCTTCGTTTCCTATCGCAATTTAAGTAAGGACCAAAGGCAAAACTATGAAATTCAGTGAAAATTGGCTAAGAGAGTGGGTCAATCCGGCGGTCACTACCGACGAGCTTGTAGCCCAGATTACCCTAGCTGGCCTTGAAGTAGACGATGTGGAAGCCGCTGCTGGTAAATTCTCCGGCGTAGTCGTCGGTGAAATCATCGCTGCTGAACCACACCCAAATGCTGACAAACTGCAAGTATGTACGGTTTCCGATGGTAATGAACAATTCCAAGTAGTTTGTGGTGCTCCCAATGCACGCCCAGGTATCAAAGTGCCATTTGCCAAGATTGGTGCAGTACTGGGCGAAGACTTCAAAATCAAAAAAGCCAAATTGCGCCAAGTGGAATCCTTCGGCATGCTTTGCTCGGCTTCCGAACTAGAGTTTAGCGACGATAACTCCGGCCTTTTGGAATTGGCGGCTGATGCTCCAGTAGGGGAAGATATTAGTGTCTACCTTGGCCTAGATGACGCTATCATCGACGTCGATCTCACCCCTAACCGCAGTGACTGTCTTAGCATTGCAGGTTTGGCCCGTGAAGTTGGAGTAATCAACAAAGTTGACGTAACACCAGTTGCTATAGAAGCCGTAGTTGCTACCCACGATCAAGTGTTCCCTGTACGGGTAGAAGCTCAATCCGGCTGTCCGCGTTACGTGGGTCGTGTAATCAAAGGGGTAGACGTCACAGCTACGACACCTTTGTGGATGGTTGAAAAGCTACGTCGTAGTGGTATTCGTTCCATCGACCCAATTGTCGACGTCACCAACTATGTGATGCTCGAACAAGGTCAGCCAATGCATGCTTTTGATCTAGCGAACCTATCTGGGTCTGTGGTTGTACGTATGGCGGAAGAGGGCGAAAAGCTCCTTCTACTCGACGGGCAAGAAATTGTTTTACGTGCTGATACCATGGTTATTGCCGATGAGCAAAAGCCACTGGCGATGGCTGGCATCATGGGGGGGGAGCACTCTGGTGTAAATGACCAAACCCAAGATATCTTCCTCGAAGCGGCTTTCTTTGCTCCGCTAGCGTTAGCTGGTAAAGCCCGTTCGTACGGTTTGCACACGGATTCATCCCACCGCTTTGAGCGTGGCGTTGATGCAAGCCTTGCACCGGCCGCAATTGAGCGTGCTACCGCATTGATCCAAGCGATTGCTGGCGGTGAAGCGGGCCCAGTTGTTGAGCACGTAGCACCAGAGCACATGCCAGTTGCAGCAGCGGTTACCTTGCGTCGCGCTAAACTAGACCAATACTTGGCTACTAGCCTAGATAAAGACCTAGTAACTGACATTCTGACTCGTCTCGGTCTGGAAATGGTGGAAGTCACCGATGAAAAATGGGTGACGGTTGCTCCTTCTCATCGCTTTGATATTCAGATCGAAGCGGATTTGATCGAAGAAGTGGCTCGTATTTATGGCTACGATAACTTGCCATCCCATATGCCTACGGCTGCGGTTAACTTTACCCCTGCGACTGAAAGCGAAACACCACTTGCTGCCCTACGTAGCGTATTGGTGGCTCAAGGCTATCAAGAGGCGGTAACTTACAGCTTTATTGACCCGGTATTGAGCAAGCAATTCTTCCCAGAAATCACACCAGTGCCGTTAGAGAACCCGATCTCTGGCGATATGGGCGTGATGCGTACCAGCTTAATTCCTGGCTTGGTGAAGTCTTACCTTTACAACCAAAACCGCCAACAGAGCCGTGTACGTTTGTTTGAAACGGGCAGTCGCTTTGTCGGTGATGTGAACAATCTGGCGGAACTGGATCAGCAGCACCAAGTAGCTGGTCTGATCGCGGGGTCTCGTTACCCAGAGGGTTGGTATCACAACAACGAGAAAGTAGACTTTTACGACCTGAAAGCCCATGTGGAAGCCTTGTTTGCTCTAAACCAAGGGCCAAAGCCTACGTTCGAACGTGCTGATGAAACTTATCTGCACCCAGGACGTTCCGCATACATCTTGGTCGATGGTGAAAAAGTGGGCGTTATTGGTGAACTACATCCGCAACTATCCAAACAACTCGGTGCGAACCAAGCGATTTATGTGTTTGAAGTATTGCGTGAAGCGGTGCTGGGCGCCAAGCTACCGGAGTACAAAGCGGTATCCAAATACCCAGAAGTACGTCGTGATTTGGCCTTGCTTGTAGATCGCCAGACACCAGTGAGTGCATTGGAGAACGTGATCAAGCAGCAGGCCGGTGAAGCCTTCAAAAACTTGACGGTTTTCGACGTTTATCAAGGCCAAGGCATTGATGAATCGAAAAAAAGTGTCGCTTTGGGCTTGACGTGGCAGAGTCCTTCACACACTCTTAGTGATGAAGAAACAAACACTGTTGTGGAACAAATCGTTGCTGCTTTGAATACTGAGCTAGGAGCAACGATCAGGGGGTAACTATGGCGTCCTTAACGAAGGCTGATTTAGCGGAAAACCTTGTCGATAATCTAGGTCTTAGCAAAAAAGATGCGAAGGATTTAGTCGAAAGCTTCTTTGATACCATCAGAGAAACCCTTATCGAGGGGGAGCAGGTTAAGTTGTCCGGTTTCGGCAATTTCGAAGTCCGTGAAAAAAGCCAACGTCCAGGGCGTAACCCCAAGACTGGTGAAGAAATCCCCATCACCGCTCGTACCGTGGTGACTTTTAAACCCGGGCAAAAGCTAAAAGCTCGGGTGGAGAAGTATATTCAGGATTAGTTCGCTCCGATATACAGTATGTTTTGCTATCTTGAGCCCTGTCTTTGCAATCCAAGACAGGGCTTTTTAATATTTTTATAAGTAAATAGCAGATGTTTGTCCTCCTAGAACTAACTGCATGATAAACCGAAGTAATTTTTTTAAAAAAAGGCTTCCCTTTTTACTACCATGTAGTAATATACGCACCCGCTGACGGCGATAGCGTCGCCTTCGGTCTCGGGGCGTAGCGCAGCCTGGTAGCGCACTAGCATGGGGTGCTAGTGGTCGCAGGTTCAAATCCTGCCGTCCCGACCAATTTAAGTAATGCCGGTATAGCTCAGTTGGTAGAGCACCTGACTTGTAATCAGGGGGTCCCGAGTTCGACTCTTGGTGCCGGCACCATCTAAATTGGTTTATAAGTGTTTTGATTAAGCCGGTATAGCTCAGTTGGTAGAGCACCTGACTTGTAATCAGGGGGTCCCGAGTTCGACTCTTGGTGCCGGCACCATCAAAAAACTTAAAAATTTTAAGATTTGCCGCTATAGCTCAGTTGGTAGAGCACCTGACTTGTAATCAGGGGGTCCCGAGTTCGACTCTTGGTGGCGGCACCATCTTAAACCCAAAGCCGGTATAGCTCAGTTGGTAGAGCACCTGACTTGTAATCAGGGGGTCCCGAGTTCGACTCTTGGTGCCGGCACCATCTTTCCCTAGATGATGGGTGTGTAGCTCAGTTGGGAGAGCGTCGCCCTTACAAGGCGAATGTCGGGAGTTCGAACCTCTCCACACCCACCACTTATTTCTCTTACCTTTTATCGTTTAACTCCTTGAATTAATTGAGTTTTTTCTCGTTATCTCCAGAGTTGTTTTGTGACCACGGTGTGACCAAGCTGTAACAACAATTTTCGATGTGACCCCACTGTGACCAAATTGTGACCACTTTGATTGTCTTGTCGCTTTTATGTGATTTGATTGTGCGGCTTTTTGAGAATAGCCCCAACTTGCCACAACCCCTAGTGTCATCCATTCTCTGATACCTTATTTTACCTTGTCCACCCATTTTCGACGTCAATGATACCGACTCACTGAGCGTGTTGTAGATATCGTCTCGTTTTGTAATGGGGGCTTACCTTATTTGTGGCTGTGTCTAGATTTTGCGGTTTTGTTGTTATACGAAGCTTGGTTTAGTGCCAATTAATAAATGTGTGTCGTCGAGTGGTAGTCTTGCTCAAGCAAGCGTTGCGTATCACTCGGGCACTAGGTAACGACAGATCAACATCAATCACTAATCCTTTTCGGTTATAGTCGTCCAGAACATTGAACCAATAAGGCCACATCAGAATAGCAACATGTTGCCGCCAAATAGAGCGAAAGAGCTGTACTGGGAAAACTACAAAACCGTGGCCAGTTTTACTTGACCACAAAAACCGGAGAACTGGCGTTCTCGTTCGATAAGATAACGGTGAGCACGTTTGTCTTGCTCATTGCGATCGACCATGGCCAGCATTAGTTGATATGAAGTAGTTCAAACTAAATCTGACACTTCAATTTGAAAAGAACTTGATGAAGTGGGCGTAACTCAAAAATTGTCTCTGAGTTGGAGTGGTTTAGCCCTTAAGACTAGATTTTTGCAAACTTATGTAAAAAGTGTAAGTAAATATTGTTATTCAGTGCTTTTGCTGGTTATATTTTGAGTCTTTGTGTTATTTGTGTAAATTTTCAGGCAGTGTTAATTGGTTGTTTTTTTGCTGTGACCGGGGCTTAGATGAGAGAAAGCGTTTACGAAATCGGGATAGGGCTTAGCGGGATTGAGTTTGATAAGGCGTCAAACGCGATTTTAATTACCGTATTTGCCGAAAGTGGTCACCCTATTATAAGAGCGTTAGCGAAGCTGTTTGGCATTTGTGCAAAGGTCGCAAATTCAACGAGTAAATCCGATGGCGGCGCGGGATTTCGTTTAAACGCAAGAGATTTTTTCGCATATGCCACGCCAAATAGCATTCAGATTCATTACGACTTTGGCGACGTACCGTCTGATTTGTTGGGTTCTAGGGTAGATCTGGTTCGTGACCTGATTGACTCTCAGATCATCGGAGTAGATCTGGTAACCGTAGAGATGAGCAAAGATCAACCCGTAAAAAAAGCGTATGAGGCGGCCGGCTTTGCCGACTTCAATGACGCATATGAAATGACAAAGATTTTTGCTGATATTGCTACGCATGCGGGAACGGATGAGATTTCAGTTAAAATCTCAGGTTCAGATGTCATACGAGAAATTAATATTCCGGTAACTCCTGATAAACCCGAATTTGAGCCCGATGATCGCGAGGTGGTATTTGCACGACATGAGATTTTGGTCGTGTCTAAAAAGAATCGCCAAATCAAAATTGCTCCTGAATCTGGAAAAGGGCTAAAGACCATTGAGTTGACGTCAGAGCAGTATACGGCACTGTTTAATCATAATGCCTTCTCATTGAATGAGTATGAACTGTTTGATTTTACCGTTAAGCAAACGAAACCTACGCTGTACATATTGATTGATGTAAAATGTGCTGGTACTCAGACGGAATTGGATATTTGAGCTCGTTAATTCTTGAGCGCTTGCAGGAGCGGTGGGCGAGGGAGCGCTCAAACATACGATTAAGAAAGTCAGGTAGTGCGATACTATTTAACAGTGTCTGTGAAGCTGGTGATTCTGCAATTGATAATGTTTTTGATAGCGATTGGTCGTTGTCCAAAGATAAGTTAGAAGAGCTAATTAGTCAGGTACAATACAGCTGTCAAAATAGAATTTCTCAATATCCGTTGCTTTCGTGTTTGTCCCTGAGAGCAGCGATGCATGCGGACGCAGAGCAGATTGTCGTCCATAAACTAAAAGCCACTTTATTCTTCGCTTTGGTTTCTGAGGATGAAACTTTTAACTTTATCACACTGTCAGAAGCTGCCAACCAGATTCGATTACTACTATCTAGCACCTCCTATATCGAGAAGATTCGCTCTATTCCCAAGCAGTTATCGACCTTAGAGACGCTAGAATATCTTTGTAACAACATCGAGGGGCGCTATACCGTCTCCAACGCGTACCTGAGAATGGTAATGAACGGTTGGAGCGTATGTTCGAATCATAAAGACAAGGCTAGTTCTTCTAGAAAGTCAAAAATTCGACTGAGGCGTCCTAATTCAGGTGCTAAGCCCCTAATCCACACTACACCATTCCCATTCCAAGGGAATGATCTAGACATTGAGGATGATCCAGACGTTGAAACGGTTGATCTAGACCCGGAGGCAATCAGTCCTGTCGTCACGGCTGAGCGTGATATTTATAGAAATCAAATCCTCACCTCAAGGGAGCAATTCGGGCTTCAGTTCATCAGTTATCGCCTAACACCGCTTGAACAGGCTAAATTGATTCAATGGATCAATCATGCAACTCCCTCAGCGAGTTCGGCGTTATCATTCCTAACAATGCTAACGGCATTGAAAACCCATGAAGTGCTCGGGTTGCACATCGCATTAGCAGAGAGTGACTGCGATACATTTAAGCAATCTGAGGAATGCTACGGTGTAATCAATCTCGAAGCCGGTGTGTACTGGCGTAGAGAGCTCGAAATTGATGATAGCTATCAGCCCACATCAGAGGATGTGAAGTGGCTGATGCCACATTCAAACTGGCTGAAGCTGCCTATTCCTGCCCCGTTTTTAATCTTGCTTAGGACGTATTTCGCAAACTGTGTGTCCGGCCTATTAGAGCAAGTGTTGCCTGATGAGGTTGTGGTCAATGTCTCTAACGAGTTGACTACAGCATGTCAGCATATAGCTAAATCAGGTAACTTCCATAGAAAGCTGACGCATAAAATGCTGCGTTACTTTCTGTTTGGGTGCATTGCTGCTAAGTATGGAAGACACAAAGCATCCCTTATTTTTGCTAACAACGAGTTTGGCCAATCCACAGCGCATTACTATATGGCAGATGCAGCACGAAATTTGCAAAAGGCATTTGCAGAGGTCGTTACCAACGAACTCGGTTTTTACCTTGGGAAAAACTTTCAGTTCATTGACGAATCTGTCACGGTAGGATCGAAGCTAGTTATCAATAAAGAAACTTTCACGAAGCGATTATCAGAACGAATTGCGCTGTTAAATACTGCGTTACGCAAGGTTAGGAATAGCAGATCCCGAGATTTCTTAAGGGACACATACAATCAGTTAGTCTCATATACCGTTTTGATGTTTGCCGTAGCGACGAGTCATCGTCGAAATAAAAGCATGTTTATTGAGCACTACTGTTGGAACGACAACTATACGGCAGTGCTGGTTGCTGACAAAATTCATTTTGGCGAAAGCGCAACACGACTAATACCAGCACCTAATTTACTGACGCGGCAGATCCAAAATACCCTCGGATGGATCGAGCAAATCTATAAACGTGTGTTCCTAATTGATAAAAAGCTAGCGGTCAGAATAAAAGCATCTATTCATCGTGATAGTGATGCCTCTTTTCTCGGCTTATGGCAAAAGGATGGGTCGTTCGATAATCCCAGTACCTCTCAGATCGCTGTTTTTATGGGGGATGATTGGTCCTTGCCTCAGAATGCAATGCGGCAGCTGTCTTACCAAATTTTGTTTAGGTACCCAGAGGCAGCGCCGTATTTAGATCATCAAATGGGGCACGTGTCCTCCGATATGCACTCATATCAAAACACCTCTCTGATCGTACATGAAAGTGAAGAAATAGAGGTTCATCGGAACTTGCTTTCACGATGTCTCGCAGATCTTGGGTTTGAACTATTGGGGCGAACCAGTTTTTCTCACTCCACTATGTACAACAAGGGGCAGTTTGTCCCAAATTCGATTCGTAGGAAGGCAGGGGGACAATCCAAGAGTGCTAAGAAAATCATTCAAGACGACTTAAAGTCACTGCTCGATGAATCTGTTGCAACAGGTCAGGACTTCTACGAGTTGCTAGCAAAGCATTACAGCGAAGACGCCTATCTGCATGAGAAAGCCCTAACTGAGTTAAAGCAACTAGAGTTGAGCGATGGTCAGGACATCATTTCAGCCGATGACTTGGCTTCAACGATGCGGGACAGCTTTAAAAAATCCCCTGTGGCATCAGCTATCTTGCCTTACGATACCATGCTAGCGGAGCGGCGCTATCGGGAAATATGTGCGGTATTTTATGACTTTGCACAAGAGCTGCTACAGCATCATAGCCAAATACCTCAGGAAACATTGGGTGCTACTCTACTATTCTCAATGATATTAGATGGTACAGGAGCGCTATCACCATTAAAACTGCAAAAGACAGTTGTGATTCATTCTCCCTGTTACGTTAACGGATACCTAATAGCCGAGATGAAAGAGGACTGCACCACGTTTTTCGGTGGCTTATCTGCACTATTGCTAGCGATGATAATTAAGAGGGGCGATGCATCAGCTATTTCATTGGATCCAATTGACCTTGAGAGACTGATGAATGACCGCTGCCCAGATAATAATATCAAATCGGTAGCTGCTGCATTCAAAAAACTGTCCGCGTTATTTCGTCAGCTACATGACAAGAAGATGACGTTTAGTAAGCTATACCAGCTTATTGAAAATGCTCCAAAACGATCAGAAACAGGTTGCCTGTATGGGCTGCGGCACGGGTCAATAAAAGTCCAAGGGTTATCTGATCACACGCTTTTTAGGATGCTGGATCGTAAACACCGCTACATTATTCACGCTACTGGACCAGCTATGATGGGTGTTGTACCGGAGCGCACTTTTTTCAACCAATGCTTAAAGCCGAATAACTACTATAAAGAGTTTTTGTCCACGTTCCGACGCAATTTCCGAAATAATGGCGGTAACTCGACAGATCGTGTTATCAGTGTATGGTCAGAGCTGATTTCACAGACTGGCCTAAAGAAGTTGCCTGATTTAGTAAATGCATCTAAAGAGCTGCCCGAAATTATCGTGCTAATATTGACTTGGCTCTACAAAGCGTCAGGTCGAAAAGGGCAGCGACATGGGGGGCTGGCGCAGTCATCCATCAGTACCTACTTCTCCAAGGTTGTTCCTAGGCTCTGCGAATTTGCGGCGAACAAATCATTGACGACATTTTTCTACGAGGATTTCATAGAGCTCTACCAAAATGTCGTTGACTCTGGCGATGTATCGAACCGCTCAGAGCGGGTCAAAATTCTGGCGGATTTTCATAGCCAGATTCATGAGACGTTTGGTGTACCCCAGTTCGATTTTCGTGCTCTGGATGTGGAGGCTAGTGACCAGAGCGCCATCGGTAGGATAATCATGCCGTGGGAATACGAGCAAGCACTCTCCCTATTGTTGGCTGACGATGATGCCAATAATCAGGAACGTTACACCAATGCAGCTATTTTAATTTTATGTTGTCGACTTGGGCTGAGGCGCAAAGAGATAGAGCGTATAAAGCTCAGAGATTTCTCGACGGAAGACTGCCTGCTGTATGTTAGAACCCATCGCATTTTCAAGGAAACAGTCCGGCTAAAATCCAAAAGCGGTAATCGTCGCGTCCCATATTCATTGTTTCTAAATGATGCTGAGTTGCACATCCTTAATTGGATCGTGGAACAAGCAAGGGCTCAGAATAGCAAGGCAGTTCCTGTTTTCTTTGACTCGATCAACCCGAAAGAGCTGCGCCTCATGGATGGTCAATTTAATCGTGTGATCGAGGCATTGAAACTTGTTACCGGTGATCCTAGTATGCGACTTCATGATGGTCGGCACACGTTTGTTACTTTCACTGCAACGGCACTTGTTATAGATGAACGACAACAAGATCAGATTGCCAAGGTGGTTAAAGAGTGGGTACGTTGCAATTCGATTTCAGAATTTCAAACTAGATTCAAATCCACGACAATAGCGGTGCCATCCACAAGACATTCTTTGCTTCCGGCACTGGCTTTAATGGTCGGACATTCAAGCGCTACGACGACGTTATCCTCGTATACGCACCTACTAGAGTATTGGCGGTGGTTGTCAGTCGAATCTGATTTTAAATCAGTAAAAAAATTAGATGGTACGCTGTCTGCTTTAGCGAAGATAAACCGCAAGCGTCTGACTGAGATAAAAAGCGAGTGGGGACTTTCAGCGAGCTATGCCGTGCTAAAAAAGACCAGAAAGGAATTGGTGCCGGAAACGACCAAATATCGCATCGAAGATTTCGACCAAGAGCCCTCATTGAGCACCAGAGCGCAAGACCGCATTACGCCCGAAATCCATAAGATTCAGAGGCTCGAAAGAGCTCTGCGTTACCTCGAAGATGTCGAAAAAATCCATGTTGTTTCGCGTGGTTCCGATTTTATGCTGCAATTGAATCATCAATACGGCCTAACGTCACATTTCGTCGAGCAGGTCCAAAATGCCTACCAGAGAGTCCTAACCGATACTGTATCCTATAGAGCATACAGAATATCCTCGAGCGAGGAGGGCGTGGATTTTATCGGTCAACCACGGCTGTATGAGGCGAGAGGTTACTTTAAAGACCCTTCATTCCATCGTCTTCTGCGACACCTTATAGAGTTGATGCAATCAAATCAGCAGGCTTATTCAGAGCTTAAACAGACATGGGCTAGTGCTTGGTACGATAGCAAGAAAAAGCTCTACATCCCGACTTCCCAGATTGATAGTGCGAGCAAAGTATTTCATGAGTGTCAGTACCACGCGGAATATGGATGCGACCGAATAAACCGACGGATTGGTGGCGTCCTCTATGAATCCGCACCGATAGAGAGTTTATCACTAGACGGCAGGACTATTTCTATCCCGCAATTCAGTCACGCGATGTTTTTGATAACGGTTTCGAATCAGCTGTGAGTTGTGTTATCTGTTGAGCAAATATAATGATAAGAAGATTTGAATCATGGGCGGCGTATGCTTGACTAAGCTAGCAGTAGTGACGCGTCTCAAACAGGCAAAACTAACCGAACTGGCAACGTATCTTCAGATTGATCAATGCAGAGATAACATTTGGTGAGGAAAAAATATCTTTGCGCAACCAGCTAACGTTACGGTGCAAGAAGGTTGAAAGCATCAACCTACTTCCTAATGGCAAGATATTGATAAGGTTGTTTGGTCATGTGTTGTTTTTGCTTACCATGTTAGAGCACTCCAATTAACTCGTTCAGTGCCACGTTTACTTTCACAGGGAATTCGTATGGAAGACAAAACCAAAATCGCCATGTTCATCGATGCCGACAACGCGCCGGCAGCACATATTCAAAACATACTGACCGAGCTTGCAAAGTATGGTGTCGTGAATATCCGTCGAGCTTATGGTAACTGGCACAGTGAGAATCTTAAATCTTGGCGTGAGGTGTTGCATGAGTGTGCCATCCGCGCAATGCAGCAGTTTGACGTTTCCAAAGGGAAAAACGCCACCGACATGGCTATGACTATCGATGTGATGGATGTGCTTCATGGTAAAGACGTAGACATCATCTGCATTGTATCGTCCGATAGTGATTTTACTCCACTGGTCATTCGTTGTTTGGAAGAAGGGAAAAAGGTGATTGGTTTTGGCGAGCGTAAAACACCTCCTGCCTTCGTCAGCAGCTGCTCCCGATTTTTATATCTCGACACCAAACACAGCGTTAGCGAGCATGTGGCAGGGAATAGCAAGCAAAGTGACATCACTGAACAAAAGGCAACAATCCAAAAGCCACATGTAGACCATAAGCTCAAGCAGGATAAAAAGTTAATGGAATTGCTAAAACGAGCCGTCGAAGCACTAGAAGATGAATCGGGTTGGGCAACGCTTAGCGCAATTGGCAGCCATATCAGCAACCACTCATCCTTCGACCAGCGCAACTACGGTTACAAAAAACTCAGCGATCTGTTTAAAGCGATTGACCTGTTTGAAGTCAAAGCCAATGCAGAGACAGGGCTTTTTGTCAGAATTCGTTGAATAGTAACAATCAACTTCGATATCTAGGCTGTCACACAGCGTAGGATGGTTGACGAGAAAGAGATAAAGCTATGATTTAAAAGGAAGTGAATCCGCTTGCTGATTTGATAATTAAATAGATTGCAGACGGTGTAGCTGAATGGAAAGTGCCCTGGCGCAAAGGGTTGAAAGAGCCGACGAGTTCACATACGTATATTTAGTGTGGTGCAAATTTAGCTTGCTATTTCTCACGCTTGGATGTTTATTTTCACACAAAATAATTTGCTATAAATTATATTGATGAATTCGACTGTTTATTTGCCATCATAAAATAAAGATATTATGAATAGATTAATCAATAAGCTAAAAGAAATTGCCAAAATTTATGAGGTTGAAAAATATGATTGGCCAATCCCTGGTGACTGCCCAATAAAAATACCAACGTCTTTTTCTACTAGTTATGAGAGGAATATTTACCTAAAAGACAATTATAACCTTATTATGAATAATGATCAGAGTTTAGATTCATGCTATTGGATAATTCAGTCATGGGGTGGGATAAGTTCTTTTAAAAAGAATAAAAGAAATAACAATAGAATTGAAAAGTTTATCGCAGAAATTGATAGGGGTAAATTGACAAAGGATTCATTTAGTTGTATTTCATCCTTATCAAAGGTAGCTTCATTTCTAGATCCTGAAAGGTATGTGATTTACGACTCACGCGTTATATATTCATTAAACTGGTTGCTGTTTAACTATACAGATGAGCTGTCGTTTTTCCATCAGCCAACTGGCAGAAGTACAAACTTGGCTAAGTATGATATGCAAACAATATTTCGTCTAACAAAACTAGGTATTGAATATAGAAAACATACGGTTGCATATCATGATTATTGTGGATTAATTTGCAATTTGGCTCCCTTGGTTTTTGGGGAAGATAGTAAACCATATAAGCTTGAGATGCTTCTTTTCATGATAGCACCAAAGTGGATTGTGAATAATATTGAGGAATGTGTCTCAATTAATATCGATAGCATCTCGTAAAAAAATTATATATATTCTTACTTAAAAGGATGTTTATGCTTTTCCTGAAAGCTGAGATAAGTGTTAGTTTTTCCTCCAAGCCACAGAACCGGTGGCTACTTCCCTTAAAAAGATGGGTCTCATAGTAGGGGTGAAGCAACTTACAGCTCTGCATCCAGTATGTCATCGTCACTTTGTAGCAAAATAAGACCAATACCATTTAGCTGCCTATCGGGATAGGTAGCTATGGTGTCAGTACTCAAATTAAACGGTTTGCCATCAAAAGTAATACCATCACCACGATAGCGGGTCAAGGACGACCTTTCCCAACCGAGAAAAGCGCCTGCGCTTTATCAGAGTTTGGTTTAAAGAAGATGGCAAAGCCATGAAGATAAAGGATAGTGTTCATATTTTATTCCTAATTCTATGTAGTTTTGGAGTTTACTAATGCTGACGACATTTTATGTCGTATATCGCTATATGATTTCTTTCGAGGCCATCAACTTTTGCCACACAAGGAGGACTCGTGACCAATACGTTACTTCATTTAGAGGACTGTTACCTCAGCGCAGTCAGTTACGCAATAAAAGCCAGTTACAATGGTAAAACTATTTCAAAAGGTAGCATTCCGACTGCCGAGATACTGAGATTGTTGATCGAAGGAGAAGACTTTCGACGCACCTTATCGATTCAAGAGCAAACCTTTGCTATTAGTCGGGTCAAGATTGATAACTCTCTTAATCAAATTGCCTTAATCCTGATCAGACCCGATGTACTTCCTTTTCCTCAGCAACACAGTCCCCCTAAAGGCTTGGATGTGATGTATTGGAATGAACGAGGAGAAACGGAATTCTTGTGGCTCTTTTCTGGCGAAGGAAAGGTTGAGGTCTCTGCTAAAATCAATGAATGTTCGACATACACTCAACTGTGCTCGCCAATCGAATTTCTAAGACTTTTCAATCAAGACGGCACTTTACCCAAACGGCTTTGCTTTGATGACCACCCTTTTCAACTAAGTATGGTCAAATTCAATATTCAAAGAAATAGCGTAGAACTGGTTGTTACTGACTAACAGGAACCGTACATGAATATAGATTTAATACGCCAGCAACATTTTGTTTTAGAACATCGCGTCAGTGAAATGTTGTTTTACTACTGGGATCCTCTTGGATTTAACGAGTTAGAATGGGCAAGAGACGAGTATGATAGCTATGTACCGGTAGTCTGTGAGATGTTGCTTGATGGCGCAACATCGTCAGCTCTTTGCGAGTACTTTCATTACGTCGCCGATGAGCTCATGGGGGTAGGGCATGAACAAGATCCCGCCTCGGTAAAAAAGGCTGCTGAGTTGATCACATACTGGTTTAATGAAAACATCGACCAAATTACCACCTTAGATAAGGTCAACAGCGACACCTAAACCTAAACCTCTAATGACTCTATCAAGCTATTGTAGTGCTATTTATGAGCATGCATTTATTGCTAACAACGCCCATTAGCGAAGACCAAGAATTACAACAAGCGGATGAAGGGGACTTGCTAACTGCTAATGTGCCAGATGACCAACAAACCCTCTGGTGGATACAAAGTTATAATGCTGCCATCGATGTTCATTAACTAAAACAATGGCGCGAGCATATTCAGCAGCAGGCTAGGGAAGTATTGGGGTTTTACTGATTTTATGAGTGTTATCAGGCTAGGCGTCATTATATGTCGTTTATTAATGGTAATCTACGTGCTCAACAACAATAGGATTTGTTATGCTGAATATCCTTTATCTTCATGGCTTTGCTAGTTACTACAAGCCCCACTCTGATAAAGTTCAGGCCCTTACTCAATTAGGTAATGTGATCGGGTTAGATCTCGACTATAGCCAAGGCTCAGAGACGGTTATTCGTAATGTGCTAGCGTTCGCTGCACACCATCGCATAGATTTAGTTGTGGGTTGTTCTCTAGGTGGATGGCTGGCCGCGCAAGTTGCCCATAAGCTTAACATCCCCTTTGTCAGTCTTAATCCATCTTTATATCCAAACCAAACGTTACATCGATATTTAGGTGACGGTGTCACTTTTGATGGCAAGCCATTTCATATGAGTGAAGCCGTCGTTCGGTCTTACTCTGATATGTTTCTAACTGGCAAAGGGCTAGTACTGCTTCAAAAGGATGATGAAATTTTAGATGCCGAGTTGAGCCATCGGATGCTTTCTTCTCACTTTGAAGTACACCTTTTTGAGGGGGGGAGTCATCGCTTTGATGGCTTGAACAAGTATTTATATTTGATAGATAGATTCATCCATAATGAATAATCCAATATTCTTTTTTACTGCAGAAGACCCGAGAGAAATCCCAAAAGGTTCGCGAGACCCGCTTAGGTTCCTTCCTATTTGGTCTTCTGTTGCCAGGCGAATGATCCCTTATTTAACAACTGTCACGCCATCCTATCGAGGCTTCCTCACGAGATTTTTATTTCACGGTCTTTTAGAAGAACTGAAGCCAGAGTTAGCGAACGCATCAATCGATGAGCAATGGGCTATCTTTTGCAAATTCGAGCAACTCTGTGCGTTTATTCGATCAAGGTGTTCTCACCGCACTCAAAACTTCCCCGGCATATCCGGTATAAAAGAAAGCCGAATATCAAAAGGCAACGCCATCACAGTAGGTGCTGAGTCCGATTTCTGGCTAGTACCATCACAAAAAGCAACGGGGTACTGGGGTTACTATCATCAAGCCAGCATAGGCAGTGGGATACTTCGAAAAAATTCTGCTTTAAAACCTGGATATCGATTAACTGATGAAGCACTGAGAGTATTTAATAACTCCTCGGCACGCACTATTTTACTTCGACATGAAGCGTGCCTACGTCAACTTTTTAAAGCCAGGCCAGTCCCGATTTCCCTTGCCGATTTTAACGATATGTCAGAGTTATTTTTTGATAAGCCGCTTGACGGTACTAAGGAATGGGGAAACTTCTGGACTTCCCATCTGCTAACACCGGAAAAACTACAGGCGCCCAGTCATTCTCATCCAACCATTAAAGAGTTTTCTCGGCAAATCAAGTCATTGAATTTAACAGGTTTGAAATTCGGTGAAATCTGGGAGCAGCTATCGTTGGGAGAAGCGACCTCATCAGTCAGCGACTTTGCATCCCAAGTAAAAGCTACTGAAGCGATTATTGGGGTTTGTGAATGGGTGTTTGATGTTTGCCGAATGCGAGGCGAGTCATCAAACCTGAAGGATGCTGAAACTAGAGCTTATGAGCTTGGATTTAATGAAGAATGGCTCACTAAAATTCGTTCAATGCCAGAACCAAGTGACATAGAGTTAAAGAAATATCGTGCACTAGCTGTAGCAGGACCTTCTTCATTTCAACAACTTGCACGACTTCTCATTGAAAGACACACACATGTCATGCGCACTCGTCATGGAGCTGCATGGGTGGAATTAACACCAACAGATGATCTTATTATCCGAGATCCATCAAACGGACCAAATGATCCAAGGTCTGAGAATTACGCAAGCGGGATTCGTTGGCGATATGACTATTTCTTATCGTCTTGGCTAAGTGTTGCTCGCGAAATTGGATATATTAGGGAGATTTAAAATGGACAAGGCACAATCACTTTTTCAACAAGTAAGCCTTCAGTTTCAGGCTCTTGGACAAGTTGAGGCATTGGTCTTAACAACTTTTGGCTTAGATATCGAGTACCTAGAAAAGTCCATTTTGCCCTCCTTCTTCCCCAGCCTTGGAGAAGGGCCATCATCTGAGCCTCACCGTCCGCTTTTCGAGTATTTAGAAGAAAATCCAACACCAATCAGTGTACTGTTCGATGCAAATAACTTGGTAAGAGGTGAAATGTCTCTTTCGGCCTCTACCGCTGTATTAAAAGAGTTACGCTGGCAGTCCTTTCCCGTCATTCGTTCCGGCTACTGTTTTCACCCCAAAGTCATACTTGCCTTGACGCGTCAAAATGACATTCAGACGTTAGTCATTGGTTGCGGCTCAGCCAATTTAACAAAACCGGGATGGGGCAGAAATTTTGAAGCTTGCGTAATAGACACGATTCCTTTGAAACAAGGCATGAGGAGTCTACTTCTCAAAGATGTCTATGACATGATCACTGCACTTAGAAAAGATGCGAAAGGCTCGGATGCACTAGATCGAATAAAAGCAGCGGTGGATGGCATTGGCATGGAACGATACAAAAACATTGTCAAAGGCTCACATTCAAGACTGTGGCTCGGAAGCAAGCATCACCTGAAAAGTGAACAAACAAATTTGGTAGATTGGGTTCAAACGAATGTGATCTCTAGAAATGACCTACAGGACTCAGGGGCTAAATGGCAACTTGATGTTCTTTCTCCTTATTTCGGTGAAAAGCCTCCCGAACTCCTTCATTGGGTAAGTGATTGCTTTTCGACAAATGGCAGCGCAAAAGTGCGCCCATCTGTTCTTGTTTATTGTCCGCGAGATGGTGACTTATTGGATATTACGTCCTCTACTTTTTCAAGCTATAGCGCCTTACCCAATGTAAACTGGGGAGAGTTTAAACAGAATCCTCTTGTTAGCGAATTTAGGGATCACGATGGAAATCGTTTACAACGATTCTTACATGCCAAGGTGTATCGGTTTTGGTCGCCAATTCGTGAAATCATCATCGTCGGTTCTGCAAATGCAACGCCACAAGGTCATCGAGACACGCTGCAAGGGAATGATGAAGCATGCATGGTAATACGCCGACAAATCCCGGAAGGCGCACCAAAATTAACCTCTTGGTTACGGCCACTGAATAAAGAAGTTGGTGCGGATAGTTGTAAAGACGTAATCATCCAAGAGGATACTCCCCCACACATTACACCTCCGATTATCACGCTCGAATTCGACTGGGAAAATTTCGAATTTAACGCTCTCAGCAAAGATAGCCGAGTCTTAAAACTGTTCTTCAATAGCGAAGTTAAACCATTTCTGACTTTAGATGCTAAAGAAAAAGTATGCCGACTGACTTTAAAGAAAGCTCAAGTTGACGCACTTTTCCGATCGGCAAGCATAAAAATTACGACACCTGTTCACGATGACCAAGCTTGGTTAATTCTTGTTACAGAAACAAATCTACACCTAAAACCTCCAGCACCTTCAATGGAACGAAGCATCGATGATTTACTTCGAGATTGGCAACTGGGTCCAGAGCAAAGACAAGCAGCACAAATTTCCCGTGCAGCGATGCCAATGGAACACGGCATTTTAGGCGATCAATCTAGTCAAGAGACAGAAGATCTGGTGGCTACAGATCGACTCAACGACCTATTTTTAGCTATGTATCGATTTAGGTCAGACATTATTAAGAATATAGAAGCCGCGCGGCAAGATTCTAATTCCTTCGCAAAACTACAGCTTAAAACCCGTTTGTTTGGACGAGGGGCAATGAGTGTTCGTTATTTCCTAGGGAAGCTATCAAGCTCACTGGAGGGTGATGAAGGAGGGGTTGATGTCGTTGAGCGGTACCTAGGTGTTATGAGCCTTAAAGATAGCCTAAACAGATTACACCCCAAGTTAAAGGGACTAAGGGTCGAAACCGAATTTCGCTCGTTAGCCTCCAGTGTCGAGCAAGAATATAGAAAGATCAGACGTGAACTTAAAAAAGAGCTAATCCATGAAAAAGACTCTCCGTCACCTGAACGACTAATCCGTTGGCTTGAACATAACTTCGATTACGATCAACGTTTACCAATGGGAGCACAACGATGATTCAGGGAGTCAATAGCATCACCCCAAGCTATGTTGAGCAACTTATCAATTTTGCACCGACGGAACTCATTACACAAAGTGGCATCAGCGACCTTCAACGAGATGGAAGCGTTGCGCTATTCAACATGCTGGTACGCAATGGTGTCGCCTACCTTGCCGATGAAGTAGGTATGGGCAAAACCTATATTGGTCTGGCCGTAATGCATTTACTGCGATACCAGAAACCTGATGCGCGCGTTTTGATCATTACGCCAAGACGTAACATCCAAGAGAAGTGGACAAATGACCTTGCCAGTTTCGTTCATCAAAATTGGTTACGAGCAGACCATAGGGTGAAGACACCGCAAGGTACCCCGGATTGGCCAACTGAAACACCTAATCGTCTATCGGACTGGCTAGACAATCTCTATGACAAAGACATGGAGCCGCACGATACGATTCTGCGAATGACTTCTTTCAGCATTAACGCGAAAAATGATGATCGTGGAAAGTTAACGGGCAAAAACTGGACACTGCCAACTACGTCAACACAGAAAACACTTATAGAAGGTATCAGAAAGCTGATTGATAAGGCTACGAACTATGACCTTATCATTGTCGATGAAGCTCACAATCTAAAGCATGGTTATCAGGAGGGCATACCGTCCTCACTAAGGAATGAGACCCTGCACCACCTATTTCGCCCAAAAGACAAGACCGACCAAAATAAACCTTGGCTGCTCATGCTTTCTGCTACACCTATGGAAAATGGCGACCCAATGAGTTTGGTGCGTCAATTCGAAGTATTCGGTCGTGAGCGTGATCAACTTCGTCTCACAGATGATGAAGATTCTCCCATTCCGTTACACGAACTCGCTGGGGATCACTCCTCACACCACCTCAAAGATCTGCAAAGAAGACTCATTGTCCGGCGTGTGGCGGAGCTAAAACTCCCCGACGATTCTAATCTGACACGAAATATGTATCGACGAGAGTGGCGCAAAGGTGGCGTTGAATCTCATGAGCAGCCCTTAAAAGCCGCATCCTTGCATGAGAGGTTAGTAAACAGCGTTATTCAAAAAAATGTCTTTGAAATGCTTCAACGAGACAAAGGAGGAAAGTATCGAATTGGCGCCTTGGAGAGTTTTGAAATTTATGCTGGTGCAGAAAGTTCCCTATCGGAAACGGATGATGGAATAGATCAAGTAGGGCTAGTTCTACCTGATCAGAGACTCATAGCCGACCTATGTCAGAGCTATCGCAATACATTTTCAGCAGAAGTTCCCCATCCCAAACTCAATGCGGTTGCTAAGATGCTTTCTGAGAAAGTCGCGCAACGAGAAAAAGCCCTTGTGTTTGTGCGTCGTGTAGCAACCACTACAGACCTTGCTAGCCGTGTTTCCGCAGCATTTGATCAGGAAATAATTGCTCGTATCAAAAGTGCGATCGTCCACGACGAGGCTTCGATTGTTGATAAAATCGCTCAAGTTTGGACTAAGAAGCGTGCCTCAAGGGAATATGCAGAATTTGAAGAAACAACCGAACGTCAGGAGCTCCAAGATCCTTCAATGGAAGAAGAAAAACAAAATGAAGAAAGCAACGAAGTGGTGTCAGAAGTTGTACCGTCTCTTTTTACTTGGTGGTTTCGGGGAGCACGCACTAACCAGAAAGAATACGCCCATCTCTTCACTGGGCGATATTTACGCGAACAATTAGAAGCAAGTTCCAAACTATCACTACTGCTAGAAGAGAATTACGTCGACTGGGTGCTACTAAGACCGCAAAATTGTCTAGCGCAACTGGCCCATGACTCAACGTCTTCGGAGATGGACGTCATTTCAGGCATAGCCAAATATCTGCCAATCGAGCTCTCTACAGGGACGATAAAAAATTACCGACGAACCTTTCATCACGTTCAATTGGCCACTCTTAGATGGATGCTAGAGCAGCCTTGCTACTCGACATTGCATGATAACCTCCGAATTCTTGTAGATGAAATTTTTGACAATCCTGGCTTAATCAAAAACACTGCAAGTTCAATTTCAGGCAAATTAATTCGAGAAATGCTCGCGATACAAGGCATTTACCCATCATTAGCACGCTCAAAAGAACCTGAGGTCTCTCGCGCAGTAGCTCGGGGAGTATTTGAAGCGCAAGGTGAAGCCGCTACGTTTGATTTCCGTCTGGCATTGCGCCAAAGAGAACAAATCCGTCATATGCAAACAGCGACATTACGAAACGGCGCGCCACTGATTGACCTTTATTTAGCCTGCTTAAAAACTCAAAAACGAAGCATCATGTTGAATGGCAACCTAAGTCCCAATAGGGTTGCTAAAACTCTCGTCTCTGAGTGGGACAAGTGGGCTAGAACGCCTGAAGCGTCGCTCAATTGTGGTCTCTCTGAGCTAATTGAAATAAAGCAGAACTTTGACCTCATCAGGAAATTAAATTTCCCCACGATCGATGTCGTTCAACAGACAACCCGGGCTTTAGATCGTCCATTACTTGAAGGGCAAGAGCCCTATTCGGACAGTAAAGGTAACATCCGCTCGGTGCGACGCTTTTTAACCCAAGAGTTCTCCGGTCAAGCACCAACAGCCGCTGCTCAAGGAGGTCAAAAAGATGAAAGACGCCACCGGATTACAACTCACTTTCGTATGCCGGGAATGCCTTGGGTTGTTGTAGCGACCAATGTCTATGAGGAAGGCGTAGATCTACATACGTTCTGCAAAACCGTCATACATCACGGCATCTCACACACGGCTTCGTCAGTAGAGCAACGCACAGGGCGCGTGGATCGTATTGGTGGTCTTTTTCAGCGTGACGTTGCCTCAATGAAAAACATCAGCGAATTTGTGGATGAGCGAAAAATTCAGTCTCTATTCCCCTATCAGAATGATACTTTTGAGAAGTTTCAGGTCAGACGAGTACTGTTGAATTGCAATCGAATGGTACAACGGCTTCACGATACAGATAAGCCAATTGAAGAAGACAAAGAAGCATTCATTTCCGATCGTTTCGACGTACCAAAGCAAATCACACAACGCTTGAGCTCTCCGTTTGATGTCAAAGAGAGTGAATGGCTCAGAGGTGAACTAGCTGAGCCAGATAGAAAGAGTGATTTCTGTACAGCGAAGTATTTGTCTGAATTGAAACTGTTGGAGTCAAAGCTAGAGAAGACCTATAGCCCATTTGAAGATTCGAGGGGGCAAGGTATTGAAAGACATTACAACATTGCGGATAGTAAACTTTTCGTTCGGCCCAAATCTGATCGTCTAGGAGATTCTCTTCTGGTTGATATAAATCTTGTTCAAAAGGATGGAGTTCAGAAGGCAAAGATTATCCATAGCAATGCCAATGGCGAAGGATGGTGCGATTCAGCACTTAAAGCAATTAACGATTTATTTTCTGAGCACCATTGAATGCCTACTTTTTGTCCGTGGTCTTAAACGTTGGTTGATCTAGACTTGTATGGCTAGAGTTGATGGTCTCGAATCAGATCATTTAGCGATACACGACATAAAATGTCGTCAGCACGCGTAAACTCTAGAGCTAAACGGAGTTAAGGAAAAAATGAACACTATCCTTTATCTTTCTGGCTTCGCCATCTTCTTTAAGATTACATTATTCGTCAAAACTGATGATGAAACTTTTGTATTGGCGCTAAAATCACTGAGAAAAAGAAGAAACAATTAGAAAGGAACCCAATATGCACTACGTTAAATCAGCTTCAACCGCACTATTAGCAACATTATTATTAACTGGGTGTAAACAAGAAGTATCCTCGACTTTATATATTAGAGACTTGATTGAAGTCGCAAATACTGCTAATAACCTTACAACTTTCGCAGAAATTAAAATTGAAACCTCAACCAGTGAGATGTGTTTCAATAAAAAAAGTGAAATCACAAGAGCTATCTCTCCCTTCTTCATTAACCTAGATAAAATACACTGCATTAAAGAGGGGACAGCTGATTTTTATCACGCAGTTTTTGAACTGCCAATGATTAAGGCTGAAGGAAAAATTAGCAATGAATTTAAAGGTGGTTTTTCTGCTCAACTAAGTAACCAAAGCTACGGGATAGATATCTTTCTAGCCGTGAACCTCGATCTGTTATCAGATTTAGATAATAACTTACGCAGTAACTTCATTGGCAGCGGTGGTATTAATCCCGAAGATATGAACATAAAAATATCAGTGAATAATGACACTAGAGATACATATTCTCTTACTACGGAAGGCGTATTCTTGGACGGGCTTGCAATTATCACTGGTACTAGGTACACAGTAGATCTAGAAAGAAGATCCGAATCGGTTGTCACATTAGCTGACGTATCAGTGTCCACACTGACAGGAAGAGGCTGGGGATCTTTTGCTTACGTAGGAACAGTTTCACCGAAAACACCAGATGCTAAAAAGTAGTAAGAATCAACAAGCCTTCTCGAGGCATTTTATCCAGCCTCCATTCTCTGGATAAGTCAACTTTAAAGAGATAAGTGTTTAGCAAGCAAAGGCATTTATATTAGGAAGCCAAAATATGACTTTGTAATCCGACTAGCGCAACTATGGTTACAAAAAAGCTGAGCGACTTCTTTACAGCGATTGATCTTTTTGAAGTCAAATCCAGCGAGGACGTTGAAGTGTCTGTGAGGGTTCGTGAAGCGAACCAAGAGAACCAATAGAAAGATTGCGACATAAAATGTCGTCTTCGTGGATACAATATAACAGCTAAGTTTGTACGAGATATCAATTTCAATACAAATACGGGCTAGGTGCTCACGCGGCTAGCACAGAGTTGTGTACAAGATTGTCTGAAGATCAACTATTTTGTAATATTCGTCCACATCGATGTTAGTTATGTTCTCGATGGTGACTTGGCGTACGATATGGTTTTTATATTTACTGTGGTAAGTAAAGGCTTTCTTTGGCGGCTTTGAGCTCTATCTCGGCCCCTACTATCGATGAAAAGACAGGGAATTTTATTTTGTTACTGGATAACAAAACCAGCGGCCACGTTGGTATCGAACTGAAAAAACACACCTTTTCTGGCTCCAAGCTCTCTGTTCTGTCGAGCCTGTTTACCCTATACGGTTTTGCCTCGCTGAAGCACGAGCTGAAGCAGCTGGAGTCAGCAAGGATCATTTTCAGCGAATGGGATTCGTTCAATTTACAGAAGCTAGTCGGTTCTGAATCAGACGTTCGAGTGCTGAATCAACTGCAACAAAAACGCATCGCCAGTGAGTTCGCCCAATGGTTGGCAAACAAGGCTGAAGTGAAAGCTAGTGTACGGCCTCAGCCGGGGCAGAACATTATTCATCTGTACGTACCCGAACAAACAGGCTCGCCCGAGCAAAGTTTTGCCATCAGCGGCAGTGCCACGCTCACCCCAACCGGGCTCGGCGACGTACGCTCCGACTCACTGCACATGAGCATGGGTTTGTCTGATCCAGAGAGCACCCGGCAGCTTCTGACGTGGTTTGATAATGTCTGGGCTGATTCGCTGAGCCTTCGTGATATTAAGAATGATCTCATCGCCAGATTGGATAGCATCGCCGCCGATCAACCGGCCAGCTTTATATATTTCCTCACGCTATTTCATTTGTTTAAAGACTTCCTCGAAGACATCGACGAAGACAACATTATCCGCAGTAAAACTGGCTTTAAAGATACCTTGGTCTGGAACAAACTCTACAAATTCCAGAAAGACGGTGTGCTGGGTGCAATAGACAAGCTCGAAAAGCACAACGGCTGCATCATTGCCGACAGCGTGGGTTTGGGTAAAACCTTTGAAGCCCTGGCTGTGATCAAATACTACGAACTACGTAATGATCGCGTGCTTGTTCTATGCCCGAAAAAGCTTCGTGACAACTGGTCCATGTACACGGTCAACGACAAGCGCAACCTGCTCGCAGCTGACCGCTTTAATTACGACGTACTAAACCATACCGATCTGACCCGGCCGAAAGGCTACTCGGGCGAAATAAATCTGGAGACACTTAACTGGGCCAATTACGACTTGGTAGTCATCGACGAATCCCACAACTTCCGTAACACACCGAGCAAGGTAGAAGGTAAAAGCCGCTACGAGCGGCTGATGAACGACATTATTCGCTCAGGTGTCAAAACCAAAGTGCTGATGCTGTCGGCAACACCGGTCAACAATCGCATGAACGATCTGAAAAATCAGGTCGCCTTCATTACGGAAGGTCGGGATGATGCCTTTGCCGAACAGGGTATTAAGAATATTGAATCCACTCTGCGGCTTGCCCAGAAGCAATTTAATCAGTGGGTCAGTGAACCGGTCGAAAAGCGCACTACGGCGGCCTTACTCGATATTATGAGTTTTGACTACTTCAAACTACTCGATATCGTTACCATTGCCCGCTCCCGCAAACACATAGAAAAGTACTATGGTACCGAAGATATCGGCCGCTTCCCGACCCGCTTGCAACCGAAAAATATTTATGCCGACATCGATGTCTCCGGCGAGTTTCCGCCCTTGAAAGACGTCAACAAAACCATCAGACGACTGTCCCTAGCGGGTTATTCTCCGCTGAAATTCGTGCGCGAAGCCAAAAAGGCCGAATATGCCCGTCGTTACGATAAAGCCGTCGGTGGTGGTAAAGGGGTATTCAGGCAAATTGACCGTGAAGAAAGCCTGATTCACCTTATGCGCGTCAATTTGCTGAAGCGTATGGAAAGTTCCATTCACTCATTTACTCTAACGGCCACCAAACTTGCTCAGCAAGTCGAGCGACTGCTAGCCAAAATCGATGCCCACGAATCAGAAGAACTGACCGAGCTGAATATCGAGGATATTCACGACTTTGAGTTGGAGTCCACCGAGCTGGAAAATTACATGGTGGGCAACAAAACCAAAGTACTGTTGCAGGATATGGATCTTATTCGCTTTCGGCAGGAGCTGGAAGCCGATCACGAATTCCTAACTTACATTACCGAAACTGCACAAAGTGTTAATGCAGACCGTGATGCAAAGTTAGAGCGGCTTAAACAGACCATTGCCAGCAAGGTGGTTAACCCGCTAAATCCTGGCAATAAAAAGGTGATCGTGTTTACTGCGTTCGCCGACACGGCTCAATACCTGTATGCCCATCTGGCGCAATGGGCGCATTTCGAACTGGGCATTCATACTGCATTGGTGACGGGCGGCGGTACCAATAAAACCACTATGACGGGCTTAGGTTCCGACCTCAACAATATTCTGACCGCCTTCTCGCCGGTATCTAAAGAGCGCTGCAAAGTCGACCCAACCGCCACGACGGAACTGGATTTACTGATAGCCACCGACTGCATCAGTGAGGGGCAGAACCTGCAGGATTGCGATACGCTCATCAACTACGACATTCACTGGAACCCGGTACGCATCATTCAGCGCTTTGGCCGTATCGACCGTCTTGGCAGTAAAAACACGCAAATCCAGCTCATCAACTTCTGGCCCAACATGGAGCTGGACGAATACATCAATCTTGAAGCCCGTGTTTCCGGGCGCATGGTCTTGCTGGATATATCCGCCACAGGTGAAGAGAATGTCATCGACGAAAGCGCCA
The DNA here is from genome assembly GCF_006385675.1 of Maribrevibacterium harenarium. GTDB lineage: Bacteria > Pseudomonadota > Gammaproteobacteria > Pseudomonadales > Marinomonadaceae > Marinomonas > Marinomonas harenarium. The sequence continues at coordinate 10,802 of NZ_VFRR01000013.1, read as the reverse complement.
AAGACATGAATGACCTTGAATACCGGCGCAGACAACTGCAGCAACTCAAAGACGCGGTAGTCGATCTGGAAGACATGAGCGGTGGTGTATCCATTACCGACCTAACCCTCAATGATTTCCGCATGGATCTGTCAGGTTATATGAACGACAAGGCGCGCCTCACAACGCTGGAGCAGGCACCGCTAGGCCTGTATGCCGTAGTTAGCATTGATGAAGATCTGGCCGCCGATGGCATTAAACCGGGCGTTATCTTCTGCCTGAAGAATATCCGCAGTGGCAAAGAAGCCGTTCAGGTCGATGATAACTACCCACTAGCACCATACTTCCTGATCTACGTGACCGCTGATGCCGAAGGCAGCACGGTAGTTGAGCTGAATTTTACCCAAAGTAAAAAGATACTCGATCTGCTCAAGCGTAAAGCCTTCAAACACAAATCGCCCGATCAATCTGCCATCACCGAAGCTAACCACATGACACGTAACGGACGTGATATGAGCCACTTTCAGCATCTATTAGCTGTCGCCGTAGATAGCATTGCGGGCAAAAGCGAAGAAAAAGGCATCGAAAGCTTGTTTAGCAAAGGCGGTACCGTACTTACTTCCACCTCTAGCCAAGGCATTGAAGACTTTATGGTGGTGTCCTACCTGATATTGACAGCCGCTGACGAAGCAGAAGGTCAAGGAGAGGGTCATGCCTGAACTGGGATTAGGCTTGCCACAATTCGAAGCCTTTCTTGAAGGCTTGAACGTACACAATAGCTGTGTGCTCAATAAACCCCTGTTCAAAAAGATGTTTCAGGAGCACGCCGACCTGGACGCCAAAGACAAAAAGGCTCTGAAAGACGATGTTGATAAAATCCGCTGGCTCTACACCTTAAAGCCCAGCACCATCAATATCGCGCCTTTTAGTGATGACCTGCATGATTATGGTGAGTTGGCCTTTCTATACGTGGAATTAAACAATACCAAAAGCGCTGATCGAATTGGCCACCTAATCAACCGGGCGATTCCTTACCCATTAGTCATTTTCTTTGTGCACTCTGAAAGCAAAATTATAGAAAACGGCACTGAAGCAGATGACGAACCGGATGTAAAAGATCGGAAAAAAGAAGACCCCAACGAACAACTGGCTATTTGCCTAGCGGACAAACGCATTAACAAAGCGGATCAAACAAAGTGGGTTATTGAAGATTTTCAGCTATCGCCTTGGTTATCATTGAGCAACGTAACGGAACTCGCCAAAGTATTTTTTAACAGCCTGAACTTTACCTGCTTGCCGCACAGCAACTTCTGGCAGTTCTATCAAGCCATTATGGCCTGTGTCCAAGCCTTTCAGTGTGCTGAAATCTGCGGGCGCTTTTCTTTGGTGGATGGTGAAGCGGCGAAACAGCAGCAACAGCAATTGCAACGCTACCGTCAAATCGAGCAGGACATTAAAAGACTACGCGCCCAGATCAAAAAGGCCGAATTCAGCCAACAGGTTACCTTGAATACCCAGATTAAACAGCAGGAACAGCGGCTCAAGCAGATCGCTGAAACTCTGTAACCGAATTGCCGAAAGCAGAAGAATCAAGAGGAAACACAGTGAAAAAAGTTATTCCAGAAGTGGATAGTAAAAGCATGGACATAGTCGCTGACAACATCAGCAAGCTGAAAGAACTATTCCCGGAAGCTTTTACCGAAGGCAAAGTAGACTTTGAGGCCTTGAAAGAAGTGCTGGGTGAATACGTTGATGGCCGCGAAGAGCGCTACAGCTTCACCTGGAACGGCAAAAACAAAGCTCGTATGTTGGCACAAACCCCAAGTACCGGCACATTACGCCCTAGTAAAGAAGAATCCGTTGATTGGGATACCACCCAGAACCTGTTTATCGAAGGCGATAATCTTGAAGTGCTCAAGCTGCTGCAAAAGAGTTATCACAAAAAAGTCAAAATGATCTATATCGATCCACCGTATAACACGGGTAAAGACTTTGTTTATAAAGATAACTTTAAAGACAACATCAAAAACTACAAAGAGATTACCGGCCAGGTGGATGGTGAAGGTCGAAGCTTATCTAGCAATCCAGAAACCAGTGGGCGCTATCATACCGATTGGTTAAATATGATGTATCCGCGTTTAAAGCTAGCAAGAAATCTTTTGCAGGATGATGGGGTTATTTTTATCAGTATTGATGACTCCGAAGTGCCCAATTTGCGAAAAATATGTGATGAGATATTTGGGGAAGAAAATTTTGTGTCAAATATTATTTGGCATAAGAAATATGCAGCTTCAAATGACGCAAAAGGCATTCCTGCGATGCATGATCATATTTTGGTCTATCAAAAATCTGATAGATTTGAGCGAAAGCTATTGCCACGAACGGAAAAGCAAGATGCACTATATAAATATGACAGTGATGATGGCCGAGGTAGGTGGCGTCCTGACAATTTAACGGTTAAGACTGTATCCGAGTCATATCTATACGAAATCGTGAATCCTAATACAGGGAAGTCTTATTCACCATCGCAGGGCCGGTGCTGGCTTACAAATGAAAGGAAAATGCTGGAGTGGATTGATGAAGGCAGAGTTTTTTTTGGACAAAAGGGGGATGGTGCCCCCCAACTCAAACGATATCTTTCAGAAGTTCAAGATGGAGTTGTTCCCACTTCCTATTGGTCCTATGAAGAAGTGGGTCATACGGATAGTTCTAGAAAAGAATTGAAAAAGCTATTTGAGACCTCTGCTCCATTTGATAATCCTAAACCGACAGCGCTACTAAAAAGGATTATTCAGCTATCGGTAAATAATGATGAAATGGTTCTTGACTTTTTTGCTGGCTCTGGGACAACAGCTGATGCTGTCTTCCAGTTCAATTGTGAAACAGGCACTAACATTAGATTCATAGCAATTCAGCTACCCGAAATAACTGAAGATAAAACTGATGCTTTTAAGGCTGGTTATAGATTTATCTCCGATATCACGAAGGATAGAATTCGCCGCGCTGCCGCGAAGATCAAAGAAGAAAATCCAGATTATCAAGGCGATCTTGGCTTTCAAGTTTTTAAACTCGACTCCACCAATATTAAGCCCTGGGAGCTAAATTTTGACCTCACGGAGCAGGATCTGGAAGATCAGATCTCCAATATCAAGCATGGCCGTGAAGATGTAGATGTGCTCTACGAAGTGCTGTTGAAATATGGTTTGGATCTGACCTTACCTATTGCTGAGCATATCGTAGCGGGTCATAAAGTCTTTGACATCGGCATGGGCGCACTGATGATCTGTCTGTCTGACGACATTACTCTCGACGTGGTGGAGGGCATTGCCAAGCTCAAAGACGAACTGAATCCAGAAATTATGCGGGTGGTCTTCAAAGACGCCGGTTTTGCCGACGACGTGGTAAAAACCAACGCGGTACAGATTCTCAAGCAGGCCGGAATTGAAGACGTAAGGAGCCTGTAACATGAGTATGAATATTCAGTTCGATGCCAATCTGGATTATCAGCGAGATGCGATTGAGTCAGTTACGGGCGTATTCGCTGGTCAGGAAATCTGCCAGACCAACTTCACTGTAGCGCCGTTGCAATCCTGGGAGGAAGGCTCGCTGTTTCATGGTACGCAGGAAGATACCCTAGGTATTGGTAACCGCCTACGCCTGCTGGATGAAGATATCCATGCCAATATCCGCAAAATACAGCTGAAAAATGGCCTCGCGCCGTCAGAAAATTTTGATTCCAAAGGCGGCATCAACCTGACAGTAGAAATGGAAACCGGCACTGGTAAAACCTACGTGTACCTGCGTACGGTTTTTGAAATGAACCGTCTCTATGGTTTTACCAAGTTTATTATCGTCGTGCCGTCCATTGCCATTAAAGAAGGTGTGCAGAAGTCGCTGGAAATTACGGCGACTCATTTTAAAGAGCTTTACGAAAACGTTGCCTTTGACTATTTCACTTACGATTCCAGTAAGCTGTCGGATGTGCGTAATTTTGCGACCAGCCCTGATATTCAAATCATGGTGATCAATATCGATGCCTTCCGGAAAAGTTTTACCGATCCGGAGCAAGAGAACAAAGCCAATATCATTCACCGGGCACACGACCGCATGACCGGTGCCAGGCCGATCGAATTTATCCAGCAAACCAACCCGATTGTGATTATTGATGAGCCTCAGAGTGTAGATACAACTCCGAAAAGCAAAGAGGCTATCGCCTCGCTTAACCCCATGTGCACCCTGCGTTATTCGGCAACGCACGTCGAAAAGCACCATATGCTCTACAAGCTGGATTCCGTCGATGCCTACGAGCAAAAGCTAGTTAAGCAGATTGAAGTGGCAGGCATTGAGGTTAAGGATGGCCACAATAAGGCTTATATAAAGCTACTCAGTGTGAACAATAAAAAAAGCCCAATCAGTGCCAAAATCGAGATTGATACTCGCCTGAAGAATGGCAGCATTAAGCGCAAAGAAGTCACGGTAACCAGCGGAGCGGATTTGCTGGATGTTAAGTACAGCGGTGGTCGCGACGTATACGATGGCTACATCATTGAAGACATCTACTGCGAACAGGGCAATGAATACATCAGCTTTACCAGTAAGCCCGATATTCTGAAACTGGGCCAGGCCTTGGGCGAAGTAGACCCGGATGAGTTTAAACGCCTGCAGATCCGCAAAACCATTGAGGAACATCTCGATAAAGAAATGCGCCTGCGCCCACTGGGTATTAAGGTGTTGAGCCTGTTTTTTATCGACAAGGTCGCCAACTACCGTTGGTATGACGAAGACGGCAATCCGCAAAAGGGTAAGTTCGCCCTGATGTTTGAAGACGAATACGATCGCGCCATTCGCAAACCCAAGTACAGCCAGCTATTTGAAGGCGCCGACCTGGATACGGCTGCGGATGGTGTGCATAACGGTTATTTCTCGGTCGACAAGAAAAAAGACAGCTCAGGCAACGAGATGGTGAAAGACTCATCCGGTAAAACCGCTGCTGATGAAAGCGCCTATAACCTGATCATGAAAGATAAAGAGAAGCTACTGAGCTTTGATTCAAAGCTGAAGTTTATCTTCTCTCATTCGGCGTTAAAGGAAGGGTGGGATAACCCCAATGTATTCCAAATCTGCACCCTGAACGAAACAAGCTCAGTCATTAAAAAACGTCAGGAGATCGGCCGTGGCTTGCGTATCTGTGTAAATCAGAGTGGTGAGCGGGTACACGGCTTTGCGGTGAATACTCTCACCGTGATGGCCAATGAATCCTACGAGCAATTTGCAGAGCAATTGCAGAAGGAAATCGAAAACGAAGAAGGCATTAAGTTTGGTGTGGTTGAGAAACACCTGTTTGCCAATATCGTGGTGCCGGTTGACGATCACAATCACGAATACTTAGGTACAGAGGCCTCGAAACAGCTGTGGGAACACTTGCAGAGTGAAGGTCATATCGATAGCAAAGGTAAAGTCCAGGATAGCCTCAAGGTATCGTTAAAGAACGGTACTCTGGCGTTGCCAGAGGCATTCCAGCTCCATGCGGCACAGATTGTATCGGTGCTGAAAAAAGTATCCGGTAACCTAAACATCAAGAACCGCGATGACAAAGCCAAGGTTTCCCTGAATAAGGCCGTGTATCTGAGCCCCGAGTTCCAGGCGTTGTGGGATCGTATCAAATATAAAACCACGTTCCGCGTGGACTTTGATACCAACGCCTTGATCGAAAAGTGCGCTGAAGAGATTAAAATTAACCTTCAGGTAGGCAAGGCTCGCTTCACTTATCGCAAGGCGAAGACTGAAATTGACCAGGGTGGCGTGCATACTGAGCAGGTTCAGGAAACAACTAGCGTGTACGAATCTCGCGCGTTTGATTTACCCGATTTGGTCACTTACTTGCAGAATGAAACCAACCTGACGCGCCGCTCAATAGTTGCCATTATTAACAAAAGTGGTCGCCTGGAATCATTTAAGAACAATCCACAGAAGTTTATCGAGCAGGCTGCCAACATTATCAAAAGTCAGATGCGTCTTTTTATTGTTGATGGCATCAAGTACCACAAAATTGGTGATGATCAGTTCTATGCTCAGGAGTTATTCCAACAGAACGAATTGTTCGGCTACCTGAAAGACAACATGGTTAAAGCTGAGAAGTCTGTTTTTGACCATGTGGTTTACGACTCCGATATCGAGCTGGAATTTGCCTCAGCCTTCGAGCGAAACGAGGATATCAAACTCTATGCCAAACTTCCCGGCTGGTTCAAAATTGATACGCCGTTGGGTGGCTACAACCCTGACTGGGCGGTGCTAATTGAGCAAGATGGGAAGGAAAAGCTCTATTTCGTAGTCGAAACCAAGAGCACGCTTTTCTCAATTGAACGACGCCCTGAAGAAAATGCCAAAATCAAATGCGGTTATGCACACTTTGAGGCACTGGGTGATGATGTGAATTTTACAGTATCTAACTCGATTGATGAGTTTTCAGGAAGGTACTCATAATAAATATGCTCATATTTTTAAATTTATTATCTCATTGAAAAAGGAAAAGATATGCCACCAATGATAATTTTTTGGGTTTTAGCTGGAACATTTTTTGTAGGCTCCCTTGCGGGATTTTTAACATATTTCGCCACATCAACTTTGACGACAATTGTTTTCACAGTTGCAGCTATTATAGTGATATTATATCTGATTCCATTTCTTCCAGATAGGTATGCATTTACTCGAAAGCTTAAAAGAGTAATGAAAAAAGGTGATAAAAATGAATAGATCTATTTTAACTGTATTTTTCTCATTGCTGCTTACGGGATGTTCTTTGAATGACGAGCAGATCTTAGCTTTTGGTAATGCTATTCTATTAATATTCTTTTTGATTGTTTTTCTTGGTAGATTTGCACCAAGAGTTCAGGAGATTGAGGTCATTAAAGATTTCGTTAAAAAATTATCTTCGTTCTTAAGGAAGTTTTCATATTTATTAATTGTGTTGGCTTTGTTTTTGTTTTTATTTGGCGGCTATCAGTATTTTTTTGAAGAAAATAAAAAGCTTTCAGTTTTTTTTCATGTTGGTTTGGTGCTTGCTTATGCAGCTATTAATATTAAGAAGTGGTGTGTGGAAAGCGATGTTTTAGTTAGGAGAGATTTGTTTAGAAAAATAGGTCTTTCGTTAAGTTTTATCGTTGCGCTTATTTTTTTATTAATGGGTGCGCCAGGTCTTTCTGTTTGATTTAAGGGGTTTTTCGAGATGAGTTTCTATGCTATGGCTGAAGCGGAGTTAGATGATCCGATGAGACGACGCGAAAATTTATGGTCATATTGTAAGGCACATTGTGATATGGACATAGATAGAGCTGAAGCTATGTATATTCGTGAGGCTGCTGTTATCATTGAAAATGAATATCGTGAAGAGTTTGAGTGGCAAGAGATACAGCGGGAAAGAATAAAAGAGGAAGAAAGAGTTGATAAAGAAAATCGATTAAAGACTAAAAGAAGAGTAAAAGAGGATATTCGTCGAGCAAACTCTTTGTCTCCAAATTTAAATAAATGGTATTTTGGCTTGGCTGGTGCCATCTTATCGTTGGTGACATTTTCCCTAGGTTTGATTTTGAATGCTGATGGATTTTTTTCCTATCTTTGGAGAGTTCCTGTAGCTATTGTTCATGTTTTTTCTTTGTCTTCATTTATGTATACATCTTTGGTTATATTTAGGTATCATTTTATTTCAGGGGAGAAATCTAAGTATGCGTATATAAAGGATGATGGTGATGTAATTTATAGACTTCCAGATATTGATATCTTGTTGTTTTTTGTTTCATTTATTTTTCTGGTTGTGTTTTATTTTTTTAGCTGATTTTTATTGTATTCATATCCGGATTTATAAAGTGTTTTCTACTTTTTTTGTGGGTGTTTTGTCGACTATTACCTAAAAGTTTAGTTTGACGACGATTTTTGTCGCTTAGTACTGTCATAATATCTTCTTGTCTCAAATGGGGGGGCTTATGACAGAATCAGGAATTCGGTTGAATAAAGATACATTGAATTATCTTTATGATAATGTCATTAAGATTGGCGAATGGCATATCGTTGGGGAGTACCGAGATTATCCAGATCATTTACCTAAATTACTATTGTCTTTATACCGATTGATGTATTTAGCAAGGCCTTATTTGATTGAAGAAGTTGTTCAAGAATCTAATCCTAATAAGGTGAAACGTCATTTTTGGAAGTCGATGAATTACTTGATAGAATATACATTTCGGGACTTCGACAACCATATAAAATATCAAAAAAACTACAAAGCATGGCGAGGTTTTGACAATACAAATCGAAAAATTAAAAATATGATGAATATTTTTATATTTCGATTGGAATTGCTTCGTAAAGAAATAGAATCAAATAATTCAAATTTAAAGTGTATGTCTTTCTCTGGAAAGGCTGTACCTGAAACTAGGTTGGCGTATTGGTCTGGAGCTGGAATCTTTGTGACTAATGACCCTTCAGCTGAAGTGCCATTCAATAAAGAGCTATGCCTGACGCCCTATGCTTATGAAATCACACAATTATGGATTCGAGTACGCGATGCTGATCCTGGTTTGATAAACCATTTAAATAAATTTGCTTTTTATGGTGCTATGGCAGATGCTCTGAACCAGATCCAGAAAAAAGACAGAGATACTTCAGAAAGAGATGTATTGTTAGCAATCTTGGATGCTGGTATTGAATTTTTATCCTATAGCATACCACCTTGTTTTACAGGATTTTAGTCGCATATTTCACCGAATTAATTTTCTCCATTACCTTATTGTTTTCAAAAAATTTTCAGAAGCCAATTGAAAACTTTAAATGATTTTAGATTTGAGAAACTACTACTAATCTGAAAATATAATGATTCTTGATTCTATAACTATGTTTTATGAAATTAACTAAAACATAGTTATAGAATAAAATTAATTAAGTGGCGTTTTAATTTATAAATCCGATAGGTTTTTTATTTCTATTTATTAGGAAGTCGCTGTCCTGCTCTAAGCCTTTTAACAAATTATCATAGGTAATTGGCTGGCATAGGAGCTTTAACCGCTTCAAGACTGCGTGAATATCTCCGGGAGTAAATTTAAATCGACTGAGTAAAGGGCGTAGCGGAGCATCCAGCTCAGAACTAAGCTGGGTCAACATACGGTGACACTGCACTGGAGTCAGGTAGTCGAATTTTACTTTAACAGGGAGACGACGCATGGTCGCGCTGTCTAAATTTTCGATGAGGTTGGTGGCTAGCATGAGCGTCCCTGTAAATTTCTCCATTTGCACAAGTAATTCGTTTACTTGCGTCACTTCCCAGCTTTGTGAAGCCCATTCCCGCTTGCGAAGAAATGAGTCAGCTTCGTCAATGAATAGAATTGCATTATGTCTCTGTGCTTTTTCAAATGCAACGGCAATATTACGTTCGGTTTCACCGACGAAGCTACCAAGTAAAGTCGAGGCTTGGTGACAATGTAGCTTCTTGTTTAGCTTCTTTGCTAAGTAGCGTACAAATGCTGTTTTTCCTGTTCCAGGTGGGCCATACAGGCAAACTTGCCCATGATTGTTTGAAAGGCCTTGGAGTAGGTTTGTTAGGTCAATATTGGTATTAATTAAACCTAAGTCGTAGGTTTCGTCATCCTGATCAGGCTTTGTGTTCACTGGGCGATGACCATTGGCTTTGATGTAGCTATTCAGTATGTCTACCACGCCAAGAGTTGACCCTTTTGGAAGGGTTTTGACGATATCGACGCTTTTTCTGATGTGTGCAATTTCGAGAGCAGGATGTCCACAGAGCTCATCAAGCAGGGTGTCCTGTGTATTTTCTGAGATCAGTGCATTAAGTTGTTCTCGTTTATACTGTTCCGGTACGCTTGGCATTTCGATCAATAGGTCGAAACGGCGTATAAAGGCAGGATCCATCGCGCTTATATCGTTGCTCAACCAGAAACACGGAGCAATGTTGCTCTCCAGAGATTTATTGATCCAAGCCTTGTAGTCTTGCGTGAAAGAAGGGTGAAAAACGCCTTCCACTTCATCAAATAGGATGCAGTTACCATTGCTGCGTCCTAATATGCGTTGCAAAAGTGAATATGAAGCTAGTCGATTACCCGGTTTTAAGGGATTGAAGTTGGTATCAAGAGTTTCGACTTCCCATAGGCGCAACCCCATTTGCAGGCAAATATGACGAACAAATTCTGTTTTACCGGTGCCGGGTGCTCCATAAATTAAAATGTTCCTGTTACGTCTGGCTGCTGCGCTTAATAGCGCCATCGTTGCTTTATACATGCTGTCGATATGGTTGAAGTGCTCGCGGCACAATGTCGGCGGCACGCTCTGACGGGCAAAGTTATCCATCAATTCAGTAAGAGCATTCTCCTCGTAATGCAACATATCGGCGATGCCTTCTAGTAATTCCATACCATGGTGCCGTGTATTTGGACACAGCAGACCAATGCCCCAGAGGCCATTCTCTCCGTTAAGTGCTTCAGTCATATCGCTGGCACTCACATCAAATACGATCTTCATCACCGATTGCATTTTTCGGGTGCTGAAATAGCGACTCATTGAAAAGTGATCGAGTGCAATTTTTATCCGTTCATCGGTCTCACGTACCGTTAGGAACAGCAGAATATCAGCCTGCAAAACGGAGAGGTTCAACGCTCTCGCCATGTCCGCCATGTTATGAAGAATAGGTTTAGCGCTATCTGCATATTCGTGTGAATCGATATGGCGTAAGCGTCCGGCAAACCACACCTAGTTTTTTCAGATTGATTCACCGCAAGTTTTTGGCAAGCTGGTCGTGACAGTGTTGACGATATTTTATA
>NZ_VFRR01000129.1 GCF_006385675.1 Maribrevibacterium harenarium | reverse complement strand
ACCATAGCGCCCAATTTTGGGCATCAATTCACGACAAGCTTTGTCGTAGGTTTGTCTTAGGGTGATGTTTTGCTCTTTGGCGACTTGGGTAAGCTGCTGTCGGGCTTTGTTGTAGAGCTTGGCATCCGTTGGGAACGTGATATTTTTTTCTTGTACCGTAGTGTCGACTACGACTCTCTTTAAGCTCGCTGGTTTAATGACCTTTAGTTTGAGTCCTGCCTGTATCGTCTGGGTAAGCAGCCATTCGCATCCTTCTTCTCCTAACCGTTTTCGCCATTTAACCAGACTCGTTGGATGGCATGGAAAGTCGTGCTGGAAAAAGGTTTCGCCGCAAAAATATTGGTAGTAAGGCGATTCAAGCCATTGCTCTAAAACCATCTCATCGGACAAGTTATGCAAATGCTGCAAATACAGCAATCCCACCATAAGGCGCGTTGGCAACGCGGCTGCACCCACCGTTGAGAAGTGTCTCCCTAATTCGTTATCCAACTGATTCCAATCAATGATATTAGCCAGTCGAACTAAAGGATGGTTGAGGTTAATGATGTCAACGAGCTGGGATTGGAATAAATCCTTTTGCGGTATGGTCTTTGTCTGACGAGGCTTCATAAAACACATCCATTCTGCAACTTTTTGGGCCTTACGGCGTATTTATAGCAAGATTTCGGTATTAACTATCGTATAAAAACACGTTGTATTCAATGGGTTGAGAGTTTTTCAGGGGCGACTA
>NZ_VFRR01000128.1 GCF_006385675.1 Maribrevibacterium harenarium | reverse complement strand
CCAAACAGCGCCATTGGTGGCATTCCACCTAAATGGCTTTTGAAGGCTGCTTAGGCTCTACTTTTAACCCCTGTTAAAAATGGGGGGATTACAAACAAAGGGCAACTTAGCGGTTAAAGTAAAATAGATAATTAGCCCTAGACTGAAAATATCCGCCGCATAGGTCAGCGAACTGCCTGGCCGATTCACTTCTGGCGCTTGGTAATTTTGCTCAAATGTTCGCCTTGCATTGAGAGGTAAGGTGGCTACCATTTCATGCTGACATAGTTCAAAGTTAATCAGCATAGGATCACCATCAGCATCAATGCGAATATTCGATGGGTTGATTGCTCGATGAATAATGACTGGGTCATCAAATTTTTGAATTTGTTCTATGGTCTGCGCAATCTTAACTAGCAGCTTTAGTCTTTCTTGACGACATGGGTTGCTCTGAACCCAAGCAATCAAAGTTAATTTGGGAGCCTTCTCAACGAAAATATAGTACTTGTCATCTACTAGCTCCTTGTCTTGATAACGCTGAACACCATTAACACGACCAAGACGCTTTAGTACCAAAGCTTCACGCCCTAGGCTTTTCAATTGCGCTTCACGCTCCAATGGACTTAAGTGATCTAGACAATAGCACTTCGCCCACACTTGCTCATTGAAAAGCTGAGCCTTAAAGACTCGGTAATAAGTAAGCGTCACTAAATCAGCCTCTAGTTTTCGCGCTTAACCCCGCCCAAACTGTGTTTCGTCTATTCATCCACGGAGCACACAATATGAATGC
>NZ_VFRR01000127.1 GCF_006385675.1 Maribrevibacterium harenarium | reverse complement strand
GGTCATGCCAAACAATACCAACGGATGAGAAAAGCCATTAAACAAGTCAAAGGCTTTTTGGGGCGAGTCCTGCGGGATATTGATCGGCAAGTAAAACGACAAGGGGTAGCGCTCACCCAAAAACAGGAAGATACACTTAATCAAGCCTATCGATTGCTGAAACAAACTCGCCAGAGCAAAAACAAACTCTACAGCCTGCATGAACCCAATGTGGATTGCATATCCAAAGGCAAAGCGCATAAACGCTACGAATTTGGCGTGAAAGCCAGCATAGCTGTGACGGCTAAAGAATCCTTCATTGTGGGCGCAAGAAGCTATCCCGGTAATCCGTATGATGGGCACACCCTGAAAGATCAACTGCAACAAGTAGAAACCTTGATAGGGCGAAAGCCTGAAACCTGTTTTGTTGACCGAGGATATAAAGGGTCAGGTGTGGAAGATATTGAAGTCTTGATTGCCGGTCAAAAACGCGGAGTCCCCAAGAAAGAGAAGAACTGGATGGGGAGAAGAAATAGCGTAGAGCCCATCATCGGGCATCTTAAATCAGACGGAAAACTCAGACGATGCTTCCTCAAAGGAATACTGGGCGATGCGATTAACGTGATCCTAAGCGCCTGTGGCCAAAACCTTCGTAAGCTGCTGAAGTGGCTTAATTTTGCCTTGATCCGGTGTGGCATTTATAGCGGGATGAGATTGATACAATCCTTATTGCCGAGAAGGCTAGAAAATGAAATGGCGCTTTAGTCTAAAATCGCCATTATTCAGGGACGAC